>JANXRY010000018.1 GCA_025356635.1 Gammaproteobacteria bacterium
CCGTGCTGATGGGCGGCAGCAGCTCGGAGCGCGACGTGTCGCTGAATTCCGGCGCCAATGTGCTCGAAGCGTTGCGCGCGCGCGGTGTCGATGCGCATGCTGTGGATGGTATTCCGGAACTCATCGCCGCGCTTCGCTGGAAGGACAGTGTCACCGACGTCGTTGGCGGCGCTAAGTCGGGGACACTGTCCGAACCGCGAAGGAGCGGCTTCGATCGTGTCTTCAATATTCTCCACGGCAACAAGGGCGGTGGCGAAGACGGCGTTCTGCAAGGCTTGCTGGAAGCGTTAGGTGTGCCATGCACGGGCTCGAATGTGCTTGGCACGGCGCTTGCGATGGACAAGATTCGCAGCAAGCAGATATGGCTGGCACTTGGTTTGCCGACGCCGCGTTATGCGCGCCTGTCGCCGGGCGACGATGTGCATGCCGCAGCACGCTCGCTCGGTTTGCCGGTGATCGTCAAGCCGGCCTGCGAAGGATCCAGCGTCGGCGTCAGCCGCGTGCTCGACGACTCCGACCTCGACGCCGCGGTAGCCCTGGCGGCACGCTACATGTCGATTGACGGCCGCGGCGAGATGCTGATGGAGCAGCTGGTCGTCGGCCAGGAACTGACCGTCGGCATCCTCGGAGAGCAGGCGCTACCGTCGATCCGGATCGTGCCCAAGGGCGAGTGGTACGACTACGACGCCAAGTACGTCAGCGATGAAACTCAATATCTGTGCCCGGGGCTCGATGGCGAAGACGAGGACGAGATCCGCCGGCTCGCGTTCGCCGCATTCGAGGCGATTGGCTGCAGCGGCTGGAGTCGGGTCGACGTGATGCGCGACCGCGCCGGCATGCTCTACCTGCTGGAAGTGAACACCGCGCCCGGCATGACCAGCCACTCGCTGGTACCCAAGGCTGCCGCGCAGATCGGCATCGATTTCGAATCGCTGTGTTGGAAGATCCTCGAGACCTCGTTCGCCAGGGAGGCCGCTCGCGCATGAACGCCCTGGTCCGTATCGCCGCCTGGTTGCTGGCCATCACCTTGGTGACCTTGCCAGTGGTCGCCGTGCTGAATGGTTGGATCGCCGGCTCGCGCTGGCCGATGCGGCATCTGGTGGTGACTGGCGAATTCCGCCAGGTCAGCGATGCCGAAGTGCGCCAGATTGTGTTGCCCTACGTGCAGCGCGGATTCTTCGCGGTCGATCTCGAGTCGATGCGCACGCGGCTGGCGGCCCTGCCTTGGGTACAGAAAGTGGAAGTACGCAAGCGCTGGCCGGATCGGTTGGAAGTGAGTCTCAGCGAATATCGTCCACTGGCGCGTTGGGGCAAGGACCGGCTGCTGTCGGAGAATGGCGAGATCTTTCCGGCACCCGCAGTGCCGCTGCCGACGCTGGCGCAGTTCGATGCGCCGGACGACCGCGCCGCCGACATGATCGCATTCCACAACCTGGCGCAGCCGCTGTTCCTGGGCATCGGCCGGCAGGTCACTGCAGCAACATTGTCGGCGCGTGGCAGCTGGAGTCTTAGGCTTTCCGACGGCACCGAAATCGACATCGGTCGTGGCGAGCCGGAAGCACGCTTGGCGCGATTCGCGCGGCTGATGCCACGCCTGCTCAGCGCCGAACACCGGCCGTTGCTGCGCGCCGACCTTCGTTACACCAATGGCTTTGCGCTGACCTGGGGCGCCGCACCGGCGCCGACCAACAGCGCCCCGAAACCGCAAGTACAGGCGAGCACATGAACCGCAAAGGCGACAAATCGCTGATCGTCGGACTCGACATCGGCACTTCCAAGATCACTGCCCTGGTCGGCGAGTATTCGCCCGGCCAGGAAATCGAGGTGATCGGCATCGGCTCGCACGAATCGCGCGGCATGAAGCGCGGCGTGGTCGTGGACATCGAGTCCACCGTGCAATCGATCCAGCGCGCGGTCGAGGAAGCCGAGCTGATGGCCGGCTGCGAAATCCGCTCGGTCTACGCCAGCATTTCCGGCAGCCACACCTTGTGCCGCAATTCGCCCGGCATCGTGCCGGTGGCGGCAGGTGAGGTGACCTACGCCGACCTCGACCGCGTACTCGAGGCGGCGAAAGCTGTTGCCGTTCCGGCCGATCAACGAATCCTGCACGCCGTTCCGCAGGAATACATCATCGACAACTCGCAGGAAAATATCCGCAACCCGGTCGGAATGTCGGCAGTGCGGCTGGAAGTGCGCGCGCACCTGGTGACCTGCGCGCTGTCGGCGGCAGCCAATATCAGCAAGTGCGTCAATCGCTGCGGATTACAGGTGGACGATCTGATCCTGGCCTCGATCGCCTCGAGCACCGCGGTGCTGACCCAGGACGAAAAAGAGCTTGGCGTCGTGCTGGTCGATATCGGCGCCGGCACCACCGATATCGCCGTGTTCGTGCAGGGCGCGATCCGGCACACGGCCTCGCTACCAATCGCCGGCGACCAGGTCACCAACGACATCGCCCACCTGCTGCGCACGCCGACGCCCGAGGCCGAGCAGATCAAGGTGCGTTACGCCTGCGCGCTGGCGCAGTTGGCTACCGCCGAAGAATCGATCCAGGTGCCCAGCGTCGGCGACCGGCCGCCGCGTCGGCTCGCGCGTCAGGCGCTGGCCGAGGCAGTGCAGAACCGCTACGAGGAAATCTTCGAAATGGTGCAGGCGGAATTGCGCCGCTCCGGCTTCGAGGAACTGGTGCGCGCCGGCATGGTGCTCACCGGCGGTTCTTCGCGCATGGAAGGCGTGGTCGAACTGGCCGAGGAAATGCTGCACATGCCGGTGCGGGTCGGCATTCCGCAGCGTGTCTCCGGTCTTGGCGACGTGGTCGGTAATCCGGTGAACGCCACTGGTGTCGGCCTGCTGCTCTGGGGTAGCCAGCTCGAACACCCGCAACGCCCACGCATCAACACCGGCAAGGCAGGAACTCTTTTCGACAAACTGCGGACCTGGTACCGCGGCGAATTTTAGCGGCTGTAGGAGCGGCGTGAGCCGCGATGGCTTCATCAAGAAAACAAGAAAATACCCCCACGGAACCCACGAGGACACGGACATGGCACATTTCGAACTGGTAGAAAAACTGTCACCCAATGCGGTAATCAAGGTCTTCGGCGTCGGCGGTGGTGGCGGCAATGCCGTCGCGCACATGGTCAACGCCGGCGTCGAGGGTGTGGAATTCATCACTGCCAATACCGATGCCCAGGCGATCAAGCAGTGCGGCGCCAAAACCCAACTGCAGCTCGGTGGCAATGTCACCAAAGGCCTGGGCGCAGGCGCCAATCCGGAAGTCGGCCGCCAGGCCGCGCTGGAGGATCGCGAACGCATCCTCGAAGCACTCGACGGCGCCGACATGGTGTTCATCACCGCCGGCATGGGCGGTGGCACCGGCACCGGCGCGGCGCCGGTGGTAGCGCAGCTGGCCAAGGAGCGCGGCATCCTGACCGTCGCCGTGGTCACCAAGCCGTTTCCGTTCGAAGGTCGCCGGCGCATGCAGGTTGCGCTCAAGGGCATCGAGGAACTGGCCAGCCATTGCGATTCGCTGATCACCATTCCGAACGAGAAACTCATCACCGTGCTCGGTCGCGACGCGACCATGATGCAGGCCTTCCGCGCCGCCAACGACGTGCTGCTCGGTGCCGTGCAGGGCATCGCCGACCTGATCGTCCGCCCGGGATTGATCAACGTCGACTTCGCCGACGTGCGCACTGTCATGTCAGAAATGGGCCTGGCCATGATGGGTAGTGGCACCGCCCGTGGCGACGACCGCGCCCAGGCGGCGGCCGAGGCAGCGATCACCAACCCGTTGCTGGACGAGGTCAACCTCGCCGGCGCCAACGGCGTGTTGGTGAACATCACTGCCGGCCCGGACTTCACCATGCGCGAGTTCGATG
>JANXRY010000048.1 GCA_025356635.1 Gammaproteobacteria bacterium
CAGCAAGTTTTTCCTCAATCCGGAAATGAGCCTGGCCGACTGCGCCGTGGCGCCGATCATCTGGCGCCTGCCTTCATTCGGAATCCTCCTGCCCAAGGAAGCCAAGCCGATCGAAGACTACGGCCTGCGCATCTTCCGCAATCCTGCCTACCTGCGCAGCCTGACCCCCGAGGAGAAGCTGCTGCGCGAGCTGCCGGCGTGAGCGAGTCCGCGCGCATGACGTCCAACCGCCCGTACCTGCTGCGGGCCTTGTACGAATGGATCGGCGACAACGGCATGACCCCTTACCTGCTGGTGGACGCGGCCCGCGAAGGCGTGCGCGTGCCGCCGTCGGCGATCAAGGACGGCCGCGTCGTGCTCAATATTGCCGCCCGCGCCGTCGCCCAGCTCGAACTCGGCAGCCAGGAAGTCCGCTTCATGGCGCGCTTCGGCGGCGTCAGCCAGGCCGTGCAAGTGCCGGTGCTGGCCGTGTTGGCCATCTACGCGCAGGACAGCGGCCAGGGCATGATGCTCCCCGAGGACGACAGTCCCCTGCCGACCAACGGACCGCCCGCGGGCGGTCCGACGCCGGCACCGGACGATGGTCCGCGCAAGGGCGGCCACCTCCGGGTAGTGAAGTGAAGAGGGTCGGGCGCGCCGATTCAGCTGGAACCCGTGGGCCGGCTGCTAAGATGCGGCGTACGGTCGCCTGGCCGCTGCCTCTCGGGGGAGAGCAACGATGAAACTGGTGTTTCCCAACGGCGAACATAGCCAGGTCTGGCTGAGCCCGGGCGTCAACAGCATCGGCTCCGATCCCGACGGCGCGGTCGTGTTGACCCAGCCGGGCATCCAGCCGGTGCATTGCACCATCCACGTGACCGCCACCGGCGCCAATCTTCAGGTGCCGGCCGGCAGCGGCCCGGCCAGCGTCAACGGCAAGCCGGTCACCGACATCATGGCCCTGCGCCCCGGCGACACGCTCGGTTTCGGACCTGTCGTCGCCAAGTACGCCGTGGTCGAGGTCGCGCGCTCGTCGTCGCCAGCAGCCGGCCTGGACGCTGGCGGGGACGAAGACAACGGCGCCACCCGCGTGCGCATGGCGATCCCCAAGTTCCTGTTGCGCGGTGTTTCCGGCGCGGTGTTCGGCAAGGTCTATCCGGTCACCGGTCCGACCGTGATCGGCCGCGCGGTGGAATGCGACATCTCGGTCGCCGCCGACGAAATCTCCCGTCGGCACGCCTTGGTCAAGCCGACCCAGGACGGACTGTCGGTGGAAGACCTGGGTTCCTCGAACGGCACCTACATCAACAACAAGCGCGTCCAGAACGGGTTTCTCAATCCCGGCGACGAACTGCGTCTGGACGCCGTGCGTTTCATCATGGTTGCGCCGGGCATGGACATGTCTGCGCCCGCGTCGGCCAAGCCGGCTGCCGCGCCGGTGAGTGTCAACAGCAAGCTGCAGATGTGGGCGGCGATCCTCTTGACGCTCGCCGCGGTCGCGGTGATGGTGTTGCTGGTCACGAAGCAGTAGTCGATTTAACCGGGTGGTTCGCCCAGGCGCAGCGAAAAATCCACGGCGCGCACGTGCTTGGTCAGCGCGCCGACCGAGACGAAATCCACTCCGGTCTCGGCAATTTCACGTAGTCGAGCCAGCTCTACGCCGCCGGAAACTTCCAGCGGTACGCGGCCTTCGGCACGGCGCACGGCTACACGCAAATCCGCAGTGAAAAATCGTCGAGCAGGATGCGCGTACATCCAGTCGCCAACGCCTGTTCCAGTTCGGCCAGGGTTTCCACTTCGATGATCAGTGGCAGATCGGGATAGCGCGACTTCGCCAGCGCCGCTGCGGCCGCGATCGAGCCGGCGGCATGGATGTGGTTTTCCTTGAGCATCACCGTGTCGTATAGGCCGAAGCGGTGGTTTACACCGCCACCAACCCGGACCGCGTACTTCTGTGCCATCCGCAAGCCTGGCAAGGTCTTGCGGGTATCGAGCACGCGCGTGCGGGTGCCGGCCAGCGCGGCCACGTATTCAGCGGTGCGCGTGGCGGTGCCCGAGAGTGTTTGCAGGAAGTTCAGCGCGCAACGTTCGCCGCTGACCAGGGCGTGCGAACGTCCGGCAAGCGTGCAGACCACGGTATTGGCGGCGACCTGTTCGCCTTCCGAGACCAGCCATTCGATGCACACATCGGAATCAAGCGCGCGAAAACAGGCGTCGAACCACGGCCGGCCGGCGATCACGGCGGATTCTTTGGCGATCACGTAGCCGCGTTCGGAAACGTCGGGCAGCAGCGATGCGGTGACATCGCCGCTGCCGATGTCCTCGGCCAGCGCCAGGGCAACGTTGGCTTCGATCACTGCGGTCGACGGCGCCGGCACGGCATCCACGTCAGCGCGGGAAGTTGGCGATGCCGGCGGTGGCGATGGCCTCGTCGGCCAGCAAGACCGGGATGCCATCGTCGATGCGGTAGACGATCTTGTGATCGCGGGTGATCAGCCCTTCAGCGAGTGTCGCCGATTGCGGCTCACCACCAGCGCGACGGAGCCCGCCGGCGGCGATCGCGTGGTTGACCGCCGCGAGTTCGGCGGCGTTGAGCAGGGCCAGCGGTTGCTTGCTGGTCGGGCAGCAGAGGATGTCGAGCAGCTTGCGGTCCATGGGGTCGTGCCGGCGTGGGGATGCGTCTAGAATAGCGTTTTGCACGAAGGCCTTGCCATGAGCCAGGACGCCATGAGCCCGAACGCAGTCTCGCCCCTGGTCGGGGTCGTCATGGGTTCCCGCAGTGACTGGGACACCATGCAGCATGCCGCCGCCCGGCTCGAACAGCTCGGCGTGCCGCACGAGGTGCGTGTGGTTTCGGCGCACCGTACCCCCGACCTGCTCTACCAGTACGCCGAATCCGCCGCTACGCGCGGCCTGCGCGCGATCATCGCCGGTGCCGGCGGCGCCGCACATCTGCCAGGCATGCTCGCCGCGAAAACCTCGGTGCCGGTGCTCGGCGTGCCGGTACAGAGCAAATCGCTCAATGGCTTGGATTCGTTGCTGTCGATCGTGCAGATGCCGGCCGGCGTGCCGGTTGCGACCTTTGCCATCGGTGCGGCGGGCTCTGCCAACGCCGCGCTGTTCGCCGCCTCCTTGCTTACCGATCATCCGGACATCCTGGCCGCGCTCGCCGCCTATCGCGCCCAGCTCACCCAGGATGTGCTCGACAAGCCGGACCCGAGGCAGGAATGACCACCGTCGGCATCCTTGGCGGCGGGCAACTGGCTCGCATGCTCGCGCTTTCCGGTGCGCCGCTCGGGCTGCGTTTCCTGGTGCTCGATTCCATCGCCGACGCCTGCGCCGGCCAGTTTGTGCCGATGGTGGTCGGGGATTATCGCGATGAGGCCGCGCTCGCCGAATTCGCCAGCCGCGTCGATGTCGCTACCTTCGATTTCGAGAACGTGCCGGCCGAGAGCGCGCAATGGCTGGCCGAGCGCATCCCGGTGTTTCCGAATCCACGCGCCCTGGCGGTAGCCCAGGATCGGCTCGCCGAGAAATCCTTGTTTCGCGAACTCGGCATCCCGGTGCCCGAATTCGCCGATATCGCCACCCGCGCCGACCTCGACACCGCCGTTGCGAGCATCGGCATTCCAGCGATCCTCAAGACGCGTCGCCTGGGTTACGACGGCAAGGGCCAGTTCCGGATCAAGGCGCTGGTCGATGTCGCTGCCGCCTGGGAATCTCTGGGCACGCAGGCCGGCACGGTCGGCCTGATCCTGGAAGCCTTCGTGCCATTCCAGCGCGAGTTGTCGGTGATTGCCGTGCGTGGTCGCGATGGCGAATTCCGTACTTGGCCGATTACCGAGAACTGGCACGAGCACGGCATCCTCGCCGCCAGTCTGGCACCGGCAGAAGTCGAACTTGCGTTGACCCAATCTGCGATCGCGCATGCGCGCCGTGTGGCTGAGGCGCTCGACTACGTCGGCGTGTTCGCGCTCGAGCTATTCCTGAAAGACGGCTTACTGATGGCCAACGAGATGGCCCCGCGCGTGCACAACTCCGGGCACTGGACCATCGAGGGCGCGGAGACTTCGCAATTCCAGAATCATTTGCGCGCGGTGCTCGGCTTGCCGCTGGGCAGCACGCGCATGGTCGGTCGCGCCTGCATGCTGAACTGGATTGGTCAGTTGCCGGCAGAAAAGCCCGTACTCGACGCGGCCTGCGGCCACTGGCATGACTACGGAAAATCGTCGCGCGAAGGCCGCAAGGTCGGCCATGCCACTTTCCGCGCCGACACCGCCGAAGAACTGGCCGACGCGCTTGAGTGCGTCGGCCGCGAATTGTCGCGGGAAGCGCAGGTCGCACCGGTGGTGGCGCGCCTGCGTGCTTGATTGCGTTACGCCATCTGCGCGGCGGCGAAATCCCAGTTGACCAGGCTCCAGAACGCCTCGACATACTTGGCGCGGGCGTTGCGGTAGTCGATGTAGTAGGCGTGTTCCCAGACATCGCAGGTGAGCAGCGCCTTGTCGCTGCCGGTCAGCGGCGTGGCCGCATTCGGCGTGCTGACCAAGGCCACCATGCCATCCGGTCTTTGTACGAGCCAGGCCCAGCCGGAGCCGAAGGTGCCGATGGCGGTCTTGGTGAACTCTTCCTTGAAGTTGGCGAAGCTGCCGAACGCGGCATTGATTGCATCAGCCAGCTTGCCCATCGGCTCGCCGCCGCCATTGGGGCTCAGGCAGTTCCAGTAGAAGCTGTGGTTCCAGATCTGCGCGGCGTTGTTGAACATGCCGCCCTGGGCCTTGCGGATGATCGCTTCAAGGTCCATGGCCTCGAAATCGGTACCCTTGATCTGGTTGTTCAGATTGGTCACATAGGTCTGGTGGTGCTTGCCGTAATGGAAGTCGAGGGTCTCGGCCGAGAGGTGCGGCGCGAGCGCGGCACGGTCGTAGGGCAGGGCGGGTAGTTCGATGGCCATCGGAATCTCCAACGTGAGCGGGGCAGGGAAGCTATAATTTTACGCCTAATCGCCGGCCGGCCTGTTGCCGGGGCGTGAACAGAGGATCGCAATGGCCATCAATCCGGTCGTGGACCGCATCAAAGGCATCGTTGAAGGGCACCCGATCGTGCTCTTCATGAAGGGCACGCCGCAGTTCCCGATGTGCGGCTTTTCCAGCCGCACCAGTCAGGCGTTGAAATCCGCCGGCGCGCAGTATTTCAGCGTTAACGTGCTCGAAGACCCCGAAGTACGCGCCAACCTGCCGCGCTATTCCGACTGGCCGACTTTCCCGCAGCTGTTCATCAACGGCGAGCTGATCGGCGGCTGCGACATCACCGTCGAGCTGTTCGAGAGCGGCGAACTCGCGCGCATGGTCGCTGAGGCGCAGAAAGCCGCGTGACAGCGATGCCCGTTCTGGCTGGCCGGGTGGTCCTGGTCACCGGCGCGCACGGCGGGCTCGGCGAAGCCGCGGCCCTGGCCTGCGCCGCCGCAGGCGCGACGGTCGTGCTGCTGGGCCGGAAAGTGCCCAAGCTCAGCAAGGTCTACGACTCGCTCAAGCAGGTCGGACCCGAACCGGCGAACTATCCGCTCGACTTGGCCGGCGCCAGTCCGGCCGATTACGAAACCATGGCCGAGAAGATCGCGACCGAGCTCGGCGGCCTGCACGGTGTCTTGCATTGCGCGGCCGATTTCGCCGGATTGCAGCCGCTGGAAGTCACGCCGCCAGAGGATTTCGTCCGCCAGATCCACGTCAATTTGACCGCACCCTGGCTGCTGACCCAAGCCTGCCTGCCCTGGCTGAAGAAAGAATCCGACAGCGCGGTGGTGTTCGTCGGCGACGATCTCAACCGGGTGAACAAGGCTTACTGGGGCGCTTATGGCGTCGCCAAGGCTGGCTTGGTTGGACTGATGCATATGCTGCATGACGAAACCGAAACCGGCCCGGTGCGCGTCAGCGCCCTGCAACCCGGGCCGATGCGCAGCGCCGTGCGCAACCGCGCCTACGTCGAGGGAGCCGCCACTAACTGCCCGCCGCCGTCGGTGTACGCACCGGCCTGCGTGCACCTGTTATCCGAAGCCGGTCGCGACCAGCGCGGCCAGGTCTACGCGCCGAGGCCGACCGCGTGACCACGCTGTCCGCTGCCCTGCTGCTGTTCCTGATCCTGGATCCGCTTGGCAACATCCCGGTATTCCTGAGCCTGCTCAAGCCGCTGTCGGCGAAACGCCAACGCATTGTGGTGGCGCGTGAATTGTTGATCGCGCTTGGCGTTTTGTTTGGCTTCCTGTGGTGCGGTAAGGTCGTGCTCGATGCGATGCACCTGCGCCAGGAGTCAGTCTCGATTGCCGGCGGTATCGTGTTGTTCCTGATCGGCCTGAAGATGATTTTCCCGAGCCCGGAAGGCATGTTCGGCGACAGCATCGAAGGCGAGCCCTTCATCGTGCCACTGGCGATCCCAATGGTCGCTGGGCCATCCGGCATGGCCTCGGTGATGCTGCTCGGCAGCGAGAATCCCGACCGCATGGGCGACTGGAGCCTGGCCTTGCTCCTCGCCTGGGCGGCCGCCGCCGCGATCCTGTTCTCGGCCACCACGCTGTACAAGATCCTCGGGCAACGCGTGCTGGTGGCGGTCGAGCGGCTGATGGGCATGCTGCTGGTCGCCATTTCCGTGCAGATGCTGATGGACGGCATTGCCACCTACCTGCATTCTTCGCCGCCATGAATGGTCTGCCATGAATTGTCTGCCATGAACCACCAACCGCCACCGCAACCCGCGTTCAACGCGCGCATCTCGCCACGCGGTGCCTTGGACGTGCTCTCGCGCGACGAGATTGCCCGCCTCGGCGACGCTTCCCGTGGCGGCCTGCACGAACTGCTGCGTCGCTGCGCCTTGGCGGTGCTTACCACCGGCAGCGATTCCGACGATCCGCGCGCCGCCCAGCACATGTATCCGGACTTCGACATCCGCGTGCTGCAGCAGGATCGCGGCATCAAGATCGAACTGCAGCAGGCGCCGGCGCTGGCCTTCGTCGATGGCGAGATCATCCGCGGCGTTGCCGACCTGCTGTACGCGGTGGTGCGCGACATCGTCTACACCTCGATCGACGTCCAGGGCAGCGGCAAGTTCGACCTCGGCACCAGCGAAGGCATCACCGGCGCGGTGTTCGAGATCCTGCGCAACGCGCGGGTACTGCGCCCACACGTGGACCCCAACCTGGTGGTCTGCTGGGGTGGTCATTCGATCGGTCGTGAGGAATACGTTTACACCAAGAAAGTCGGCTACGAACTTGGCCTGCGCCGGCTCGACATCTGCACCGGCTGCGGCCCGGGCGCGATGAAGGGGCCGATGAAGGGCGCGACCATCGCCCATGCCAAGCAGCGCCGGCACGACAACCGCTACATCGGCATCACCGAACCCGGGATCATTGCCGCCGAGTCGCCGAACCCGATCGTCAACCACCTGGTGATCATGCCGGACATCGAGAAGCGGCTCGAAGCCTTCGTCCGGCTCGGCCACGGCTTCATCGTATTCCCGGGCGGCGTCGGTACCGCCGAAGAAATCCTGTATCTACTCGGATTGCTGTTGCATCCGGACAACGCCGATTTGCCGTTCCCGCTGGTGTTCACCGGCCCTTCGGAATCGGCCGACTACTTCGATCAGATCGATCGCTTCCTCCGCCTGACGCTCGGCGACGCCGCGACATCGCGCTACCGCATCCTCGTCGACAATCCGGTCGAGGTGGCGGTGGCGATGGTCAAGGGTGTGCGCCAGGTGCGCGAACACCGGCTCAGCAGTCACGATGCGTTTTTCTTCAACTGGACGCTGCGTATTCCGCACGAGTTCCAGCAGCCGTTCCAGCCCAGCCATGAGGCGATGACGGCCCTAAACCTGCATCGCAAACAGCCGCCGCACTTGCTGGCAGCAAATCTGCGCAGAGCGTTCTCCGGCATCGTTGCCGGCAACGTCAAGGAATCGGCGATGGCGGCCATCGCCGCGAAGGGCCCGTTCGAAATCCACGGCGACCCGGAAGTGATGCAGGCGCTGGACGACCTGCTGCGTGCCTTCGTCGAACAGCGCCGGATGAAAATCCGCGGCGAGTACCGGCCGTGTTATCGGGTGCCTACATCCTGAAGACAGATGACTGGCTTTCCGAGTGCGGGTCAGCCAGGTAACCAGCTAGTTTGGACAGCAGGCCGGTTACGCTCGTGGTCAGATAATCCAGGAATTCACGGTTGTCGAGCGTCTTGGCAATCGTGTCGGAATCGATGAATCGCAGCATCTGGTCCTTAAACGGCTTGCCAGTCACGATTCCCGGTACACGGGCAATGGCAGCGGCCAGCAGTCCAGGAAAATCGACGATCCGGTAGTCGGCAATTTTCAGTTCGACCAAGGCTGGATTCAACTTGGCGCCTTGCTGGACGAGCCAGGCCAGATCCCAGATATCCCGAAAGCGGATGACTTTGGTCGAGGCGGGAAAGGCAATCAACTTGTCTGCCATGACTTCATCCAGGGATTCGGTATTCACCAGCACTGAGTTGTAGCCCAGCAAGAAATCGTAATTCGATCGAAGCGGCACCAGTTCGCGTGTGTATGCCGGGATGTTGGCAATTTCAATCTTGATCCGTTGTCGCGGCAGGTCGCGCTGTCGTGGCGCTGTCTCGATGCTGATCTGCCATTTGTCCACCTTGACGCCTTCGAGTTCCGGCACGAGTGACATTTCCCGGGGTTCTTTCACTTCCACGGTGAACCCGTAGCGTTCGCCGATATGGTGTTCGATGCAGGATTTTATCGGCAGCATCGCCGCTGCGGCAAAGTCCTTGCCGCCAGCGAAATCGAGATCTTCGCTGAACCGGTTGGAGCCGCGGCACAGCCTCAGCGAGGTGCCGCCTTGGAATACCAGGCGCTTGAGCAGCCCGGCTTTGTCGAGCGCATGAAAAATATCGTAGTGGAGGATTTCTTTTTCCACGACTGGCCGCATCGCGACGCGACCCGGCTGCGCCATGGCCAGGGCGACCAGTTCGTTGAAATCCTGCCTGTCCATCAGGCGCTCTCTTCTTTGACCATCATGTCGGTATTGCGCCCGGCGCGACGCAAATCCCGCTCGGCGGCCTGTCTGGTAGCGATCCGCAGCGGGCGATTTTTCACCAGCAGCGTTCGGGCGATTATGTCCGCCGGTCGGCGTTTGGTATGGGTGAATTCGATAGTTCCGTACGGGGTGTTGTAGACCCCCTTTGTGCCCGTGGTCATGACGGTCAAGCGTCGAACCGGAACCTGGGAGATCACGCCGTATTCCGACAAGCTCGATTCCAGGCTTACATAAGAGAAATGCCCGCGCCGGAGCACAACGGCAATGTCTTCCACGACATTGCTTTTTTTCGACGTCGCCAGCGGATTCAGATACACGCCTTTGCTGACCCGATCCAGGAGGTTGTCCGCGACCAGGCGTTGCAGCGATTTCTCGAGCGTTTTTTCTTCCTCATCGGGGAACAGCTTCCCGAGGTCGCCCTTGCTCAGCACATAGATTCCGCACCGATCCAGGCCTCGCAATGCTTTGAGAGCATCAGCTTGTTTCATCGCGCATCTTTGTCTTGAGCCCTAATAAATAGGGTAAGTATCTACATGTTGAATAATTATTGTCAATATGTATATACAAACCCTAATTATATGTAGGGTTAAATGCCACTTGATGACGAATGAAGATCCGCGGCGAGTACCGACCGTCGCCTACCAGCAGGTGGTGGACGACGATGAAGTCTTGGAAACGTTACCGCAGTCGTTGGTCAGGACCATGGAAGCGCATTGGCTGTCCGGCGCCTGGAGACTTCCGGAAACAGTGGCTGCTGTGAGGATGTAACTGTTGGCACTGCTCTTGGCGGCACCGCCTGCACAGTTGCCGGAACTGGGGAACGTGATGGCAATGCTGTAGTTGCCGCTCGGTGTCGGGGTAGCGCCGCTGATATTGGCCAGTGTCCCGTACGTGGCATTGTTGTTACGCCATTTTTCTTCGCGCAGTGAATAGTCCAGGACGACCTGCTTGGCCTCGGCGCGCCGGCTCTTCCGTACCTGCTTGGTGTAGTTGCCCAAGGCCAAGACCGCGAGTATCGCGATCACGGCGACCACGATCATCAGTTCCAGCAAGGTAAACCCGCGAACTCGCTTCATGACCACCCCTCTTGCGCTCTAGTATGATCCTACCACCGGGGCCGGGTAGCGGGCATGACTCGTTGGTCCCCTCGGACCAGCCGTTCGTCCGGTCCCGCTTGCGGCAAGTCTGTTGCTGTCGTCTTATTCAGCTTGAGATGTTGGGGGAATTATGGGTTTCGGAAGTCGCCACGGCAAAGGCTTCACCCTTATCGAGTTGATGGTGACGGTCGCCGTGATCGTTGTCCTGATGATGCTGGCGGTGCCTTCCTTCGAGGGTATGCGCCAGCGCTCGGCGATCCGAGGCGCGGATGACCAGTTGCTCAGCTTCTGGAACCAGGCCCGGTTCGAGGCGGTAAAACGCAACACGATGGTCAAGGTGGCGATGGTGCAAAGCGTCAGCGCCGGGGCGTTCTGCATCGGGGCGGCGACGACAACTGATCCGGCAGACACAACCCCATGTGATTGCCTGAGTGCGACTTCCTGTGACGTGGCCCGATTCCCGGTCGACCAGTCCGAGTGGAATCGCGTCACCTTGTCCGGCGTTACGCTGGGTGGCGGCACAACCCTTGCGAACATCGAGCCTGCGGTGATCGAGCCCAAGCGGACCGCGCTGACGGTTGCTGCAGACGACGGTGTCGTTACCCTCCAGGGCCCGCCAGGGCATTACACCTACAAGATGAACCTGAGCGTGGACCAGTTCGGTCGCGGGGTGATTTGCGACTCCAACTCGGCCTCGCATCACCTGCCTGAGTTCAACGACCGCCGGTGTTCCCCATGATCGACGAGCGCCCAGCCATGACAGCAGTAAAACAAAAAACGCTCGGATTCGGCCTGATCGAGCTGATGATCGCCTTGGTGGCTGGCCTGATCGTATCGCTGGCCGCGGTAACGTTCATGGGGGCAAGCCTGAAGAGCAACAGTGAATTCGTGCGGGCAACGCGGCTGGAGCAGGAGCTGCGCAGCAACCTCGATTTCGTCACCCGGGAACTGCGGCGCGCCGGCTACGATCAGAATGCCATGGCCTACGTCAACCTGCCCAGCAGCAGCACGGCATCCTCGCCGTTCAACCAGATCTACATCATCAGTGCGAACAGCAATCGCAGCTGCGTGATCTACACGTATGACAGGCTGCCTGGCACAGCCGGGACCGTTGACCTGAATAACGGCGAGATCCGCGCCGTTCGAAGGGTACCGTCGGCGCTGACCGTCAATGGTGTCGCGGTCGGTGTGCTGGAATTTGCCCAAAGTTCTGCTGGCCGTACCCCGTCCTGTGATTCCGTGGCGCTCGGCACCAATGGCGGTGCGGATTACTCTACGTATCCTGCCAGTTGCACATCGGTGGCGAACCAGGCTGCAGGACTCAGCCCGTGGTGCCCCCTCAGCGATTCGCGGGTACTCAATATCACCTCGTTCCTGGTGGATCCGACGTCGAACATCAGCAGCTCCAGCATGCAGATTCGGGATCTGAAGATCACCATGGTCGGTAACCTGATCAATGCCAGTGATGTTTCCCGCAGCGTCCAAAGCAAGGTTCGGGTACGGGCCGACTGTATCCGCACGACACCAGGCACCAATTGCATTGTCGCCCCCACCGGTACTTGAAACTTCTGTCCGACAGGATCACCCCCATGTTCCGTACTCCGCTCCCACTTCGATTCCACGGGCCCCGCCAGCAGCGTGGCGTCGCGACCTTGCTGGTCACCATCATGATCCTGATCATCTTGACAGTGATCGTGTTGCTTTCGGCCAACGTCGGATTGTTCGAACAGAAGACCGCGACCAACGACAACCGCGCGCGACTGGTGGAGCAGGCGGCGGAGTATGCGGTCAATCTGGGCGGTGAGTATCTGAAGGCCAATCGCAGCAACATCATCAAGAAGACGACGGGTGGCTGGCTCGCTGCCGACGTTGCGTCCGGCAAGCATTGGGTGCGGTGCTCCACGGTAACCGGATTCCCGAACATCGCGGCACTCGCTGACGGCACCTTGCACCCGTGCATGGCGGAGATCAATGCCACCACTTCGACGCCATACCCCAATACCGGGCGCCGTGGCGAGCTCTGGTTCTACAGCACTGATGGAACCGACGGGGTTGCCACCAACGACGCCGCCCACAATGCCGTGTTGAACATGCCCTATACCGCGCTGGCCCCCGCGGGAGCGGTTCTGGAAACTTCGACAGTGGGCGTTGGCGGTACGGCACAATTTGCCACTACCACCAAGGTTCGCGCTTTGCTGTGCCGTTTCGACAGTAGTGTTTCGCCGGCACTGTGCCGGGCCAATCCGGTTTCGGGAAATCGCATCGCGGTCACTCTGATCGGTGACGCGGCCCTGACAAACGAAAATGCCAAGGCGACGGTCAAGGAAACATGGGCGTCTTACAGTTCGTTCAGTGCTTCAGCGGCGGTTCCGTTCATCGGTGCCGGCATATTCAACGGCAATGGCGACGTCACCATCGTGACATCCCCCAATGCCGGTGGTTATGGCCTGCCCGGATCGATCTGGACGCCCGCCGATGCGCAGGTAGAAAGCACCACGGGTGGCGGTACCTTCAGCATGACGTCGTGCTACATCGGTGATTTCATGAAAGGATCCCCGGGTGAGAACGACATCACCGAGGCCAAGGCAGTCTGTCCGCAGACCGGTTTCAGCCCCCCTTGTCACTGCCCGAATTCGAAAGACGACACCGCCTCCTGGCTGTCCGGGCACCCGAGCGGTGGAAATCGTCGCGAGAACATCGATATCCTCGATCGCGATGGCAATGCCTGTGTCACTGGCAATCCCTGCCCACCGGATATCCAGTTCTTCCCCGGTGGTGGCCCAACCAATGCGGCGGCTGGCACTGGCGGCCCCAGTCCCCTTGATGTCGCCGGCGTGCTCAACGACGATTCCCTGTTCGAATGGATCTTCGGCGTGGACTATGTGGTTGCCGATCGCGATCCCAATGGAATCACGCTTGGTACCAACGGCACTACCTGCAGCAAGGGCGGAAACTGCTTCGATTACGCCATGCGCAATGATGTCGGCTTGGACAGTTCGCATATCCTGAACAACTGTACCAGCCTCAACGGTAGTTCCTCCGGGCTTTACTACATCACCGGCGATTGCAGCCTTACCGGCACCTATGGTTCTGCGACGGCGCCAGTGATCCTGGTGATTACCGGAGACGGTTCGGTAGGTTCGAATGGCGTTGTCTATGGCATGATCTTCGTGCACCGCGACAATATCAATGCCGAAAATCTCGACGGTAATCATTACACCTACACGATGAACGGCGGCACGGTGTTCGGATCCATCGTAGTCGAAGGTGATATCAAGGTCGCCGGCAATCCGATCATCATATACGACGATACCTCGGTAAATAACGACCCCAACACTTTCCCGCCGAGCGCGACCTTCGCGCGTGTCGCCGGCAGCTGGCTCGATAGCGGCAACGGCTTCTGAGGACGCTGACATGACCAGAAATAATAATTTCCTCCCTAGCCGCGGATTCAGCTTGATCGAAGTGCTGGTGGCGGTTGCCATCCTGTCCTTCGGCCTGCTCGCGCTGGCGACATTGCAAGTCGCCTTGGTGCGCGCATCGACCGAAGCCAAAGCCCAGTCCGAAGCTTTGGCTCTGGGCAAGGAAATGCTGGAAGATTCGCGCACATATACCGATCTGGCTGGTTACCAGGCACTCACCAATACTAACGACACGGTCACTGTCGGTGGCGTAACGTATACGCGCACGCGGACGGTGACTCGCTACGTCTACAACCAGGACGTTGACAACGACGGGATTCTCAACGAGTCAGGCGATCAGGCTTTTCAATCCACCACAACCAAGACCGGCGCCACGCCGACCAGCCCAAGCGGGTTTGTCGCCAACAACGAATTCAAGGTCGTCAACGTTGATACCACCTGGCCCGATGCCAATGGTGCAACCCAGACCATCTCCCTGACCGATGCCTCGGGTGCGATCTCGCCCAGTGACAGCACCTTGGTCACCAAGACAGCGACGACTACGGCAGCGCGCAAGATCCCCGTCATCATCAACGATCCGGCTGCGGACAACATGGTGATTCCGATTGCCATTGGCAACGGTGCCAACAGCGCAGCCACCAATCCCAAGCCGCAGATCGTAATCGGCACCAGCACGGTCGAAACCCAGTTTGACGTACTGACCTATGCAGCCCTCAGCGGCGGCACCGCAACGGCTCAGCAGCGCGTGGAAACCGTGATGGTTGGTTGCACTTGCGATTTTGGCACCGCGCCGGGTAGCACGGCCCGAGGCAAGCGCCCCACCTATTGGGATGGCACCCGTTATGTCGTCCCGATTGCCACGACCTATTCGCCACCCGCCGGCGTGGATTCGGCTTCGGTCAACTTGCAAAGCACGCGCTGCGACATCTGCTGCCGCGATCACCATGATCCAGTTGGCACCACGGGCGCCTTGTTCTCGCCGCTGCTGGCCACCAAGGTGAGTGGCACGGTGACTGCAGCGCATCCGCATTACCTCAACAAGTCAGCGGGCGCACCTGCAACTACTGGCACGTACAAAGAAGCCTGCCGGCTTATTCGTATTGACGGACAATGGCGGGTGGCAGCGGATTTGAACAACGATTATTTCGCCTTGTTGGCAACCGGCGATGGCACGACTGCGGCCACTTATGTTCCAGACACCACATCAGTTGTTGCAGGCAATTCTGTAACTGGTACTACAGTCACCGGCGCAGTTGCTCGCTACCAGAAATTCGTGATCGATTACCTCACTGGCCGATTCACGACGCCTACGCCGAGTGCTGGTACCGAGCAGGCGATCTACAACACGGTAGGCGCGGTGGGTACCTCGGCCAACCCATATACCAAAGCAGCTGGCGATCCTTATTACCTTCGCAACCCAACCTCCATTTCCATCAATCAGAGCGATCTGGTAGGCAAGTGGCTGCATTCGCGCGGTATGTACGTCGATTATCTTGAACAGGATGCCGTCAACGCAATCACCGATGCCAAGGCCAGCACCAGTTGCAACGTTGATTCGGCAACGCTTTCCAATTGCATCCTCAAGTTGCTTCCCTTCACTTCGATCAACTTGACCGAAATTGCCGACTGGACCAGTGCTGACGGAACCAAGCTCAGCGTAACCAACAACGACTACAGCACCTCGCTGACCTATGGTTATCCGGTCCGTGGCAAAACGACGTCAAACTCCACGCCGGCTACGGTCGTAATTACCACGAAGGCGCGTCATACCAACTCGGGCCTGCTGGATCTTTCATTTGATTCGATCTCGCCCTCCGATGACCTTGCCACGCCCAATCCAGCGGTTGCTGCCGGGGTAAAGGGTGACCTGCAGTCGTTCGTCATCGGCGGCGGGTCGCCACCCGCGGTTGCCGGTAATGGCACATTTACCGTGACGCCGGTGACCTACACCGGTACCAGCAGCTTGGCCATGTCTTATTTTACTACTGGTACAGCTTCAAGCATTTCCTGCACGGGCGTAGCTGCTCCGTTCACCTGCAATGTACAGAACGGATCGGCGTCGACAGGTTTGGATGTTGCTGGTGGAATAAGCCTTGATGTTGGTGGTTACAACCATCAGCAAAACGTCTCCAACACTACGACGAAACTGTCCAATTGCACGCCGACTGGCGGCGCCGTCGGCAATTTAAATAGCGATCAGGCTACCAATGCTCCAGGCGTTCTTCAGCCCTATACCGGCTCCGTCTGCAAGAACTACGCTGTCACCGCAGTCACTTCAACCACGCCAAGTCCCGGGACAATCACCTGGGCGGCGGCCCCGTCCTCGCTGGGGGACGGGAGGGTGAATCCGTATCCGGGAGAGGTGACGCGCATTTACTTCACCGGCAGCATTGCGTCCTCCAATGCTTGGGTTACCGGCACGTCATATGCGGTTGGAAATATCGTGACCAACGCAGGCACAACCTATACGGCGGCTGTCGCGCATACCGCGGGTGCCACGTTTGCAGCAGATCTTGCGGCCGCAAAGTGGACTGCAAGATCAGCGATTTCCGTCGCAGTGACGTTTGACGCTGGCGTGGCGAATCCCCAGACAGCGTCATCGTGTAGCTACTCATGCGGTCAATTGAATGGGACCAATTGCAAAAACAACAAACCGACGACGTTCACTGCGATCTTCCCTGCCTGCCCCTGATTGCCGTCGTCGATCAAATAAACAAAAACCCGCCGGAAGGCGGGTTTTTGTTCAGCTGGCGCCCGAAGTTGGACTCGAACCAACGACCCCCCTGATTAACAGTCAAGTGCTCTAACCGGCCTGGCTCACAATTGCGTGTGTATCGTTGACACTTGGTGATTGATGTGGATAATACACACCATGAGTAGTACGGACTTGATCCGACTTTTGATAGCCTCAGGATGGATGCTCGACCGGGTCAACGGATCGCATCATGTTTTCATCAAGCCGGGCCAACGACCCGTGGTCGTTCCTCATCCCAAGAAAGATCTAGGCCGCGGGTTGGTCGCGGCGATCAAACGCCAAGCCGGACTCTAGGAGCCTCCCATGCGTTACCCCATCGCCATTGAAACCGGCACCGACACCACCGCCTATGGCGTGGTAGTGCCCGATCTCCCGGGCTGCTTCTCAGCAGGCGACACCATGGATGAGGCCGTCGCCAACGCCGAGGCCGCGGTCATCGCCTGGATCGAGTCCGCCCTCGATCAGGGGCAGGACATCCCGCATCCCACCAGCCTTGAGGGCATTCGTGCCATGCCCGAATACCATGACTGGGCTTACGGGCTGATCACCGTCGATCCGGCGGCGCTCGACACGACGATCGAGCGAGTGAACATCACGATCCCGCGCCGTGTCTTGTTCCGCCTCGACAAGCGCGCGAAAGAAGAAGGCGAGACCCGCTCGGGGATGATCGCCAAACTTGCGTTGTGTTAGTCAGTGATTTGATGGCCAGGCCCCATTTGGATCGATGACAAGCGACTGGCAAGTTCCGGCTGACTAGGGGCCTCGACGGTTTTGGGGCGGCCCCAGAAACGAAAACGCCCGCACGTGGCGGGCATTCAAGTAGCAGTGGCGCCCGAAGTTGGACTCGAACCAACTATTCACCTAGACGATCTCGATCAGCAGTTCACCATTCTCCAGTGACTGAATCACGGCGGGCAGAATCGTTCCCAGGGCATCCAGCAAGGTAGCCCGGCGGGAGTTGCCCAATCGAACCCAGAGGACAGTCGGCCCTTCGCTCTTGGCAAGTCGCAGGGTGACGAAATCCTCGTCCTTGGTCACGATAGCAGCACGGATTTCGGCTGCGTAATTCTAGATTTCCAGATCGCCAGCCCGCCCTAGGCCGATGTCGAATACATGGGACGCTTCGTGCCCGTGTTCGGTCAGCCAGCGCGCCAGTGCGGGCGGCAGCTGGGCATCGACCAGAAACCGCATCAGGCGACACGCAGGATCGGGTGATCGCTTTGCGCCGCAGCATACTCAAGGGCAGCGGTAATATCAGCCGCTTCGAGATAGGGGTAATCCTGCAGGATTTCGTCACGACTTGCGCCGGCCGCGAGCAGGTCAAGTACGTCCTTGACGCGCACGCGAAACCCCCGCAGGGAAGGTCTGCCCCCGAACTGGTTCGGATCGAAGGTGATGCGATGCAATTCGCTCATTGCCGCCTCCCGACCGGGATGAGACCTGTGTCGTTGCAGGTCTGGGGATACTGGCGCCCGAAGTTGGACTCGAACCAACGACCCCCTGATTAACAGTCAAGTGCTCTAACCGGCTGAGCTATTCGGGCGGGACGCGCATTTTCGGGCTTTGCGGCGGGGGCGTCAACTTTTAACCCGCACAGGTTGCGGCGATGGCGGCTTCGGTCGGCACACCTTCACGCAGTCGGCCGGCATTGCTGAGCACCAGCGATACCGCCCGGGCTGCGCCGCGGCCGTCACACAGGGTGAAACTGACATTACTGCCGGCATTGCCGCCGTTACCCTGGAAGACGATCCGGGTCCGGCCGACGGTGCTGCGCAGGTGGACCTTGCCAGCCAGCGGGCCTTGCTGTTGAAGGAGGCGTTCGTCCGGATCGTGGTGGCGGTCGGCGTTCGGGTCGATGAATACGATCCAGCCCGCGCTCCAGTCTTCGCTATCAGAGCACTGCACGCCATCCAGGCTTGGGCAGAGCACCGTGCGCTGGCTGGTCAGCGCCGCTCGTGTCGAGGCCGTTGTCAGGCCGGACAGCAACTCGCTTCGTGCATTGCAGGCGCGGGCGGCCTCCAGGCCGTTGCTGGCAGCGGGCAGGGCGATGCCGAACAGCAATGCGGCAATCGCCATCGCGATCAGGCATTCGAGCAAGGTGAATCCACGGGCGATGGGCATGGCAGGTCTCCGGTCGGGTGTAGACACGATGGCTTGCGGTGCGAGCGCGTTCTATCCGTAAGCGGCTGAAGCCATGGTGGGAAAATCCTGACGGCAGCCGAAAAACCGGGGCGGTCTATACTGGCCGATTGAATCCCGCCGTCCTGTATGTCCGACCACTTTGAACTCGTTGCGCCATTCGAACCCGCCGGCGACCAGCCGGAGGCGATCAAACGCCTGATCGAAGGCTTCGAGGCCGGCGTTGCCCACCAGACCCTGCTTGGCGTGACCGGCTCGGGCAAGACCTACACCATCGCCAATGTCATCCAGGCCGTGCAGAAGCCGACCCTGGTGCTGGCGCCGAACAAGACTCTGGCGGCCCAGCTGTACGGCGAATTCAAGAGCTTCTTCCCGCACAACGCGGTCGAGTATTTCGTCAGCTACTACGACTACTACCAGCCGGAAGCCTATGTCGCTGCCAGCGATACCTTCATCGAAAAAGATTCGAGCATAAACGAGCACATCGAGCAGATGCGGCTGTCGGCGACCAAGGCGTTGCTGGAACGGCGCGACGCGATCATCGTGGCGACGGTGTCGTCGATTTACGGGCTGGGCGATCCGAACGAATACTTCCGCATGGTCCTGCACCTGGTGCGCGGCGACAAGATTGACCAGCGCGAGCTGATCCGGCGCTTGACCGAGATGCAGTACGCGCGCAACGACACCGAATTGCGCCGCGCCACCTACCGCGTGCGTGGCGAAGTGATCGACGTGCATCCGGCCGAGTCCGAGATCGAGGCAGTGCGCATCGAGCTGTTCGATGGCGAGATCGAGAATATCGCGCTGTTCGATCCACTCACCGGCGAGGTCTATCGCAAGTTGCCGCGCTACACGCTGTACCCGAAGTCGCATTACGTGACCACGCGCCGCACCGTGCTCGACGCCATCGAGACGATCAAGCCGGAGATGAAGGAACGGCTGGAGTATTTCTATCGCGAGAACAAACTGGTCGAGGCGCAACGCCTGCAGCAGCGCACCCAGTTCGATATCGAGATGATGGCCGAAGTCGGCTTCTGCTCGGGCATTGAAAATTACTCGCGGCATTTGACCGGACGCATGCCCGGCGAGCCGCCACCCTGTTTGTACGACTACCTGCCGCCGGACGCGCTGCTGGTGGTGGACGAATCGCACGTTACCGTGCCGCAGCTCGGCGCGATGTACAAAGGCGATCGTTCGCGCAAGGAAACCCTGGTTACCTTCGGTTTTCGGTTGCCGTCAGCGCTGGACAACCGCCCGCTGAAATTCGAGGAATGGGAGCGCCGCTCACCGCGCGCGATCTTTGTTTCGGCCACGCCGGGCAAATACGAATACGCGCATTGCGAAGGCAATATCGTCGAATTGCTGGTACGCCCGACCGGCCTGGTCGATCCGGAAATCGAGATCCGGCCGGTCACCACGCAAGTCGATGACCTGCTTTCGGAAATCAACCTGCGCACGAAGATGGGCGACCGCGTACTGGTGACCACGCTGACCAAGCGCATGGCCGAGAATCTCACTGACTATATGGCCGAGCACGGCGTCAAGGTGCGTTACCTGCACTCGGACGTCGAAACGGTCGAGCGCGTCGAGATCATCCGCGACCTGCGTAAGGGCCTGTTCGACGTGTTGGTTGGCATCAACCTGTTGCGCGAAGGCCTGGACATGCCGGAAGTGTCACTGGTGGCGATCCTCGACGCGGACAAGGAAGGCTTCCTGCGTTCGACCGGCGCGCTGATCCAGACCATCGGCCGCGCCGCCCGCAACCTGCGCGGCAAGGCCATTCTCTACGCCGATCGCATGACCGACTCGATGAAGCGGGCGATCGAGGAAACCGACCGGCGCCGGCGCGTGCAGGTCGAGTACAACCTTGAACACGGCATCGTGCCGAAGTCGATCACCCGCGAAATCATGGACGTGATGGAAGGTGCGCGTTCCGAACCGGATTCGGGCAAGGGCCGATCGCGCAAAGTGGCCGAAGATGGCGCCGATTACCGGGTATTGGAGCCGGCCAAGCTGGCCGCCCGGCTCAAGCAACTCGAGGCGCAGATGTATCAACACGCCCGCGACCTGGAGTTTGAGCAGGCAGGCAAGCTTCGCGACGAGATGCAGCGGCTCAAGGCCGCGTCTCTGCAATCGCCGATCTGAAGTTGCCCGAAAACGGCCCCTGCCGTACAATTCGCCTCCCCTCGGGGGCGGTTAGCTCAGCGGTAGAGCACTACCTTGACATGGTAGGGGTCACAGGTTCGAAACCTGTACCGCCCACCATCCCGCCGGACATCTTCCGGTTCGGATGGTCAAAACTGGCGTCAATGCGGGTAGATTGTCGGGAACCCAGCCCCGGACCGCGATCATGCGCCGCCAAATCAAATCCCTGACTATCGCCTTTATTGTTCTGGCGCTCGCGGCTTGTGGCCGCGATGCGACCCCCGTCGCGGCAAATGCGCCGGCCGGTTCGGGATCCGCGCCGCCCAAGGAAGAGCACGTCGACGTGGGGCAAATGAAGATCGACAGCGGCGCCAGCGTCAATCTGCCAGCGGATTTCCCGGCCGATATCCCGCTGCCGCCGGACGCCAAGCTGACCGACGCGATCAGCATGGGCAAGATCTACATCGTCTCCTTCACCGTGCCGACCGATCCCAACGCCACGTTTGCGACGCTGCTGCCACTTTACGTAGCGCAGGGTTGGAAGAACTATTCGCGCGTCAACGGCCAACCTGTGATGTCCACCGACGGTTACGAGAAGGACGGTCGCAAGCTGGTTTATACCGTCGTCGCCGATGGAACCGGCAGCAAGGTGAACCTGCGCCAATACCCGAAAGCGGAATAACCGTCTATTCCTACGGCCGCAGTCGCTGCTCGTGCAGTCGCTCGTAAACCGGCCGGCAGGCGTCGGCGACGCGCGCGGCTTCGCCGTCGAGGTGCACGTCGCGCGCCTGCCAGGGCTCGAAGCCGGTCGACTTCCAGACCGCGTCGTACCAGTGCGGCGCCCAGATGCCATCGCTGTCGCGCGGACCGGCTGGCCAGTGCAGCATGCGTTCGCTGAATTCGATACCCAGCCACGCGCAGAGCATCCGCAAGTGCGCCTCCGGCGCGCGCAGGAAATCGCCGGAATCGATGATGGGCGGCGCGCTGCCGCTACGTTCGAATATTTCATCGAACAGCCGGCCCTGTTGAAGCAGGCCGATATCTTCCGGAGTCAGCGTAGCGCGCGACTTCAGGTACGAACTCACTACCTCGGTCGGATCGCGGATCAGCAAGACGTTGCGCAAGTCGTGGATCCAGTCATGCGCCATGGCAGGCAGCAAATGATGACTCATGTGCTTCTGGTACCAGAGCGGCTGCGCATCGGGAATCGGCCCGGTCAACGCGGTCGCGACGCGTCGCCAATCGGTTTCGCCGGCGGCAATCACTTCTTCGCGACCGGGATGGTCCAGGCCGGTGGCGGCGAGGTAGGCGGCATATAAAGGCTCGTCGGAGACTGTGCAATCGCCGCGGTTTTCCCAGGCGCGCATCATCGCCGTGGAGATATTGCGCGGCCCGCTCCACATCGCGATCCGCATGCCGGTCACGCCAGCAGCATCCCGCTGCGGAACAGCACGTCGCGTTGCACGAGTTCCCGATACAGGCCTTGCAAGCGCGTTACCATCGGCCCGGGCACGCCGTCGCCGATGTTGCGGCCGTCGATCATCCGCACCGGCACCACACCAGCAAACGTGCCGGTGACGAAGGCTTCCTCGGCCGAATAGACCTCGGTCAGGCTGAAGTTCTTCTCGAAGGCCGGGATGCCGGCTTCACGGCAGACTTTCAGAACGTTGGCGCGGGTGATGCCACCGAGGCAGTAGTCGCCGCTCGATGTCCAGACTTCGCCGCGACGGACGATGAAGAAATGGGTCGAGTTGCAGGTGGCGACAAAGCCGTGCGGGTCGAGCATCAAGGCTTCGTCGGCGCCGGCGGTGTAGGCCTGGATACAGGCAGTGATGCAGTTGAGCTTGCTGTGGCTATTGAGCTTGGGATCCTGCACATCCGGAAAGCCGCGGCGCACGTGCACGGTGAACAGGCTCAGGCCGGTGGCGAGGGTTTCCGGCTTGGCGAGCTTGAATTCCGGAATGACGACGACGGTAGCCGGCCCAATGGTTACGCGTGGATCCTGGTAGGGCGTGCGCTTGACCCCACGCGTCACCATCAGGCGGATATGCACGCCATCTTCCATGCCATTGGCGGCGAGGGTGTCGTAGATAGCACGGGTCAAACCGGCGCGATCCAGGCCGATGTCCAAAGCGATCGCCTTGGCGCCTTCGAACAGGCGATCGAGGTGGGCGTCGAGAAACAATGGCTGGCCACCGGCTACGCGCAGGCCTTCCCAGACACCGTCGCCGAGCACGAAGCCGCTGTCGAACACCGAGACCGTGGCCTCGGCGCGTGGCTTGAGCGCGCCGTTGATCCAGATCCGGATGCCGGCGTTGCGTGGGTCGTCGTGGAATTCGTGGATGCTCTGGGCCATGCATGGTCTCCGATGGTTGGCTGCTAGTATCTGCGAACTGGTCCCGTCAGGTGGCGTTCGTGGCTCGACAAGGCGACGGTGGATTCAAGTTCGCAGATGTTCTCATGTACGGTGCGATGGCGGTTGCCGCCGCCGGGCTGTTCGCCGTTGCCGCCCGCGGCGACCTTTGGCTGGACGAGATATGGTCTCTGGATTTCGCGCGCGACGCGCATTCTGCGTGGGACGTCTTCACGCACATCCACCACGACAATAATCACCCGCTGAACACGCTATATCTGTACTGGCTGAAGGGAAATCATTCGAGCATCGAGTACCGGCTGCTGTCCATCCTGTCCGGCGTCGGATCCGTGCTTCTGGTCGGACGGATTGCCCAACGGCAATGGGGCAGGGCCGAAGCCCGATTGGCGATGCCGTTCCTAGCGATCTGTTACCCGCTGCTGCTCTATTTCTCGGAGGCCAGGGGCTACGCCCTGGCGGTTTTCTGCGCGCTGCTCGCCTATTCCTTCTGGAGAAAGTGGCTGCAAGAGAATCGAATCGCCACTGCCCTGGCGTTCTGGCTGGCATCGGCCGCGGGTCTACTTGCGCACGCCTCCTTCGTCATCGCCTCGATCGCCTTTGTGTTTGGCCATGCGATCGAACGATTTGAGGCGACCGGAAGGCCAGGCGATGCGATCGCCTCGGTGGCCAAACTCCATGCTGTGCCGCTGGCGGTCGCGGGCGCGTGGTATTTCTATTTCCTCCGAACTATGACGATCGGCGGAGGCGATCCAAGCAGTGGTTTCGAAGTGGTCGGCACGGCCTGTTCATACCTGGTCGGGCTTCCGGACACGCCGATTTACAGGCTTCTCGCAATCGTAGTGTTATTGGCGTTCGTCGTCCTCGAGTCGCTGTCGCTGCGGCGCGCCCGGGATGGGCAGTGGACTTTCCTGTTAGGCATCACCATCTTGGCGCCCGCGATCGCACTCGCCGCCAGCGCATCGGACGACCTGTATTTCCGCTATTTCCTGATCAGCTTCCCGTTCGTCGTGCTCTTTTTCGCACACGCCTCGTGCGTCGCCTGGCGCTCGTGGCCGCACCAATGGCGGTGGCTGGCGCTGGCCGCATTGCTGGTCGGTGCCGCCGGCCACCTGTCACGGGACATCAGCCTGCTGCGAAACGGGCGCGGCCAGTATTCCGAGGCCTTGAGTTTCATCCTTGTTCATTCCGAACCAGGTCGAGTGGTCATCGCATCCGACCATGATTTTCGCAATTCGACGGTGATTGAATTCTTTGCGCCACGTTTGCCCGATGGTGGGCGCCTGGTCTACGTCGATCAAGAGCAATGGTTTGAAGCCAAGCCTGAGTGGTTGCTGTTTCACAGTCAGGACCTGCATTACCGGCCGATGCCGGCCTTCGCCGTTCGTGGCGTGGGCGTGTACACCTTGCTTCGGATATTTCCGTACTCCGGCGTTTCCGGCTGGAGCTGGTACCTGTATCGCCGCACGGGTTCCGCTCCGGCCGCCGCGAACGTTCGCTAACTGCCCTGTTTTCATTGACTTATCCGGGCAAAAGCCCTAGTTTGGCGGCATCGAATCCAGTGGCAAGGTGGCGACGGGAAACCGGCGCTCAGCGTGCGACATGAGCACTACCCCGATCTGACCTCGATTCCCCAGGCCCCGCGAGTAACGAGGACGCCTGGCGTCCTTTTTTTCGCCTGTCGCGGCTCCCACCGCTCTTACTTGAAGCCCCATCGCATGCTGAACATTACCCTCCCCGACGGCAGCCAACGCCCGTTCGAACATCCCGTTTCCGTGGCCGAAGTCGCCGCGTCGATCGGCCCGGGTCTGGCCAAGGCTGCGCTGGCCGGCAAGGTCGACGGCAACCTGGTGGACACCAGCTTCCGTATCGAACACGACGTCAAGCTTGAGATCGTCACCGACAAGCACCCGGATGCGTTGGAAGTCATTCGCCATTCCACCGCGCACTTACTCGCGCAAGCGGTGCAGCGCCTATATCCGAAAGCGCAGGTCACCATCGGCCCGGTCATCGACAACGGTTTCTACTACGACTTCGCGGTCGAGCCGCCATTCACCCAGGACGATCTGCCGAAGATCGAAGAGGAAATGGCGAAGATCGTCAAGGAAGCCCATGCGGTTTCCCGCAGTGTGAAATCGCGCGACGAGGCCGTGGCCTTCTTCAAGAATCTTGGCGAGCACTACAAGGCCGAAATCATCGAGTCGATTCCCGCCACGGAAGACCTCTCGCTGTATTCGCAAGGTGAGTTCACCGATCTGTGCCGCGGCCCGCATGTGCCCGGCACCGACAAACTGCGCGCGTTCAAGTTGATGAAGGTGGCCGGTGCCTATTGGCGCGGCGATTCCAACAACCAGATGCTGTCGCGCATCTACGGCACTGCTTGGCTCAGCGACAAGGATCTCAAAGCTCACCTGTTCCAGTTGGAAGAGGCCGAAAAGCGTGACCATCGCAAGATCGGCAAGACGCTCGACCTGTTCCATCAGCAGGAAGAAGGCCCGGGCATGGTGTTCTGGCACCCCAAGGGCTGGGCGATCTGGCAGGTGGTCGAACAATACATGCGCCAGGTCTACAAGGATTCCGGTTACCAGGAAGTGCGTTGCCCGCAGATCCTCGATGTGTCCTTGTGGAAGAAGTCCGGGCACTGGGACAACTATCAGGACAACATGTTTTTCACCGAATCGGAGAAGCGCACCTATGCGCTGAAGCCGATGAACTGCCCGGGCCACGTGCAAGTCTACAATTGCGGCCTGCACAGCTATCGTGACTTGCCGATCCGTTACGGCGAATTCGGTGGCTGCCATCGCAACGAACCTTCCGGCGCACTGCACGGCATCATGCGGGTGCGCGCCTTCACCCAGGACGATGGCCATATTTTCTGCACCGAGGATCAGGTCGAGGCCGAAGTCACCGCTTTCCATCGCCAGGCAATGAAGGTCTACGCCGACTTCGGCTTCACCGATCTTGCCGTCAAGCTCGCCTTGCGCCCCGAAAAGCGCATCGGTTCCGATGAGTTCTGGGATCGCACCGAAGACATGTTGCGGCGGGCACTGCGCAGCGCCGGCGTGGAATGGACCGAGCTACCGGGCGAGGGTGCTTTCTACGCGCCCAAGATCGAGTACCACTTGAAGGATTCGATTGGTCGCGGCTGGCAGGTCGGCACGATGCAGGTTGATTTCATGATGCCCGAGCGCCTGGGCGCCGAGTATGTGGATGAACATTCCGCGCGCAAACACCCGGCGATGCTGCACCGGGCGATCGTCGGCTCGATGGAGCGGTTCATCGGCATCCTGATCGAAAACCATGCTGGCTCACTGCCGACCTGGCTTGCGCCGGTGCAGGCGGTGGTGATGAACATCACCGGCGCCCAGGTCGATTACGCCGATTCAGTCAGAAATTCCCTTGTGAATCAAGGCTTCCGAGTGGCTGCAGATTTGCGCAACGAAAAGATCGGCTATAAGATCCGCGAGCACACGTTGCAGAGGGTTCCCTATCTGCTGGTCATTGGCGACCGCGAGAAGGAGCAGGGGCTGGTGGCGGTGCGTACCCGTAGTGGCGAAGACCTCGGAACCATGCCGGTCGAGGATTTCCTCGCTAAACTACGCCTAGAATCAACCCCGTCGGCCTGAGTCGGCGGTTCCCATCCACGTTCGAGGATTCACGCATCAATACGCCAGCGACTGAAAAAGGTAACCGCAAGAACAACGAGATCCGCGTGCCGCGCGTACGCGTGATCGGCGCCGACGGAGAAATGGTCGGCATCCTGTCCCGAGAGGAGGCGCTGGCCCTCGCGGATGAATCGGGTATGGACCTGGTCGAGATCCAGCCGACCGCGGATCCGCCGGTTTGTCGAGTCATGGACTACGGCAAGTTCAAGTTCGAGCTGCAGAAGAAGGCCAATGCGGCCAAGAAGAAGCAGAAGGTCGTCGAGATCAAGGAACTCAAGTTCCGCCCGACCACCGACGATGGCGACTACCACATCAAGTTGCGCAACCTGCGCCGCTTCCTGGAAGAGGGCGACAAGGTCAAGGTCAACATCCGCTTCAAGGGTCGCGAGATGTCGCACCAGGAACTCGGCCTGGAAATGGCCAAGCGCATCGAGACCGACCTGGCCGATGAAGTGGTGATCGAACAGCGCCCCCGTCTGGAAGGCCGGCAGATGATCATGATGATCGCGCCGAAGAAGAAGTAAGCAGCGCCTGCTTCCTAAGTCCCCGATTTTCCTGCATAATTGCCGGTTCCTGACTTCGGTCGGGAATTGGACCTGTTCCTGATTCCTTTTGAATCAGGAACTTATAAGCCGACACGGGCAGGACGGAAAGACCGGGGTTGGGGTCTTAGCGACGAAGTCGCTCAAGACACCAACCGAGGCGCCTAGGTCAGTAATAGAAAACGAAAGGACCTTCGATGGCAAAGTTCAAGATCAAGACCAATCGCGGGGCCGCCAAACGCTTCCGGAAGACCGCTTCCGGCAAGTACAAGTGCGGCCACGCCAACCGTAGCCACATCCTCACCAAGATGGCGACCAAGACCAAGCGCAACCTGCGGCAGACGAACCATGTTCGTGCCGAAGATGCTGGCCGTCTCGATCGCATGTTGCCCTATCTCTGAGGAGGACTAAGTCATGGCACGAGTCAAACGTGGTGTAACGGCGCGCGCGCGCCACAAGAAAATCATCAAGCTTGCCAAGGGCTACTTCAACGCCCGCCGCAAGGTCTTCCGCGTCGCCAAGCAGGCGGTCACCAAGGCGGCCCAGTACGCCTACATCGGCCGCAAGCAGCGCAAGCGCCAGTTCCGCAGCCTGTGGATCGTGCGCATCAACGCTGCCGCCCGCCTGCACGGCCTGAGCTACAGCCGCTTCATGAATGGCCTGCTGAAAGCCAACATCACCCTGGACCGCAAGGCCTTGGCGGACCTGGCGATCCACGATCCGGCCGCGTTCGGCCAGATCGCTGAGCAGGCCAAGCGCGCTCTCGCAGCGTAAGGTTTCTGCAGGACCAAGACAGTGGGGAAGGGCGAGAGTCCTTCCCCATTTTCGTTTTCAGGGCAAGACATCATGAGTGACATCGACCACTTGATCCGTTCGGCGCTTGCCGACATCGACGCCGCCACCAGCCTCGACGGGCTCGACGCGCTGCGCGTCGCCCTGCTCGGAAAATCCGGCAGCATCACCGGCCAGCTCAAGCAGCTCGGCGCGCTTCCCGCCGACCAGCGCAAAGCCTTCGGTGAGCAGGTCAACCGGGCCAAGGACGCGGTCACCGAAGCGATCGCCGCGCGCAAGCTCGCGCTCGAAGACGCGGCCTTCGACCAGCGCCTGGCCACCGAACGCATCGATGTCACTCTGCCGGGTCGCGGCAACGGCGTCGGCAACCTGCATCCGGTGTCGCGTACGCTCGAGCGCATCACCGACATCTTTGCGCGGCTCGGCTACCAACTCGCCGACGGCCCCGAGATCGAAGACGACTGGCACAACTTCGAGGCGCTGAATTTCCCGCCGCATCATCCGGCGCGGGCGATGCACGACACCTTCTATTTCCCGGACGGTCGTTTGCTGAGAACGCATACCTCCGGCGTGCAGGTGCGTTTCATGTCGGAACACAAACCGCCGCTACGGATGATCGCCGCCGGCAAGGTTTATCGTTCCGATTCCGACCAGACCCATACGCCGATGTTCCACCAGGTCGAAGGCCTGCTGGTCGACGAGACTTCTAGCTTCGCCGACCTCAAGGGCACGCTGTCCGAATTCGTGCGCGCCTTCTTCGAGCGCGATTTCGAGATGCGTTTCCGCCCGAGCTATTTTCCGTTCACCGAACCTTCCGCAGAAGTGGACATCGCCTGGCAGCAACCGGACGGCAGCACCCGCTGGCTGGAAGTGCTTGGCTGCGGCATGGTCCATCCGAACGTGCTGCGCAGTGTCGGCATCGATCCCGAGCGCTACACCGGTTTCGCTTTCGGCCTGGGCGTCGAGCGCTTCGCCATGTTGCGCTATGGCGTCAACGACTTGCGCAGTTTCTTCGAGAACGACAGCCGCTTCCTGGGGCAATTCGCATGAAATTCCCGGAAAGCTGGCTGCGCGAACACGTCACCGTTTCCGCCTCGCGCGACGAACTTGCCGCGCGCCTGACCGCGATCGGCCTGGAAGTCGAGGCCATCGAGGCAATTGGCGACGAGCTCAAAGGCGTCGTTGTTGCGGAAATCCTCTCGACCGCCAAACATCCGGAGGCCGACCGCCTGCAGGTCTGTCAGGTGTCCATAGGTTCCGGCGAACCGGTGCAGATCGTTTGCGGAGCGCCAAATGCGCGCCCGGGCTTGAAGGCGCCGTTGGCCACCGTCGGCGCGTTCCTGCCCGGCGGAATGGTGATCAAGGCTGCCAAGCTTCGCGGCGTCGACAGCTACGGAATGCTCTGTTCGGCGAAGGAACTGGCGATCGATCCCGACGCTTCCGGTTTGCTGGAGCTTCCCACAGATGCGCCGGTCGGCGCGGCGTTGGCGCAATACCTCGGCCTGCCCGATGCCAGTTTCGAGCTCAAGCTCACGCCAAATCGCGCCGATTGCTTCAGCGTGCGCGGCGTCGCCTTCGATGTCGCTGCTGCGCTAGGCACCAACGTCAACGCGCTGGAAATTCCGGAAGCGAAAATCGAGACGACCGCGAAATTCACCGTTGAACTGAAAGCCGGGGCCGATTGCCTGCGCTTTTGCGGCCGGGTCATCGAGGGTTTCGATCCCGGCGCCAAGTCGCCGCTGTGGCTGACCGAGCGGCTCAAGCGCGCTGGCCTGCGTCCGATCAGCCCGCTGGTCGACATCACGAACTACGTGATGCTCGAACTCGGCCAGCCACTGCACGCCTTCGACGCGGATAAATTGGTCGGGCCGATCAGCGTTCGCCATGCGCGGGCAGGGGAATCGCTGAAATTGCTTGACGAACGCGAGGTCACGCTCGCCCCGGACTTCCTGCTGGTGACCGATGCCGACCGTGCGGTTGCGCTTGGTGGCGTGATGGGTGGCTGGGATACGCGCGTCACTGATGTGACGACGCGGGTGTTCTTCGAAGCGGCGCACTGGGCGCCGAGCGCGATCATCGGCCGCGCCCGTAAACTTGGCATGCATACCGATGCTGGCCACCGTTTCGAGCGCGGCGTCGATCCGGAACTGCCGCGTTACGCCATCGAACGTGCCACTGCACTCGTACAGCAGATCATGGGCGGTAAGGCTGGGCCGATCACCGAGACTGTGCTGCCTGAACACTTGCCGAAGCCGGTCACGGTGTCGCTGCGGCGCGCACGATTGGCGCGCGTGCTCGGCGTTTCGGTGCCCGACGCAGAAGTCGAACGCATCCTGCGCGCGCTCGGCATGCAGGTGACGACGACTGCGGAAGGTTGGTCGGTGCTCGCGCCGTCGCGCCGCTTCGACATCGCCATCGAGGAAGACCTGATCGAGGAAATCGCCCGAATCCATGGTTACTCAGCCATTCCGGTGCGATTGCCTACAGGCGAGATTGTTCTCGCGGCGCCAAGCGAAACGCAGGTTTCCGAATCGACCCTGCGCCACCAGCTGGTGGCGCATGATTTTCTCGAGGCAATCAACTACGCCTTTGTTGACGCGCAGTGGTTGAAGCTTTGGCAGATCGACGCCCGTGTGGTTGCGCTCGCTAATCCGTTGACTAGTGAGCTCGGCGTGATGCGCACGTCCTTGCTGCCGGGTCTGGCCGAAGCGATGCGCCGCAATCGCACCCGCCAGCAGGAGCGTGTTCGTCTGTTCGAAATCGGTCGCAGCTTCCATGCGACTGTTGCTGGCGAGGCACCGGTCGAGACTCGCCGGATCGCTGCGATCGCCTGTGGTCGCGCCGATGCCGAGCAATGGGCGCTTGGTGCGCGCGAGGTCGATTTCTACGACCTCAAGGCCGAGGTCAATGGCCTGTTAGCGCTGTCCGGCACCCGCGCCGAATTCCGAGCGGCCGATCAGACGTTCGGACATCCCGGTCGCAGCGCGACGGTCTGGCGCGACGGCGTCCGGATCGGCTGGGTTGGGCACCTGCATCCACGCCTGTCCAAGGCGCTGGACCTGGACGGCGAAATCATCGGGTTCGAGCTCGATCTCGATCCAATCGTCCAGCGAATCCTGCCGGCAGCTGGCGATGTCTCGCGGTACCCCTCGGTTCGCCGTGACCTCGCCGTGGTCGTTCCGGAAGCCACGCCTTGGTCGGCGCTGGAACGCTGCCTTTGGCGATCGCTGGGAGCGCGCCTGCAGACAATTGTCCTGTTTGACCAGTACCGCGGACCCGGCCTAGAAACGGGTGCAAAGAGCCTCGCTATGGGCTTGATTCTGCAGGACGTTTCCCGCACCCTTACCGATCAGGACGCCGACCAGGCGGTCTCGGCGGCCCTTGCGGCCCTGGCGACTGAATGCGGCGCACGAATCAGGGGATGACATGGCGTTGACCAAAGCCGAAATGGCCGAACGATTGTTCGAAGAAGTGGGCTTGAACAAGCGTGAAGCCAAGGAGTTCGTGGACGCGTTTTTCGATGTCCTGCGCGATGGTCTTGAGCGTGGCCGCAGCATCAAATTATCCGGCTTCGGAAATTTCGATCTGCGCCAGAAGAACCAGCGTCCCGGCCGCAATCCCAAGACTGGCGAAGAGATCCCGATCTCGGCCCGCACCGTGGTGACTTTCCGCCCGGGTCAGAAACTGCGCGAGCGCGTCGAGGCCTATGCCGGGAACGTGAATGCTTGATCCGGGCAGCAACCGCGAGCTACCGCCAATTCCGGCCAAGCGTTACTTCACCATTGGTGAAGTGAGCGAGTTGTGCGACGTCAAGCCGCATGTGCTGCGTTACTGGGAAACAGAATTCGAAAGCCTCACCCCGGTCAAGCGTCGTGGCAACCGCCGTTACTACCAGCGCCACGATGTGCTGATGATCCGCCAGATCCGTGGTCTGCTTTACGAAGAGGGCTACACGATCAGCGGCGCTCGCCAGCGGCTGGAAGGCGAGCCGGCGAAGACCGGCTCGGCGATCTCTGCGCAGATCGTCCGGCAGATGCGCCAGGAACTCGAGGAATTGCTGGTCCTGCTACGCCGTTGAATGCCCGGGTCGCGCTCTTGAGCGCTCCTGCAAGGCAAATCACGTATAATTTCCAACGAAGTCGGGGCGTAGCGCAGCCTGGTAGCGCATTTGCCTGGGGGGCAAAGGGTCGTGGGTTCGAATCCCGCCGTCCCGACCACTCTCGCCGGAACCCCACGGCGATTCGAAGAACCCGCTAGCAGGCGGGTTTTTTCTTTTTAAGAGTCGAACAGCCCAGCATCGAGCGCTTGCAGCGTCGCGGCACCGCTGCGGATCGCGGCGTCGTGGCTGCGGATGCGTGGCAGCAAACGCGCGAAATAAAAGCGCGCCGTTTCCCGTTTCATGGTCTTGAAGCCTTCCGGATAGTTGCCGGCATCGGCAGCAGCGACGGCGCGTGCCCACCAGTAAGCGAGTGCGACGTAGCCGGAAGTGGCGAGGTAATCCACGGCGGCGGCGCCGACTTCATCGGCATTGGCAGAGGCGCGTTTTCCGACTTCCATGGTCAGCTCGCCCCATTGCCGGGTGGCTTCGGCCAGCGGCAGCACGAACTCGATCATGCTGGCGTCATGCATGTGTTTCTCGCAGAAGCGCTGGATCATCGCCAGGAATCGACGCATGCCGGCGCCCTGCAATTGCACGATCTTGCGACCGAGCAGGTCGAGTGCCTGGATCTGCGTGGTGCCTTCGTAGATGGTGGTGATGCGCGCGTCGCGGGCCAGTTGCTCCATGCCCCACTCGCGCACGTAGCCATGGCCGCCGAACACTTGCAGCGCGTGATAGGCGCACTCGTTCGCCCACTCGGTGAGCATGCCCTTGACGACTGGCGTGAGGAAACCGAGTAGTTCGTCGGCCTCGCGGCGTTCGGCTTCGTCTTTGCTCTGGGCGATGACATCAAGCAAGGTGGTTGCATGCAGCGTCAGCAGGCGGCCGCCTTCGGACAACGCCTTGCAGGTGAGCAACATGCGTCGCACGTCGGGATGGACGATGATCGGATCGGCTGGTTTGTCCGGGAATTTCGTGCCGGAAAGCGCACGCATTTGCAGTCGGTCGCGGGCGTAGGCGAGCGCGCATTGGCCGGCGCGATCGATCAATCCCAACCCCTGTAGACCAACCGAGAGCCGTGCCGAGTTCATCATCGTGAACATCGCCGCCAAACCCTTGTTCGGCTCGCCGATCAAATAGCCCTGGGCGCCGTCGAAGTTCATCACGCACGTCGACGAGCCGTGGATGCCCATCTTGTGTTCGATTGAACCGCAGCGGAGCGCGTTGCGCGCGCCGACAGCGCCCTCCCTGGAGGTCATGAACTTGGGCACCACGAACATCGAGATACCGCGGGTGCCGACCGGCGCGTCCGGTAGGCGCGCCAGCACCAGGTGCACGATGTTGGCCGTCAGGTCGTGCTCGCCGCCAGTGATAAAGATCTTGGTGCCGGTTACCGAATAGCTGCCATCGGAATTGGCGGTGGCGCGGGTCTTGAGCAAGCCAAGATCGGAGCCGCAATGCGGCTCGGTCAGGCACATGGTTCCGGTCCAGCTACCGTCGATGATCCGCTTGAGGAAGACCTCCTGCTGCCAGGCCTCACCATGGTGTTCGAGCGCCACGATCGCGCCGTGGGAAAGCAAGGGATAGTTGCCCCAAGCCAGGTTGGCAGCATCGATCATCTCCTTGACGATCGCGCCGACGCTTTCCGGCAGACCTTGGCCACCGCGCGATTCGGGTGCCGTCAATCCACTCCAGCCGGCTTCGATGTACTGCGCGTAGGCTTCCTTGAAGCCATCTGGCGTACGCACATCGCCCGTCGCCGCGTCGAAAGCGCAGCCCTGTTCGTCACCGGGCGCATTCAAAGGGGCCAGCACGGCTTGGGCGAAACGCGCGGCTTCTTCAAGGACCGCGTCGATCAGTTCGCGATCGGCCTGTTTGAAGCCCAGGCGCTGGTAGAGGTCCTCGGCGCCGAGGACATCGAGGGCGAAACGGATGTCACGCAGGGGTGCGGTGTAGGGATGCATGCGCGACTCCGGTCAGCGCAAGACGCCGCGCAGGCCCGGCGCGGGATTGAGCGAGCTTTCGTAGTGGAAATCGTGCTCGCGCTTGGGCTTGCTGCTGGCGATCTGGCCATTCAGGGAATAGGGCAGTGCCTGCATTGCCGCCAAAGCACTGGCCGCCGCTGTCTTGGCAGCCAGGGACGGGATGATCAGCACCGGTATGACATCGGCCGATTCCGGGCCGACGGTAAGTTTTGGGTCCAGGCTGATCTCGCCGGCATCCTGTCCGGCCACCAGCAACCGTGCCTGTACTGAACTGAACGTCGTCGCGACGTTGCTGTAGTTTTGCAGGCGCAGTAGCAGGCGCCAGTGGCCGTCGGGCTGCACCGACAATTCCTGGAGGCTGGCCACGGGCGGGTTGATCCGCTCCTTCGGGCCATTGGCACAGCTGGCCACGCTGGCAACAAGAAAGCTGGCGAACAGCAGGCGGGCGGTCTTGCGCATGGCGTCCTTGGGTATCGATGGTCGGTGCCGAGCATAACAGCCCGCCTTGTTGATACTCTAGGTACCCGCGTCAAGGAAAGAGCCGCTTTCCGAGACCGCCCAAAACTTTGCGCATGAAGTCCCCGCCGCCCTCCGCCATCGAGCAGACCCGGGTCCAGGCTCTCAAGGAGTTTCGCAGTGTGCTGCACGAAGCGCTGGCGTCGGCGATTGCCGACGAGGGCGTGCCTGACGCGTTCAAGGAAGCGATCAATTGGGACAAGCTCATCGACCAGACCGAAACGCGTCTGGTAGAGGTCTGGCAACAACGCTTTGACGCGCAAGGCAAGCTGGCCAAGGGATCGGCGATGGGGCCGCTGAGCCTGCTGCGCGATGATGAGCATGAGCAGCAAGTGCTGAGCGAGATGTTCGTCAACGAAGTCTCGTACAAGGATCGGGAGCGTCTGGAGCAACTTCAGCAGTTGCTGGCAGCCATCGGCGTCGAAGGCTGGCAGAGTCCGAGCGAGAACCCCCTGGGCCCGTCGGTGTGGGTCGATGGCGTTCGCAGCGGCATGCAGCATTTCCAGTGCACGCCAGAAGAGCGCTCCTGGTTGCTGCAACGGTTGATGCCTTTGTTGATGGCGCGCATGGGTAATTTCTACGGCACCCTGAATTCAAGGATTTCCAACATCACCGGCGTGCCGCTGAGCTCGCTCGCGGGTCGACGCGTCATGGCGCCCCCACCACCACCAGCGGCCGGCGAAGAATTCGGGCACGACCTGGTGGAAAACACCAGTACCAGCCGACAGGCGACGGCCGCCGCCTTGCAGGCGGAATCGGAAGACGGCGGCACGGATGTGCTGGAGCGGTTGTTCAGCCTGATGGGCGCGCAACGAATGGGCGGTTATGCAGCGCCCGGCATGGCTCCGACCGGCGGCGGTGCCTGGCCGGGACCGCCCGGAATGCCCGGAATGTACGCCGCCCCTGCTTACGGCTACCCGCAGCAAGCCGGGCAATACCCGATGGGACAATATCCCAGCATGCTAGGCGGATACCCGGTGATGCCGGGGGGGTATGGCGTGCCAGGTCCCGGGTTCGATGCCGGCGGCATGCCGGCGGGCGCTCCAGTGGCTCCGGCGCCGATGTGGAGCGATGCCGACTTGCGTTCCGTGCTTGCGTTGCTGCAAAACAGCTACGTCGCCGCGCCCGCCCCAGGCCAGGCGATGGCGCCGGGGGCGTCCACGGCGCGATTGTTCGAAGCGGTGAATCAGACGGCCAGTCAAATCGGCCTGGCGGGTGGACTGCAGTCCATGCCGGGGCCGGCGCACGACATGATGGAACTGGTGAACATGCTGTTCGAGGCGCTGCTCGATGGTCGCCGCCTCGACGAGCGTGCCCGGTCGCAGTTGGCCCGCTTGGTCATTCCGTATGTCCGCGTGGCCTTGCTGGACCGACGCATGTTCATGCAGTCGCGCCATCCGGCCCGCCGCGTACTCAACCTGCTGGTCGAGGCGCTCGAAACTGCCGCGTCGGATGCGCCCCAGTTTCGTGATCTGCGCGAGATCGCATTCGCGGCAATCGAACGGATCCTCGAGGAATTCAAAGACGATCTGGCCATATTCGAGACACTGGACAAGTCCTTGTCCGAGGCATTGAGTGAGCGTCGGCGCGGCGCCGAGATTGCCGAGCGACGCATGGCCGATGCCGAACGCGGCCGCGAACGCCGCAGCATCGCGATGGCCACGGTCACGGCGCAACTGCAGCAGGCGATTGGCGGCGCGAGGCTTCCCGAGCCTGTGCGGGAGTTCCTGACCGGCCCATGGCAACACCACCAGACCATCCTGATCCTGCGCGAAGGTGCGGACGGCGACCACGTGCAGGCCAACCTGGGCTTGCTGATCGCACTGACCAGAGCCTGCCGGCGGGGTGGCCCGGCTGATTTGAAGCGGCTGCGTACCGGAGTCGAGTCGATATTGGCCAGTTCCGGACAATCTGCCGAGGATGTGGAAGCCCTTCTCGCAGAGTTGTCTTCGGCGATCGCCGAGCAGTCGGGCGATGACACGCCTGCCGCAGCGGCTCCTGTCGAGACGCTGTCGCCGACCAAGGTGCCGGAGATCGCCAAGAATGCCGAGAGCGTTCCTGCAGAAATCTCGCATGACGACGCCGAGGTGGAGGCGCGCCTGCTTGCCGAGATTGCGAACTTCGTTGCCGATGCTGATGCGGCTCCAACCGTCGACTTCGTTGCTCCTGTTGCGCAGCAGGGCGAAGCAATCGTTACTGAAGCAATCGTTACCGATCGCATCACCGAACCCGACCCTGATTCTCATGCCGATGTTTTCGACATGCCGGCACCGGAAGCGCTGGCGCCGACGGCCTTGCCGGTCGCACCGGCGCCCGAGCTCGACGCCGACTTGCTCGAGCGCTATCGCAAGCTGCAAGTAGGCGACTGGCTTGATCTGGTCAACGAAGATGGTCGGATCACCGCCGCCAGGATCAGCTGGACCAGCCCGATCAGCGGCCGGCACATGCTCAGCAATCGTCGCGGCCAGCGCCTGATGGTGGCCTCGGTGGAAGAACTGACGGCAATGGAGCTCGAAGGCCAGGTCCATATCCGTTCGAACGATGCCGCGTTCGATGTTGCATTGAATGCGTTGGCCGACCGGCTCGCGCGCACCGCGGGTGTCGTGGCGCCAAAGTAAGGGAAGTTCATGCAGTCCAAGCGGATCGTGCGCAAGGATTCGGCGCGCGGCGAAGACTACCTGCGGCGCTGGAGCAGCATCGGGCGTCGCCCGAATTGACGCGCGAATTGCGCTTTTGGATGGCCAACGTCAGCACCAGCCTGGTCCTGATGCGCACCATCCAGACCGAAGCCGAAGGCCTGGACAAGGAAATCCAGGACGAGCTGGCGCGTCAGGAAAACTAGCGGAACCCGCTTTGCCGAGAGCCGTTGATCGGCCCTTGCTTGCCAATCGTCGGAACTGGTTTCCCGGCTGATGTGATGAACGGTATATGTTGAATGCGCCTCCGATGCCCCCCAGTCGGCGGAAGTTCATCGACTTCGACGCGATCTAACCGGGGGATTCGCCGTGATCAATCAGAAGGGTTTCACCCTCATCGAACTGATGATCGTGGTGGCGATCATCGCCATCCTCGCGGCGATCGCCATCGCCCAGTACCAGGACTACGTGATCCGCTCGCAGGTCTCGGAAGGCTCCGCCCTCGCTGACGGCATGAAGACCGCACTGGCCGAGTTCTACAACAACAATGGCCGCTTTGCCAACGCGCCAGGCGTGGCAAATTCTTCCTACGGGTTGGCATCCGCCCTTTCGATAGTCGGTTCCTACGTCGGCGGCGTGGGCGTAGGCGGTACCGGCAAGATCGCCGTCATCTTCAGTTCGAGCGCACCGCAGAAGGCCAACCTTGCGATAAATGCCAAGGTGCTCATGTTCTCGCCGATTACCCATGCCGGGAGCATCGAGTGGAATTGCAGGTCTTCCGGGGGCACGACCGTCCTGGGCAAGTATCGCCCGGTGATCTGCCGCGACTGAAAGCAACAAGGGCCTGCACCGCTGCAAGCCCTTTATTTGTCGGTGTTCGTTGAAAACTGACCAGGGGGGGGTGCGGACGAAAACTTGGACTACTAGGAGGTAGTTCATGTATTCGTACGAAGACAGGATTCGAGCAGTCGAGCTCTACATCAAGCTCGGCAAACGCCTCAGGCCGACCCTCCGTCAGCTGGGGTGCCCAACCAAGAATGCTTTGAAGGGCTGGTTCCGGGACTATGAGCAAAGACTCGACGTGCCGGTAGGTTATGCGTGCCGAAAGCCAAAATACTCGCAGGCACAGAAGGAGGCGGCACTTAGGCATTACCTCACGCACGAACGACGTGTTGCCGCGACCATTCGTGCGCTGGGCTACCCCGGCCGTGGGTCATTGACCAATTGGCTTCGCGAGGCGTTTCTCCAGAGGCCCGCAGAGCCATGGTTGGCCGCGTCGGGCGGCCGAGGTATCCCGAGTCCCGGGCGCGGTTGGTCTCGGTGGCGGCAACCTGCGTGCGGCGATATTTGGCGTCAACGACGGCCTAGTCTCGAACGCCAGCCCGATTCTGGGCATGGTCGGCGCGGCCGCCGCCGGTGGCGCCGCAGCGGCACAGCTCCATGCCATGCATGCCGCCAACGCCAGGCTCAATCGAATCGCAATCATGCTCGGGTTACCTTGTAGACCGTTCTGCCCACAGGTTACAACGACCGACGTCGCGTTCGTCATGCTTCTTTCATGTCGATGTCACGTTGCTGGCATGGCGGGACGCGATCCTGCGCGCATGAACAAGCCACTACGCATCGAGCTCGTCACCGAAACCTACCCGCCCGACGTCAACGGCGTCGCCTTGACCGTGCAGTCGCTCGAGCAGGGCTTGCGCAACCTGGGCCACCGCGTTTCCCTGGTCCGGCCCGAACACGCCGAGGACAGCGTCCTGCCGAATCCCGAACTCATGCTGGTCGCCGGCGCGCCCCTGCCCCGCTATCCCGGCCTGCGCTTCGGCATGCCGGCCGGGCGACGGCTGCACGCGCGTTGGCGGACCGAGCGCCCGGACGCTGTCTACATCGCCACCGAGGGCCCATTGGGTTGGTCGGCCTTGGGTTCAGCGCGACGCCTGGGCATTCCGGTCGCGACTGGCTTCCACACGCGCTTCGACGACTACATGGGTCGCTACGGCGCTGGATTCTTGTCGCCCTGGGTATTCGCCTGGCTGCGCCGATTCCACAACCGCGGCGATGCCACCTTGGTCCCCACGGTGGAATTGCAGGAGCAATTGCGTGGGCAGGGATTCAAGCGCGTGCAGCGCCTGGGCCGCGCCGTGGACACGTGCATGTTCCACCCGGGTTGGCGCGATGCCGCGCTGCGCTCCCGCTGGGGCGTGTCCGAGGACGACGTGGTGATGATCAGCGTGGGCAGGCTCGCCGCGGAAAAGAATCTCGAGCTCACCATCCGCGCGTTCCGGGCCCTGCAGGCGGAACGTCCTAGCAGCCGCCTCGTCTTCGTCGGCGACGGCCCGCAACGCGAAGCCTTGAAGTCCAGCGTCCCCGAGGCGATTTTCTGCGGCGTCCAGCGCGGCGAATCGCTGTCGCGGCACTACGCCAGCGCCGACCTGTTCGTCTTCTCCAGCCTGTCGGAGACCTTCGGCAACGTCACGCTCGAAGCCATGGCCTCCGGCCTGGCAACGGTCGCCTTCGACTATGGCGCCACCCGCGAACACCTGGTCGATGGCAGCCACGGCGCCGCGGTGCCACCCGGCGATGCCGATGCTTTTGTCCGGGCGGTCGCCAGGATCGGCGCGCACGGCCCGCTGTTCCGGATGGGCGCGGCAGCGCGCGCGGCCGTCCAGCACCTGCATCCGGACGAAGTCGCACGCGAGTTCGCCGACCTCCTCGGCCAACTGGCACAACAACGACTGGCGGCATGAAACCACTCGCGCACCGTCTGCTGGAGAGCGAGCAGGATTGGTGCCTGGCCGCCAACCGCTGGGGAACACGGCAACTGGTGCGCGGCTACTTCCGCATGGTCGGCCGGCTCGGAGACGGCGCGTTCTGGTACGCGCTGATCGCGCTCATCGCCTGGTTCGATCGCGCGCGCGGGCTCGATGCCGCGGCGCACATGGCGATCGCCGGCGGGATCGCGACACTCGTGTATCGACGACTGAAGCGATGGACGCGTCGACCACGGCCATTCGTCGCCGACGGCCGCATCCGTGCCTGGGTCGCGCCGCTGGACGAGTTCAGCTTCCCGTCGGGGCACACATTGCACGCGGTGTCGTTCGCCTTGGTGGCGGTGGCGTATTACCCATGGCTATCGTGGCTGCTGCTGCCGTTCACGCTGAGCGTCGCGCTGTCTCGCGTCGTTCTGGGCATGCACTATCCGAGCGACGTCATCGCCGCGACGGCGATCGGCGGATCGATCGCGTCGGCGACGCTGCTGTTCGTGCCGATGACCGGCGTCGCGGCCTGACCGGTCGCGCTTGACTGGCGCGCGCGGCGGGGCTCGGCCATCGTCGATGGCTGGGGGCGCACGATGTTGCCGGGCCTGATCGACGCGCATGGTCACGTCATGGAACTGGGCCAGATGCGGGTCCAGGTCGACCTGACCACGAGCAAGTCGCTCGCCGAGGCGCT
>JANXRY010000054.1 GCA_025356635.1 Gammaproteobacteria bacterium
CCCCTCACCGACTTCAAAAACCCCACCAGCCGATCCCGCCACCGGCGGTAGCCGGCTTCGTTCGGATGCACGCCGTCGTTGAACAGGCGGCGGTCTTGCCGTCCAGCACTGTCCACGAACGCGGGATACAGGTCGAGGTAATTCGTATAACCAGACGTGGGCAAGGTCTTCGCCAGCGTGCGCAAGCGCTGGTTCACCGGCTGCACCACGCTGCGGTTGCTGGCATCGAACGCGACCGGCAGCAGCGATTGCAGCACGATCAGCGCCTGCGGCCGGCGTTCGTGCAGCGCCAGCAACACGTTGCGGACGCCCGCAAACACGCTGTCGGCGGCCAGTTTGTTCGGCGCCCAGGCGTTGTTGATGCCGATCATCAGCACGATCACCTCCGGGTTCAGGGCCGGGTCGTCGAGTTCGCCCAGCCCGCCTTCGGCTTTGGGCAATATTCGGAACAACACGTGCTCGCTGCGATCACTGGCGACGCCAAGGTTGAGCGCGTAGTTTTCCGAGCCGGGCCGATTGAACGACTCTTGCCACCACTTGCGCCCATAGGTCTGCCCCGGCGCCCAGCCGTTGTAGCCGCGCAGCCACAGCTCGGTGATTGAATCGCCGACGAACAGCACGCGCACCGATTTCAGCTTCGCGGTGTTGGCGAGCGCGGCGTTGATCTCGATCTCGCGAGGGCGCCAGTCCTCGACCCGCGCATGCGGATGCTCCGAAACGAAGTCTGGCGCGCTACCCGCGAGGCCCAGGCCCAGGAACAGGCCCAGCGAAGCGGTGATATTCACGGCAACCCTGGCGCAGCGGGGCCGGTCAGCCGCGCACTTTCAGCAGGGCATCGGCCTGTTCGTAGGCCATTTTGGCCAGTGTCGCCATGTCGGGCTTGGCCACGCCCGGCTGCTTGGGCGCGATGACGAAAGCGGCAGCCATTTGCCCGGCGAAGAAATCACGCAAGGAGATCGAGGCATCGGAGTTCGAGGTGGGCAGGTTCATGGTAGATGCAATCCGTTGGATAGTTGGCAGCCATGTTAGCGAGAACGCCGCGCTGTCGGGGGTTGGTTCAGGCGATTGGTTTAGGCGATTGGTTTAGGCGATTGGTTCAGAAGATTGATTCAGGCCAATCGCTGCCGCCGGTGTTCTTCTCGCCCTAGCCCTGCTTGACCCGGTGATCGTTGAGATCGGCGAGCATGCCCGGCAGACTGGCGACGATCTCCAGCCGTTCGCGGTAGCTTACGGGCTCCGGTGGTTCGCCTTCTTCGCCCTCGATTTCGCCGGTGGCCAGTTGCTGGATCAGGGCGAAGATCTCGTCGATCCAGTCGTGCTCGTCCACCCATGCCTGCCAGGCGGTATCACGCAATTCGACCGCGCGGAAAAATCCGTGCGCCCAATCGTGGCCGATGTCGAGTGCGTCGGGTTGCTCTTCGAGCGGATTCTCGGGCAACCACATCAGCGGTGAGTAATCGTCGTTCAGATCATCGCCGAGTTGCGCGCGCTGCACGCAGGTTTGCCAATGCGCCATCAGCAGGCCTTGCACTTCCGACGCCTCTTGCAGATTTTCCCAGCGCGGCGCCAGGCCGCCCCAAACCAGTGGCTGCCACTCGCTGGGCATCACCAGCTGCGGGCAAACCGACAGCGCCGACAGGAAACCATCGAGCGCTTCCAGGTTGAAGCCGCCGAACGGCACGGCGCGCAGGTCGAGCAATTGACCGAGACGTTCGAGTTGCTCGTCACTCAGGGGCAGGGGGGCGGGCATGGGCGCACCAGTAGCGAAAAGGTGCGGGCATTGTGGCACTCGTTCGCACCGCTAACACGACAAGGGCTCAAGGCAGGGCGTCGAACTCGGCGTTGGCCAGGGCAAGGAAGGTCCACAGCGGCCGGCCACGCCCGGCCCACTCGCGGCTCGCCGCCTGCAACACTTCCATGGTGGTCTTGAGGTCGGCCGGCGCCTGCCGGCGCAAGTCTTCGCTGTGTTCGAGCAACAAGACCAGGCCCGGGGCGTCGGGTTGGCATAATTCGCCAAGGGCATCGGCGAGCGCGTCGAAGTTGTTCGCCACGTACGGCGGGAAACGCAGAACGCCGGCCAAGCGCAACAGCAGGTCGGCCTTGCCCGCGCAGCCGAGCAAGTTCACCCGCAACAGCGGAAAGTTGTTCACCGCCGCCGCTTCCAGCAATTCGTCGAGGTCATCGTCGGGCAGGAAGTACACGCCGGCATCCTCTAGCCGGGTCAGCAGGCCATCGAACCACAACACGCTCATGGCGAGCCCTCGATACGCTGGAAAGTTTCGTAATGATCGCCGGTGTACCAGAACACAACTGGCGGGCGACCCCCGGCGATGATCCGACGCGTGCCGCGATTGTGCGCGCCGGGCGTCGGCACGGTGTACTCGTGGTAGTAGCCACGTGCCTGTTCCGGCAGGCGGTGTTCGAAGTTGCCGAACACCACGCCGTCGCGATCGTAGGGGAAAGGCCCGCCAGCCGCGATCAGGCGCAGTGTCTGCCCGACTTCGGCCGGCAAGGCAGCACTTTCACCCGGCGTCGTGACCGTGGCGTGCGTGTTGGCGGGCGCCGGATGCGGCCCTAGCAGATTCGCCAGCCGGATCGCCGCAATCAGCACCAGCACGACCATCACGCACTTGCTGCCCCGCTGCATCGCCATGGCCTTCACGCTCGTCGAAGCAGCGGACGATACGCCGTCCATGACCTCCGGCATATCCCTCGGATGCAATAGCAGAGTAGCCTCGACGCTTTGTTGCCCTCTGGGAGCGTCACCGATGTCGCCAGTCTTGCGTCGCATGCAATGGATCGGGGCCGCTGCCCTGTTGGTGGTGGGAATAGCCAGCCAGGCCGAGGTGCCGTCCGCCGCCACTGTCGCGCCAGCCGCCGTCACTCCGGTGGCCACGCCCAGTGCCGAATCAGACGGAATTGCGCTCGCCGCCGCCAGCGCCGCCGCCGTAACCGAGCCCAGCGCGCCGAACGCCTGGGGTGGCGAACGCACCGGCAGCGAAGCGACCCTGTCCGACCGCGTCGTCGCCTACGTGATCAAGGCCGTGCTCGATCCGGTCAAGCACACGGTGGACGGCCACGAACAACTGACCTGGCACAATCGCAGCGATCGTGAAGTGCGTTCGGTCTACCTGCACCTGTACCTCAACGGTTTCGAGGGTTCCGACAGCACCTTCTTCACGGAAAAACGCGAACTCGGTTTCGGCTTCCGCAGCGAAGTGCCGGTCGAGGACGGCGAATGGGGCCACATCGCGCTCACTTCGGTTGCGCAGAACGGCGCCAAGGTGGCGTGGTCGTTCGTGCATCCGGACAACGGCCCGGCCAGCGACCACAGCGTGGTGCGCTTCGACCTGCCGACACCGGTACCGGCCGGTGGCAGCACCACGCTCGACATCGGCTTCCAGGACCAGTTGCCGCGCGTGGTCGCGCGCACCGGTTATTTCGGCAGCTTCCATCTGGTCGGCCAGTGGTTCCCGAAGATCGGCGTGCTGGAACTGCCCGGCGAGCGCGGTGCCACCGAGCCGCGCTGGAACGTTCACGAATTCCACCTGCACAGCGAGTTCTACGCCGACTACGGCAGTTACGACGTCAGCATCACCGTGCCCAAGGGCTACACGGTCGGCGCCACTGGCGAAGAAACCGGCGTGCCGGTCGAGGCCGGCGGCAATGTCACGCACCGCTTCGTGCAGGGCGATGTCCACGACTTCGCCTGGACCGCCGACAATCGCACCGCGCCGCCGTTGGAAGGCACCTGGACGCATCCGGGCAGCCCGACCGTGAAAGTGCGCGTGCTGTTTCCGCCCGAATACGCCTTCGACGCGGCGCCGGCATTGAAGGCGACCACCGATGCGCTGACTTATTTTTCGGACACGCTCGGCGCCTATCCGTACAAGACCGTGACCGTGGTGATCCCGCCGTACAACGCCGGTGAAGCGGGCGGCATGGAATACCCGACGTTCTTCACCGCCGACAACGTCGCCGATCCCTCGCCGGGCACCCTGGGCCAGTACGAGCTGGACTTCGTGACCATCCACGAATTCGGCCACGGTTATTTCTACGGCCTGCTCGGCTCGAACGAGTTCGAGGAGCCGATGCTCGACGAAGGCCTGAACGAGTACTGGGACGATCGCATGCTGCGCGAGCGCGGCCAGCAGATCCACTTGGCGACCTCGTGGATGAAGACGCTCGGGCTGGGCACGGCCATGGACGCCTTCACCGAAGAAGCACTCGGCTCGAGCCGCAGTGAACCGGCCGACGGCATCGGCTTCAATTCCTGGGATCGCTATTCCAGCGGCAGCTACGGCACGGTTTATTCGCGCACCGCCACGACCATGCGCGACCTCGAGCAGAAACTGGGCAAGGCCACCACCGAACGCGCGTTCAAGGAATACTACCGGCGCTGGCATTTCCGCCATCCGAGCGTGGCCGACCTGCGCGAAACCCTGGCCGACGTGTCCGGCCAACGCGCGCTTGTTGAGCAGGTATTTGCGCAACAGGTGTTCGCCGCCACGCCGGTGAACGATCGCATCGACAAGTTCAGCAGCGACGAGGAATTGCCGCAGCCGGGCACGAGCGCGGTCAACGGCCGCTGGGTCGAGCAGACCCAGGAGCAGGTCGAGAAAACCATTTCCGACCAGCGCGACGCCTGGGCCAAGGCCCATCCCAAGGCCGCCAAGGATGCGCCCGGACCGTTCCCGTGGCGGACCACGGTGTCGGTGCGCCGCAGCGGCGCGGCCGTGCCGCAGGTGCTGGTGGTGACTTTCGCCGATGGCAGCCACGAAACTGTGAAATTCAGCGATGGCCAACGCTGGCAGCGATTCTCCTGGGTGACGCCGGTGAAAGCGGTGTCGGTTGAACTCGATCCCGACCGCGACCATTATCTGGACGCCAACGTGGTCGATAACTCGAGCACGATCGAACCCAACCCGCAGGCCTCGCGCCGCTGGTCGCTGGATATCGCCGCGTTCCTGCAAACCCTCTATTCCCTCCTGGTGACGGCATGACTTCCGCGATGAAATCCTCGGCCCTGGCCGCGTCCTGGCACGGCGTCTTCGCCGCCTTGCAGCCGCGCCTGTTGCTGCTCTGGCTGGTTGGCCTGTGGCTGCCGACCGCACTGGTCGCCTGGCCACTGGCGCAGGCGATGGCCGCGCAACTCGACCACTCCATCCACGTTGCGCAATGGGCGCAGCATTTCGACCTCGGCTTTGCCGTGGACCTGACCAGCGCCATGACGCGCGCCGGTTACTCGATCAGCGCCGGCTTCCTGCCGGGGTTGGTACTTGCCGTGCTGCTCTCACCCTGGCTGACCGGCATGAGCGTTGCCGCCGCGCGTGCGCCGCGTGTACTCGGCTTCGGTGCCCTGCTGCAGGGCGGGCTCGGCGAATACGGGCGGATGTTCCGCCTGCTGCTGTGGTCGTTGTTGCCGATGGGCGTGGCGATCGCGGCCGGCGGCGGCATGTTCAGCTGGGCCAGCACGCATTCCGAAAAAGCGATCCTGGCCAGCAGTGCCGACAACTACAATCACGTCGCCATGATCGTCGCCGGCCTCGCCTTCGTGTTCGCACATGCCACGGTGGAAGCCGGACGCGCGCAGTTCGCCGCCGACCCGCAACTGCGCTCGGCGATCCGGGCCTGGTGGCGCGGCCTGAAACTGGTGTTGCGCCGGCCGTTCTCGACGCTGGGCGTGTACCTGCTGATCAGCGCGATCGGCCTCCTCGTTGCCTGCGGCTTCGGTATATGGCGCACGCACGTGGCGCCACTGGGCGCGCTGAGCATCGTCGGCGCGTTCGTGCTGACGCAAGCGATCAGCGCCAGCCTTGGCTGGATGCGCAGCGCGCGCTTGTTCGCACTGACGCGGCTGGTCGCGCGCTAGGCGAAGATTGGGTGGGGCGGGGCAAGGCCAACCATACGCAACCTGTCTGGAGTCCCCTGATGTCCTTGCGCGGCTTTGTTCCTGTCATTGTCGGTTTGTTGTTGCTGGCCGGTTGCTCGGGCATCGGCAGCACGCGCCCGGACCTGGCACGCCTGTACGAAAACGCTAGCGAAGACCCGAACCAGCCGCCGGTGATCCTGATCCACGGCCTGGCCGGTTCGACCCTGGTAGACGCCAAGACCGGAAAGCAATTCTGGCCCGGCTCGCTGGGCGCGCTGGCCTTCAGCAATTATCGCGACCTGGCGCGCATGAGCAGCGAGGACCGCGAAGGCGAAGGCTTGGTGCCGGGCGATCTTTTCTACGGCATCGTCGGCGTGGATTTCTACGGCGCGCTGGTGCGCGGCCTGGAAACCGTCGGCCGGTTCCGGCGCGGCGTGCCCGGACAGGAAGTGCATGGCGTCAACGATCGCCGCCGCTACTACGTGCTCTTGTACGACTGGCGCAAGGACAATATCGAAGCCGTGCGCAAGCTGCATGCCTTGATCGAACAGATCCGGGTGGATTACCACGACCCGGCGCTGAAGGTGGACATCATCGCGCACAGCAATGGCGGCTTGATCGCGAACTACTACCTGCGTTACGGGCCGGGCGACGTGCTTGGCGGCGGGCCGTTCACCCCGTGGAATGAAGGTGGCAGGCGCGTGCGCCGATTGGTGATGTTGGGCACGCCCAACCTGGGCTCGGTCACCAGCCTGGAGCGGCTGTTGTATGGCTTGCGCATCGGTGTCCGCACGATTCCGGTGGAAGTGATGGCGACCTTCGCCACGCCCTACGAGGCGCTGCCGCACCCGGCGATGCAGCCGATCATCGACGTCGATGGCCAACCGGTGGACCTGGACATCTACGACGATGCGGTCTGGCGCGAGCGGCACTGGGGCGTGTTCGCGCCCGATGTTGCCGAGCGGGTGAAAGGCGCGATGGCGACCGGGGCTGAGGGCGAGGCGGCGCTGGCCGATCTGCAAGCCACCTTCGTGCGCCAGTTGCATCGAGCAAAGCGCTTCGCACTGTCATTGACCGCGCCGGTGCCGAACCCGGGCGTGGCCATCGCGGTGTTCGGCGGCGACTGCGAACTCACCTCCTCCCGGGCAGTGTTGCGCCAGGGCGTCGACGGCCCGCCCCTGGCGTTCCAGCCCGGCGATGTGCACCCGCTCAAGACCGGCGAAGAAAAACCGCATGGCACGCGCGATTACGGCCGGCTGATGCTCGAGCCTGGCGACGGCCTGGTGACCCGGGATTCGCAACTGGCCAAGGAAAGCCGGGATCCAGATCGTGACGGACTCGTGTTTTTTCCGATCATGCAGAGCTTCTTCCTGTGCGAGAAGCACGAAATGCTCACCGCCAACCCCTATTTCGAGGACAACCTGCTGTACTTCCTGCTCTCACCCTAGGCCGCCTTGGCGCGACCCCCCGGATGCGCCTATGCTGTCCTTGGATTGACCAGACCCCCCGTATGAAAGAGCTGCGCAACCTGCTGATCGACTGCCGCATCGAGCT
>JANXRY010000056.1 GCA_025356635.1 Gammaproteobacteria bacterium
CCGGTGGTCGCGGTCGCCGGCAGCGATGTCGCGCAGTACCAGCTACTGCTGCGCCTGCGCGACGCCGAAGGCAAGTTGCACAACGCCGCCGAAGTCATTCCGATTGCCGAACAGTCCGGACTGATCCTTGAAATAGATCGCTGGGTAATTGGGCAGGCACTGGCATTGATCGCTGCGCAACGCGATGAACACCGCGCCTTGCGCCTGTTCGTGACCCAGTCGGCGATCACGCTGGCAACTCCCGGCCAAGCCGAATGGCTGCGCGCCGAGCTGAACGTCAACGAGGTCCCGGGCAGCGCTCTGGTGATCGAAGTCCGCCTGGAGGACGCCGCACTCAACGCGACCGAGGTCGGCCGATTCTGCAGCGACCTGGTCGCCGATGGCGTGCCATTCTGTCTTGGCCAGTTCGAAGTCGGTGCCGATTCCGAGACCATGCTCAACCACCTGCCCCTGGCCTTCATGAGGCTGGCGCGCAAGTACACCGTCGGCACGACGACCCACGCGCTGCGCGATGAACTCAAGACCGTCATCGACCTGGCGCACCGGCGCGGCCTGGAAGTGATCGGCCATGCCGTTGAGGATGCGCAATCGGCCGCCACGTTGTGGATGAGCGGTATCGACTTCATCCAGGGCAACCTGGTGCAGGAAGCGATGACCGAGATCAACTTTGATTTCAACCAGGCAGTGCTCTGATGCGCGAGATCAATACCAACGATGCCTTGATACTGCGCTGGCTGGCGATCGCGTGCGCTGGCGGCGCTGCCGGCGCCGCAGCGATCTCCTACTACTCCAACAACTCCGCCTGGCGAATAGCGACTTTCGCCGCGGCGCTGCTGGCCGTCGCCGGCGTCGCCGGGCTGTGGCGGGCGATCGCCTTGCGCAATGCCGCCTTGGTCGAAGCCAGCCAGGAGAGCGGCGAGAACCGGCGCGAAGTCAACACGCTGCAACAAGAGCTGGAAGTACACCGCAACCTAGGCAAGGAACTGGCCGAGGCCAAGCAAGCTGCCGAGTCGGCGATGATGGCCAAGGGCGAATTCCTGGCCACCATGAGCCACGAGATCCGGACACCGCTCAACGGCATCATCCCGATGCTCGAGCTGTTGATGAACTCGAAGCTGCCGCCGGACCAGCACGAGTTCCTGCGCACCGCCTACACCTCGTCGCGGCAGATGCTGCGGATCGTTGACGACATCCTCGACTACTCCAAGCTCGAGGCGAACAAGCTGCAGCTGGAAACGACCAGCTTCAACCTGCGCGAGTTGCTCGATTCGGTGATCCGGTTGATGGAAAAACCGGCCGAGAGCAAAGGCCTGCGCATGCTGCTGCAACTCGACCCATCGGTACGCCTGGCGGTCCGTGGCGATCCGGTGCGGCTGCGCCAGATATTGACCAACCTGATCAGCAATGCCATCAAGTTCACCGAGCGCGGCACGATCACGCTCGGCGTCGTGCGCCGCGGCGAAACCAAATCCCACCATGAACTGCGCATCGAGATCCGCGATACCGGCATTGGCATCGCCCGGGAAAACCTCAACAAACTCTTTCGCGCCTTCGCCCAGGCCGATGCCTCAACGACCCGGCTCTATGGCGGTACTGGCTTGGGCCTGGTGATCTGCAAGCGCATCGTCGACTTGATGGGCGGCACCATCGGCGCCGATTCGGAAGTTGGTCGCGGAACCACGTTCTGGTTTGAGATCCCGCTGCTCAAGGCGGTTGGCGACATCCAGGATGCGCGCGCCGACCTGCACGGTTCCCGGGCGCTGCTGCTCAGCAGCGATGCGTCGCAGCGCCTGCGCCTGCAACAAGCCGCCGGCACCTGGGGGCTGCAGTTGGCCCTTGCCGAAACAACCCAGGACGCGCTGACGCAATTGCGCACCGCGCACGCCCGTGGCGGCAACTGGGCGATCGACCTGATGATGGTCGACCTCAGCAGCGTACGCGCGACCACGATCGCGCTGCAGCGCAACCTGCGCAACGCGACGGAATTCGCCAATCTGCCCATGGTTTGCCTCAAGGGCAACGATGAGCCGCCGACTGAACTCAGCGCCGACCCGAATACGCTGATCGTAGCGCGCACTACCGGCGCGCCGGAACTGCGTGCGGCAATCAATGCGTTCCTGGCGCGCAAGTCGCCAGCGCGCACCGATACACCGATGTCTGCGCTGTTCCCCGAGTCACCGCCCGAGGACGGTTCCGCCACGCCCGTGGCGCCACCCAAATTGATCGGAAAAGTGCTTCTGGTCGAGGACAACCCGGTCAACCAGAAGGTTGCGCAGAGTCTGATCAAGATCCTCGGTCTGGATTGCGAGACTGCCGACAATGGCCTGCTCGCCATTGAGCGCATGGCCAAGGGTGGCCTGGACATGGTGCTGATGGATTGCCAGATGCCGGTCAAGGACGGCTACGCTGCGACCAGCGAATGGCGCGCGCTGGAACAGGCGCAAGGATTGCGTCGACTGCCGATCATCGCCATGACTGCGAACGCCATGGCCGGTGATCGCCAGAAGTGCCTTGATGTCGGCATGGACGATTACCTGTCCAAGCCTGTTGATCGTCGTCTACTTGCCGCCAGCTTGGCGCGTTGGCTGGAGCAATCACCGCTTGCTGCTGCCAGCCCTGCCCAACAGCGAGCAACAGCCGTTCCTGCTGCCGTCAGTCCTGCTGCCGTCAATCCTGCTCCCGCTGCGCATCCGCCTGCTGCACCTGCTGCTGCGCCCGCTCCCGTTCGCGTGGCGCCACCACCTGCGCCTGTTGCCAGCCCTGCAATCGTTCCCTCGGTAGCACCGCCAATACCTGCCGCCCCCACCGCACCGAGGCCGCTGACGCCAGTCGCTCCGGCGGTCACCGCCCCCGGGCCCAGAGTTACCGCGCAGGTGCCGGCCATGCCGGCGCGAACGGCAGCGCCGGCTCCCCAGGCATTGCCGGTGCTGGCGATGGATGTGGTCGAAGAACTACGCGATGTGATGGGCAGCGAATACCTGGGGCTGGTGCGTTTGTTCCTGGAAGATGCGCCCACGCATATCGATCGGCTCAAGACCGCCGCTGCTGCCAACGACATCGCTTCGATGGTCGCGCCTTCGCATACACTGAAGTCGTCGAGCGCCAATCTGGGCGCACTGGCGCTATCCGCCATCGCCAAGCGCATTGAACTGGGTGCGCGCACGCAATTGCTGCCCAGCCCTGGATTTGCAGTGAAGATGCTGGAGCAGGAGTTCCTGCGTGCCAAAACGGCATTACAGGCGCTGGGTTGAACTACTAACCGAGCGCGCGGCGTGACCGGTATCGTCGCCCGGGCGGCTCCGGGCGCTCCGGTGGCGCGCGTTCCACGATTACTTCCACACCAGCCACCGTTCGCGCCATGGGCGCCAGATGATGCAGCGCACGCTGATAGACCTCGCGCTTGAACTGGACGACATTGTCGGCCGGATACCAGAAATCCACCCAACGCCAAGCATCGAATTCGGGTTTGGCGGTCAGATCCAGGCGCAGGTCGCTTTCCTGGCCGAGCATGCGCAACAGGAACCAGACCTGTTTCTGGCCGATACAGGTCGGCCGCGTATTGCGGCGGATGCAGCGTGGCGGCAACTGATAGCGCAGCCATCCAGGCGTCGCGCCGAGCACATTCACATGCTCGGGCAACAGGCCGGTTTCTTCGCGCAGCTCGCGGTACATCGCCTCAAGCGGGGTTTCATCGCTGTTCATGCCGCCTTGCGGAAACTGCCAGCCGTCCCGGTTCACCCGGCGCGCCCAGAACAGCGTCCCATCCTCGCGCATGAGCACGATGCCCACGTTGGGGCGGTAACCGTCCGGATCGATCACGATCGGACTCCAAAAACTTCAATGGTCCAAGCCTGCCACAGCA
>JANXRY010000103.1 GCA_025356635.1 Gammaproteobacteria bacterium
GCGATGAACAGATTGAAGTGGCCGGTCCCGCTGGTCGAGACCCACGCCAGCCGCTTGCCGTCCGGCGAAATCCGCGGTTCGACATTGACCGCGCCCTCCGACGTGAGTCGCTGCTCCTTCCGCGTGGCGAAGTCGTAGCGCCACAGCTCCATCGCGTTGCCGTCGTAGCGCGTGAACACCACGCTGCTGCCGTCGTTGGCGACATCAGGCTGGTAATCGTAGGCGCCATTCGCATGCGTCAGTTCGACAGCGGTGTCGCTGTCCAAGCGCTGTTGCCAGAGTGAGCCGGCCATACTGTAAATCAGCGTGGCGCTGTCGGGCAGGAAATCCGCCGAGGATGGGCCGGTGGTCAGCTGCGGCAGGTAGAGCTCGCGCCAGTAATAGCTGTGTGGAAGATCAACCTGCTTGAGCACGGGCTCACGCCCTGCTCCGGCCAACGCCGCACCAGTGATGGCGAGCATTGCGAACGATACGAGTCGCGTGACCTTCATGGCTCCCGACCCGCGAGACATTGGTCGAGACTGAGCTTGATCATGCCGATCGCTTCATCTATTTCAGCCTCGCTCACGCATAGCGGCGGCATGAAGCGAACCGTGCTCACTCCGCAGGAAAGCAAGAGCAGTCCGTTGTGGTAGGCCTTGGTGACCAGCGCGTCGCACAAGGCTCGCGCCGGCGTGCGCTCGGCGTCCGGCTCGATCAGCTCCATGCCGATCATCAGGCCCTTGCCGCGCACCTCGCCGATGCAGGGATACTCGGTGGCCATCGTCCGCAATCGCGCCATGAAATGCTCGCCCGTGCGCGCCGCGTTGCCGACGTAGTTTTCCGAAACGAGATCGAGCGTAGCGTTAGCCGCCGCGCAGCTGATCGGATTACCGCCGTAGGTGTTGCCATGCGCGCCGCGCTTCCACTGTTCCATCAACCGCTTCTTGGCAACGACTGCGCCAATCGGCAAACCCGAACCCAGGCCTTTTGCAGTAGTCATGATGTCCGGCGCCACGCCCCAGTGTTCGCAGGCGAACATCTTGCCAGTGCGGCCGACGCCCGACTGCACTTCGTCGAAGATCAGCAGGATGCCGTGCTCGTCGCACAAGGCACGCAGCCCAGCCAGGAAGCCATCCGGCGGCACCACGTAACCGCCCTCGCCCTGGATCGGCTCGATCAGGATCGCCGCGACTTCCGACGCCGGTACGTTGCGTTCGAACAGCATGCGGATGTAGTCGAGTACCGCACGACCCTGGTCGCTGCCGGCGAACAGCGGTCGGTAGGGATTCGGGTAGGGCACATGTGTCACGCCCGGCATGGTTGGCGCGAATCCCTTCTGCTGCGTGTACTTGCTCGACGTGAAGGACAGCGAGCCCATGGTCCGGCCGTGGAAGCCACCGAGAAACCCAATGAAACGCGGCCGATTGGTGACGTAGCGCGCCAGCTTCAGCGCGCCCTCGACCGCCTCGGTGCCGGACTGGCAGAGAAAGCTCAGCACCGGTTCGCCCATCGGCGCGAATTTCGACAAACGCTCGCCAAGGCCGACCATGCCCTCGTGCCAGTAGTCGCTGGAGATGTGCAGGAAATCCACGGCGGCGTCCTGCACCGCCTTCACTACCTGTGGATGCGCGTGGCCGGTGGCGCAAACGGCGATGCCAGCGGCGAAATCCAGGAAACGATTGCCGTCCACGTCCCAGACTTCTGTGCCGCGCCCATGCGCCATCACGAACGGATAGTCACGCGGATACGAGGGCGAAATCACCGCGCTATCCCGCGCGATCAAGGCCCTGGCCTTGGGACCCGGCAATTCGGTACGGATGCGTGAACTCATGGTGTGCTCCTGCAGACGGCAATCAAACGGGAATTCGCACTGGCTTGCGGTGAGCTTCCCGAGTACGGGCGTTCAATGCGCGCAGGGCGTCCATTTCTGCGTCGGTGGGCGGTGCCACCGTGTCGATTCGATCGGCCAACGACAATGCCCAACCCACCGCTGCTTGCGCGTCTGCGCTGGTGATGCCTTCGAACAGTGCGGTGAGCTGCAGCTCTTCGGTTGCCGGATGCGGCCGGAGGATGCCGAAATCGCTGATCACCGCCTGCGGGCCGCGGCCCCGGGCACCACTGCGGGCACGCGCGCCGACACCATTGCCAAAGCCAGCGCTAGTACAAAAATCGAGTCTCGCCACATAACTGCGCGGCGTCGCCTTGCACATAACGAACGTCTGTTTGGCGTGAGCTGCAATCTCCGGCGCGCCGCCAGCGCCAGGCAGACGCGTCGCCGGATGCTCGTAGGAGCCGATCACCGTGCTGTTGAGATTGCCGTAGCGGTCAATCTGCGCCGCACCCAGGAAACCGACATCCACCCTGCCCGCCTGCAGGTAATGGCTGAACACCTCCGGCAGTGGAATCACGAACGAGGCCGTCTCCGCCAGTTCACCATCGCCAATCGATAGCGGCAGGACATCGGGTTTTGTGCCAATGGTGCCGGATTCGTAGATCAGCACGATGTCCGGTGCGTGCGTGAGTCGTGCCAAATTGCAGGCCGCGCTGGGCAGGCCGATGCCAACAAAACATACGCAGCCATTCGACAGCATCCGCGCGGCGGCAACGGTCATCAGTTCGTCGCGTGTGGCAGCACTCATGCCGGCACCGCTTCAAGGCTTGCGAGGAATTCGCGTTGGTCGCGAGTTGTCAAGACGTGGCGTTGCATCCAGGCGCCGAAACCGGCGCGTTCGCGGGCGATGCTGTCCCAGCGCTGGTAGAAAGCGTTGTCACGGGCATAGCAACCATGCGCGTAGGAAGGATAAGCGCCGCCCGGACAATGCACGACCGCACTGACGATCCAGTGCGGCAAGACGATGCCGTTCATCGCCGGCGGCAATGCCTCGACGATCTCTTCCACGGTAACGAGCAGCGTCGTCGCGGCCAGCGCGGCCTCCCGTTGTGCGCCGACGATGCCATGCAGTGAAATATTGCCGGCACGATCAGCGCGCTGCGCATGCAGGATGGTCACGTCCGGATTGATCGCCGGCACGGCTGCCAGCATTTCACCAGTGAAAGGACATTCAACCTGGCGAATGCGCGGATTGTGCGCCGGCAAATCGGTATCAATATAGCCGCGCAGCATGCCGAACGGTAGCCGCGCCGCACCCGCGCAATAGGCCGCAGCCATGCCGGCGTGACTGTGCTCGTCAATCTCCAGCGGCACCGGCCAGGAATGCTCAACCGCATCGCGCAGACGATGCAACGAACCCACGCCGGGATTGCCGCCCCACGAGAAAGTGAGCTTGCGTGCGCAGCCCATGCCGATCATCTGGTCATAGATCAGATCCGGCGTCATCCGGATCAGGTGCAGGTCGCGTCGGTGCTGGCGGATGATCTCGTGGCCGGCAGCGAACGGAATCAGATGCGTGAAACCTTCCAGCGCCACGCTGGCGCCATCGGCGACGAATCTCTCGACCGCCTCCGACAACGTCAGCGACAGCCCTGCACTCATTCGACCACCGTGCGCGATTGTTCGCGAAGGTATTGCGCGAGGTAGTAGAACGAAGCGATCGCCTTGCCGGTCGAGCCCGAACCTTTCCAGCCGCCGAAAGGCTGATAGCCCGGCCAGGCGCCAGTGGTCGCACCTTGCGGGCGATTGGCGTAGAGCACGCCAGCTTCCATGTTCTCGAAGAACCAGGACACGTCGTCATCGTTGCCATAGCAGCCGGCGGTCAGGCCCAACGCGGAATCGTTGGCGAGCTTCATGGCTTCCTCGCGATTGGCGACGCGGCATAGCATCACGATTGGCAGGAACATTTCCTCACGGAACAACGGATGCGTCGCCGGTGCTTCGGCCAGCGTCGGCGCGACGAAATAACCATGGGCAAAATCGCCTGTGGTCAAGCGCTCGCCACCAGCGAGGATGCGACCGCCGTCACCGGCCAGTCGGGTGACATAGTTCAGGTAATTGCGCAGGCCGCCGGCGGTGGCAACTGGCCCCATCCAGTTCTCCTTCAGGCTCGGATCGCCAACGGTCAGTGCCGCGATTTTTTCCTGCAGCTTGGCGGTCAGGGCATCGGCGACCGAAGACTCGACGTAAACACGCGACAGCGCCGAGCACTTCTGGCCACTGAGCCCGAACGCGGAACGGACAATTCCCATGGCGGCGCGTTCGAGGTCGGCACCGGCGGTGACGACGCAGGGATTCTTGCCACCCATCTCGGCGATGCACGGCCGCGGATAGGCACCGCTGGCCATCTTCTGGTAGATGCGCATGCCGACATCGAACGAACCGGTGAAGGTAACGCCAGCCGTGTTTGGATGCTGGACCATGGTCTCGCCGACTTCACTACCGCTGCCATTGAGGTAATTGAACACGCCTGCAGGAAAACCGGCATCGCGCAGGCAATCGGCGAGCATGCGGCCCGACCAGGGCGTATCGCTGGCGCTCTTGAACACCACGGTGTTGCCAGTGACCAAGGCTGCAGCGACCGGGCCGCCGGCAAGAGCGAACGGGA
>JANXRY010000007.1 GCA_025356635.1 Gammaproteobacteria bacterium
GCGTGGCTATGTAGCTCAGCCGGTTAGAGCGTGGCACTCATAATGCCGAGGTCGGTGGTTCGAGTCCACCCATAGCCACCATCATGTCCGTGCAAGCGAGCGCCACGGCCCGCGCTGCCCGGGCAGGGCTGATCCAAGTCAAGGCGGTTGCGCCTTTGCATGCGCAAACTGCCAGCATGGAACATGCTGCAACTTTCGAAAGGGCCGCCCTGACCGGCTGGCTGTTGTGGCAATGGTATCCGCGCGGCAAGGCCATGCCAGCGCTCCTGCGCGTGCTGGAACTGGGTCGGATCGCCGGCCTCACGTTCGTCCTGGTGCAGCTGGTGGCGATCCTGCGCATCGTGGCCGAATTGCGCCCCGATGCCATGGCCTGGCAAGCCGCCGCCGCACTGGCGTGGGTGCTGGCGTTCCTGCCCTGGGCATTGCGCTCGACCTGGATCTACCTCACGCGCGGTCTGGCCGCTGCCGGGTTGGGCCGGGTGGGTCTGGCCGCCTGAGCAGGCGCATGGCCTTCCACGATCTGCGCGCGTTCTTGCGGCACCTGGAGTCCAACCGCGCCTTACAGCGCGTCGCCGATCCGATCGATCCGGATCTCGAAAGCACTGCGCTGTGCCAACACGTGTTGCAAGCACAAGGGCCGGCTCTGCTGATCGAAAACCCGGTGGGTTCCAAGCACGCCTTGCTGGGCAATCTGTTCGGGCATCGCGATCGCATCGAAGCCGCGCTGGCCGGTCGGCCGCTGGCTTCGCTGCGCGAATTGGGCGAATTGCTGGCGGCGATCAAGGAGCCGCGTTGGCCCGGCAATCTGCGTGATGCGCTCGCGCAGTGGCCGCAGTTGGCGCAGCTGGCGCATGTCGCGCCGCGTCAAGTCGATGCCGCGCCGTTCCAGCACGAGGTGCTGCAGGGCGACGATGTGGATCTGACGCGACTTCCGATCCAGCGCTGTTGGCCCGGCGATGTGGATCGACTGATCACTTTCGGCCTGGTGGTGACGCGCGGCACCCGACAGCCGCGCCAGAACGTGGCGGTCTATCGACAACAACCGGTCGCTGGCAATCGCGTGATCATGCGTTGGCTGCCGCATCGCGGCGGCGCACTCGACTACGCCGATTGGCAGCGCACGCATCCGGATCGTCCGTTCCCGGTGGTCGTCGCCATCGGTGCCGACCCGGCCACGCTGCTCGCAGCGGTCGCGCCGGTGCCCGATAGCTTGTCCGAGTTCGAGTTCGCGGGCTTGTTGCGCGGCGAACGCACGCGCGTCTGGCGCAGCGGGCTGACCGGCCTGGACGTGCCGGCCGGCGCCGAGATCGTGCTGGAAGGTTTCATCCATCCGGGCGATACCGCGCTCGAAGGCCCGTTCGGCGACCACACCGGCTACTACAACGCCCAGGATCGCTTTCCGGTGCTGACCATCGAGCGCATGTCGTTGCGCGCGGATGCCATCTACCACGGCAGCTACATGGGACGCGCGCCGCACGACGAGCCGTCGGTGCTGGCGCTGGCGCTGAACGAGCTGTTCGTGCCGATCCTGCGCAAGATATTCCCGGAGATCGTCGATTTCTACTTGCCGCCCGAAGCCTGTTCGTACCGGGTCGCCGTGGTCAGCATCCGCAAACAATATCCGGGCCATGCGCGGCGGATCATGATGGGCATCTGGTCCTACCTGCGCCAGTTCACCTACACCAAGTTCGTGATCGTCACCGACGAGGACATCGACGTGCGCGACTGGCGGCAGGTGATCTGGGCGATCGCCACGCGGGTCGATCCGGCCCGCGACAGCCTACTGATCGAGCGCACGCCCATCGACTATCTCGACTTTTCCAGTCCCGAACCCGAACTCGGCTCGAAACTCGGGCTGGACGCGACCCGCAAGCTGCCCGGTGAAACGACGCGCGCCTGGAGCGAGCCGATCGTGCCCGACCCGACCATCGCGCGTCGGGTCGAACAGTTGTGGGAACGTCTCGACAAAACGGGGGTACGCGGGACCACATGAGCGGATGGCGATGGCCGGCATTCCTCGTGGTCGCGGCTTGCTTCGTCGCGCAGGCCACCAGCGTTTGGCTCGATCTTGGCCCGCGCCCGGGGTCGACCGTGGCTATCTCGCCATTGGCGCGCCAAGGCCAGGCGTTGTTCCGCAACCACGGCTGCCAGAGTTGCCACGCGTTGTACGGAATGGGCGGTTTCCTGGGCCCGGACCTGACCAATGCCGCCCGCCGCGTGCCGCCGGGGCGCTACGCGCAACTGCTGCAGGAAGGCGCAGGACCGATGCCAGCCTACCGCCTCAGCGCAGACGAGCGTGCGGCGTTGTGGGCCTATCTGCAAGCCGTCGATGCCACCGGCCAGGGCACGCCGGTCGCGCCGCCGGGCGATGCCGGCCCTGTGTTCGCGACCGCCGTGCAACGCTGGCGAATCCATGGCGGCGAATTGCCCGACGATGCGGCTGCCGGCGCTCGCGTCGTGGCCACCGGGCCGTGCGGCGCGTGCCATCGCAGCTTTGCCGTGGATCCGCTGATGCGCGCGCCCGACCTGAGCCTGGCCTTGGCGCATCTGGACGAGCGGCAAGTGCGGCATGTGCTGGCCGACGGTCGTGGCACGATGCCGCCGATGGCGCTGGACGCACGGCAAACCGGGCAAGTGTTGGCGTTCCTGCGCTGGCTGGCGGCGAATCGTGATGAACTGGCACCGCAGCGGCCGGCAACCCCGACAACCTTGCCGTGGTTCGCCTACCCGGCAACGAACGATCGCGACAACCCCGTCTCGGAATCCAGGCAGTGACCGCTCCGACAATGCGCATGGACGAAAACGCACAGGCACAGACACTGGCCTGCGGCCGTGCCGTCGCCCGCGATTTCCTGCGCTCTGCGGCGTTCCTGCTGTTGGCCTGCGTCGGCTTCGGGCTGCTGGTGGCGCTGTACTACACGCCATTGGCGCCACGCATGAATGCGCTGGGGCTGCGGTTGTACTTGCTGCGGCCGCTGCACACTGGTGCCGCGCTCGGCTGGATCTACTTCGCCGGCATGGCAATGGCGCACCGTTGGCTGTTCGAACACATGGCCGCCGGCCAGGCGCCGACGCTACTCCGTCAAGTGGCGTTTCGCGCCCGCGTGCAACGATGGTTGTGGCTGGGCAGTGCGCTGGTGGCCGCCGTGGCTTATGCGAGCGGCCACACCACCGGCCGCGAATACCTGGAGTATCCGCCGTGGCTGGCATTACCGATCCTCGCCGGCTGGCTGTTGTTCGCACTGAATTTCGCGCAGGTCACGCGATTCCGCCTCGGCGAACTGCCGGTGCATGCGTGGATGTGGGGCACCAGCGCGGTGCTGTTCGTGATTGCGTTCGTCGAGGCGCATGTTTGGCTGCTTGATTGGCTACTGGCGCGGCCGGTGCGCGATCTGGCGATCCAGTGGAAGGCGATGGGCTCGCTGGTCGGATCGTTCAACCTGCTGGTGTACGGTAGCGTCGCCTGGCTGGGCACGCGGCTGTGCGGCGACGATCGCTACGCGCGCTCGCCGACCGCGTATGCGCTGTTCCTGATCGGCATCCTGAACTCGTTCACCAACTACGGCCACCATACCTACCACTTGCCGCAAGGCGAGACGATGAAGTGGGTGTCGTTCGCGGTGAGCATGAGCGAGATCGTCATCTTCGCCAAGGTCGCGTGGGACTGCACCGGCCTCGGTCGCAGATGGGCGACTCGCGGCCGCTATCCACTCGTCGTCGCGTTGCTGGTCGCCACCACCACCTGGACCTGCCTGCAACTCGCGTTGGCGCTGCTGATCTCGATACCACCCCTGAACGTGTACGTGCACGGAACGCTGGCCATCGTCGCCCATTCGATGGGCACCCTGATCGGTATCGACACCATGGCGATGCTGGCGGTCGGGCTGTGGCTGACGCACGAACTTTCCGGCGAGAACCAGGCCGCCAGCGCACGCGGACTGGTGGCCGTGGTGGCGCTCAATGTCGGCCTGCTGATACTTTGGTGCAGCCTGCTGTGGGTCGGTCTCGGCGCTGGCATCCGCATGACGAGCACCGGTGTGTTGCCTTGGATCGGCGCTTATCCAGGCTGGCTCGGGTCGATGTTGCTGGCGGCAGGAGCGCTGATCGCCGCCGGCATAGCGTCCCTTGCGTGGCCGATGCTGCGCCGGCGTCGCGATAGCCCCTGATCTGGATAACGCCGATCAGGCGGCCATGACGCAGGTCAACGCTGCACCTCGGCTGTTGCCATAGCATTCGGTTATCGCGAACGCCGCCGTCCCAGGACCCGCCATGACGCCCCGCCCTAGGATCGGTTTGCTCGGCCACGGCCGTTTCGGCGCCGCCTTCGCCTCTCTGATCGAGCAGCACGGCTATGCGTGGTGCGGTTGGGATGCTTCGGCGGCCTTGCCCGAAGGCCATGCCGTCGCCGGCATGGATGAGCTGCTGTCGCGATCGGACCTGATCGTCGTTGCCGTGCCGCTGGATGCGTTCGAATCGGTGCTGCGCGACCTGCGCCCCCGGCTGACCACACAACACCAGGTGATGGATGTCTGCAGTGTCAAGGAAGTGCCCTGCCGGCGGATGGATGAAATCCTGGGCGACGACATCGGCCACGTTGGCAGCCACCCGCTGTTCGGCCCGCTGAGCATCGCTCGTGCCGAACCGCTGCGCACTGTGCTCTGCCCCAGCCCGCGCCATCCTGGGACGGCCCGATTGGCACGCGCCCTCTTCGCCTCGATTGGCAGCGAAGTGGCGGATCAGGATCCCACGAGCCACGACCGCTCCATGGCGTTGACCCACGCGATGGCGTTCTTCATCGCCCGTGGGCTGGTCGAACTGGGCGTAGGTGGCGACCTGCGCTGGGTACCCCCCAGCTTTGCCGCCTTGGCCGCGTCGATCGCCGCCGTGCGCGCCGACGCCGGGCATCTGTTCAACGCCATCCAGAACCAGAATCCCTATGCCGCCGCCACCCGCCAGCAGTTGATCGCCGCGTTGACACTGATCGACCGGCGCTTGGCCGACACGCCCACCGGCGTCGACGAACGGCCCGATGCCGGCATGGCCGCCTTGGCCCAGCCGTCTCCGGAACTGCACGAAGCGCGCGAGCACATCGATGAACTGGATCGGGAGTTGATTGCCTTGCTGCATCGTCGCTGCGAACTCAGCGCTCGCGCCGGGCTCGCCAAGCGCGCGACCGGAGCGCCGGTGCTCGACACCGGCCGGGAAATCGCCTTGCTCAAGCAGCGTCGCGACTGGGCCGAGCAACAGGGCCTGCCCGCGGATGTCGTGGCGGAAGTATTCCGGCAGATCCTCGCCATCAGCCGCCGCGTGCAGGGATGATGCGACGCCGCGCTTGGCTGCACATCTGACTTGGATCAAGGCGACCCCGACGGATCCGGCCGAAAATCCAGCCGACCAATTTCGGGAATGACCATGCAACTGGTGTGCCCGGCCGGCAATCTGCCGGCGCTGATGACCGCCGTGGACAACGGCGCCGACGCGGTCTATGCCGGCTTCCGCGACCAGACCAATGCCCGCGCGTTTCCCGGGCTGAATTTTTCCGAACAGGATTTGCGTCGCGGCATCGACTACGCGCGCGCGCGCGGCCGGCAGATGTATCTCGCACTCAACACGTATCCGGAAAGCGCGCGCCTGTGTGAATGGGAGCGGGCCGTGGACCTCGCCGCCGACCTCGGTGCCGACGCCATCATCGCAGCCGAACTCGCGGTGCTCGACTACGCCGCGCGCCGCCACCCGTTGCTGCCGCGCCATCTGTCGGTGCAGGGGTCGGCGACCACGCAAGCCTCGTTGCGCTACTACCGCGAGCGTGTCGGTATCGCCCGGGCGGTGCTCCCCCGCGTGCTGTCGGTGCAACAGGTCGAACGCCTGTGCGCCGCTGCGCCGGTGCCGCTGGAAGTGTTCGCGTTCGGCAGCCTGTGCATCATGGTGGAGGGGCGCTGCCAGCTGTCGAGTTACGTCACCGGCGCCTCGCCCAACCGGCATGGCGTGTGCTCGCCAGCGCGCTTCGTGCGCTGGGAAGAACAGGCCGACGGCAGCCGTGCGGTGCGCTTGAACGGCGTCTTGATCGATCGTTACGCCGCCGGCGAGGCGGCCGGCTATCCGACCGTGTGCAAGGGTCGCTTCGAGGTGGGCGGCGAAGTGTTCCATGCCCTGGAAGAACCGACCAGCTTGAACACGCTCGAGTTGCTACCGCGATTGCAGCAAGCCGGCGTCGTCGCCTTGAAGATCGAAGGTCGCCAACGCGGCGCCGCGTACGTCGGCACGGTCGCGCGCGTCTGGCGACAAGCAATTGACGATCTGGCGCGCGCACCGGAGCGTTGGCAGCCGCGCAGCGACTGGCAGGCCGCGTTGTCGGCGCACGCCGAAGGCCACCAGACCACCCTCGGCCCCTATCACCGCGCCTGGCATTGACCATGAAACTCAGCCTCGGGCCCTTGCAGTACTTCTGGCCGCGCGGGCGCGTGCTGGCGTTTTATCGCGCCGCCATGGAGTGGCCGCTGGATACTATCTACCTCGGCGAGACCGTCTGCAGCAAACGCCGTGAGCTGCGCACGCGCGATTGGATCGCGCTCGCCGACGAGCTGGCCGCGAGCGGCAAACAGATCGTGCTGTCGAGCCTGGCGTTGCTCGAAGCCGAATCCGAACTCGGTGCGCTGCAACGACTGATAGAGAACGGCCGCTTCCTGATCGAGGCCAACGACATGTCGGCGGTGCAGTTGTGCCGCGAGCGCGGCCTGGCGTTCGTCGCGGGTCCCACGCTCAACGTCTACAACCATCGCGCGTTGCGTCTGTTGCTGGAAGACGGGCTGTGCCGGCTGGTGCTCGGTGTCGAACAGGGGCGCGATCTCGTGCACGACTTGCGCGCACATGCGCACGCAGACGGCATGACGCTGCCCGAGTTCGAAGCGATCGCCTGGGGTCGGTTGCCGTTGGCGTATTCGGCGCGCTGCTTCACGGCGCGCGCGCTGGATGTCGCCAAGGATCAATGCGGCTTCCGCTGCATCGAGCATCCGGACGGATTGCCGCTCGCCACGCGCGACGGTCAAGCCTTCCTGGTCATCAACGGTATTCAGATCCAAAGCCGAGACGTGTGCGATCTCGGCCCGGAAATCGCCGAGCTGCGCACTTTGAGTATCGATCTGTTGCGCCTGTATCCACAGGCCGAAGGCATGGAGCAGGTGGTCGCTCATTTCGCGCTCGCAATCCGCAGCTCGGCGCCGCCGCCGCGCCTGGGCGCGCGTAACGGTTACTGGCACGGCGAATCGGGCATGGACTTGCCGACCCTGCCCTAGCCCGGAATATCGGATCGAAAATGCGCGCCGCGATTCACCACCAGGCGCTGCCCGGCGTCGAGCAGATCGAGGGCGAGCAGGCCTTGCCAACTTTGTGCCAGCGATGACAGGGCGCGAATGCGTTCTTGCGCGCGCTGCAACCCGTGGCCGTCGCGCACCGGCCCCAGCCCTTGCCACAGACATCGGCGCAGGCGATCGAGTCCGACGCGATTCGCGGCCGGCGCGCGCGCGCAGCAACGTGCGCGGCCACACCCTGGCGACGGCGTCGCGGTCGCCATCAGCATCTGTGCAAGCCGGCGCCCGAACACCACCCCTTCGAGCAGCGAGTTGCTGGCGAGGCGATTGCTGCCGTGCACGCCATTGCAGGCCACTTCGCCCACCGCATACAGCCCCGGCACGCGGGTCGCGCCATCCAGATCCACCGCCAGCCCGCCCATATGGAAATGCGCCGCGGGCGTGACCGGCAGCGGTTGTCGGCGCGGATCCAAACCTGCGTTGCGGCAGGCGGCCAGCACCGTCGGGAATGCTTGTTCCCAGTCGACGCGCAGCGCAGTGGCATCGAGAAAGATGGAGCGGCCCTGTTGTTGCAGCCGCCAGATCCGCCGCGACACCACGTCGCGCGGCGCCAGGTCCGCCATCGGATGCTCGCCACGCATGACTTCGCAACCATCGCTATCGCGCAGCACCGCGCCGGCGCCGCGCAAGGCTTCGGTCAACAACGGCAGGCGCGGACTGCCCGGCATGTCGACCGCGAGCGCGGTGGGATGGAATTGCATCAGCGGCAGATCGCGCATGGCTGCGCCGGCGGCAGCCCCGAGCGCCAGGCCCGCGCCTTGCGCACTCTCGGGGTTGCTGGTCGCTGCGAACAGACCTCCCACACCGCCGGTAGCGAGCAGCACGGCAGCGCCGGTGATGGATTCGCGCAGGCCGCCGAGCTTGCGCGCGCCGACGCCGACCACCCGCTCGCCGCGGCACAACAGCGCGTCCACGTCGGTGTCCGGTTGCCAACGCACGTGCGCGGCGCGGCGGACCTGCTCTTGCAGAACGCGGGCGATGCGGCCGCCGGTGGCGTCGCCGCCGGCGTGCAGCACACGCGCGCAGCCGTGGCCACCCTCGCGCGCGAACTGCCAGCCGACCGCGTCGCGATCGAAGGCGACGCCGAGTCGCTCGAGCCAGCGCACTGCATCCTCGGCGCCTTCGGTGAGAATTCGCACTGCTTCGCGGTCGTTGTCGCCGCCGGCGGCAAGAGTGTCGCGTGCGTGCCGCACCGGGCTGTCGCCGGGTGCCAGTGCCGCCGCCATGCCGCCTTGCGCCATCGGCGTCGCGCCATCGCTGCCGTCGCGCGTGCGCGACAGCAGCCAGACCGGCCGCGGCGCCAGCGACAAGGCCGCCGTCAGACCGGCGATCCCCGCGCCCACCACGATGATCGGTTTGTCCGCGCTCACAAGCGTTCGCCCCGGCCGACCGCGAGCATGCGCGCCAACGCCCGTCGTGCGCCGTTCGCCACCGCCTCCGGAATTTGCACTTCGTACCGGCGATCGCGCAGGCACGCGTAGATATTGGGCAGCGTGATGCGCTTCATGTGCGGGCACAGGTTGCACGGGCGCACGAACTCGATGTCGGGGAAGCGCGCCTGCAGGTTGTCGGCCATCGCGCATTCCGTGATCAGGGCGACTCGCGCCGGGCGCTCCTTGGCCAGCCACGCGCCCATGGCGCTGGTGGAACCGACGAAATCCGCCTCCGCCTGCACGTCCGGCGGGCATTCCGGGTGCGCCACCAGCCGAGCGTCGAAACGTTCGCGCGCGTGCCGCGCCTGCGCCGCGGTGAAGGTTTCGTGCACCTCGCAGGCGCCGTTCCACAACACGAGCTCGACTTGCGTGCGGGCGGCGACGAACGAGCCGAGGTAGCGGTCGGGCAGGAAGATCACCTTGTCGCTCCCCATCGCTTCCACCACCTGCACGGCGTTGGCGGAGGTGCAGCAGGCGTCAGATTCGGCCTTGACCTCGGCGCTCGTGTTGACATAACTGACCACCGGCGCGCCTGGGTGCAGCGCGCGCAGGCGACGCACGTCCGCGGCCGTGATCGACGCCGCCAGCGAGCAACCCGCGTCCATGTCGGGGATCAGCACCGTGCGTTCCGGCGCGAGGATCTTGGCAGTCTCGGCCATGAAGTGCACGCCGCACAGCACGATCAGTTCCGCCTCGCACGTTACTGCCGCCTGGGCGAGCGCCAGGGAGTCGCCGGTGACGTCCGCCACACCGTGGAAGATCTCCGGCGCCTGGTAGCTGTGGGCCATGATGACCGCGCCGCGCTTTGCCTTCAGGTGACGAATCGCATCGATCCACGGCAGGTGCAGCGGCCATTCCAGGCACGGCACCCGCGTTTCAAGACAAGCGCGCAGGTCGGCGTAGTCGCGTTCCAGCTGTTCGTTGTATTCCGGCAGCGGCACTTCTTCGTGACGTGTCATTGGTGGGATCGTCCGTGGCATCCGCTGCAACACCGTCAGCGCGGCTGGCGGTCGATTCGATGGGCGTCGCGCGCCGATTGCAGTAGGCCGGCGCCACGGCTCATCAGGACGCGCAAGCCCAGCGGCACGTCCTGCCATGGCAACTGATCGAGCAGATTGCGCGTCGTGAGACCCAGTTCGACGTCGCCGGTCAGCACCAGACGACGCTGGAAAAAAAGCGTGTCGGCATCCTCGCGACGACTGGCCAGCAGCAGCAGATCGGTCGCCGAGCCCCTTACGGTCGCCTCCGCCGGTTCATCGGATGCGTTGACCTCCAGCCTGCGGTCACGCACCTGCACGACCCAGCGCAAGCCCAGATCCTCGACTTCGATCCCGATCCGCCGGTTTGCCACCAGATCCAGGTGGCCCTGGGCCAATGGCGCCGCGAGCACGTGGCGCATCGCGGCCTGAAGACACTGGGCTTGCCACGGCGCGGGCACCCGGCGTAACCATGGGCGCCAGCGCTTTGGTGGCGGCAGCCAGCGCAGCCAGGCGGAGGCCGACGGAAAGGACGGAGACGGGGTCATGGAGGGCGCCAGCATGGCGCCAACCCGGTCGTCCCTGCCCTGATCCAGATCAGTCCGCGGGCACGCCTCGGTACTCGCGCCTGGATTCAGCCCTTGCTGCCGATGGGCGTCGGCGATCAGGGCAGCCATCAGGCGCTCGCTGCTGGCTGGCGGCACGCCCAGACGCTGGCCGATCCAGCGGGCGCGATCGCAGACCGCCTGTTCGCGGTCGAGGTTTCGACCGCCGTGACCTGCCCGTTGCTTGATCTCCGCTGCCAGCGAAACCAGGCGCCGGCGGCCGGCGAACAGGAACAGCAGGCCGTCGTCGACGCCGTCGATCAAGCTGCGAACACCGCCTAGCGCGGCCTGCGATGCCATGGGAAGGGAGTTCGGCATGGCCGGCATTGCACACCGGCCCTAATCGACCCGCACTGACGCAAGTCAAGGCGCAAACACCGGGAGACAAGTAGAGCCTAGCTTGCCAGTAGAGATCGCGCCGCCTCCTGGAACCAACGGTAACTGCGCTCCCACTCGCCGGTGCGCGGCGTGGTATGCACGAACAAGCGCAACAATTGTTCCAGGGCGGCGATGCGCGCTTGTGCCTGCTCGAGGTCCTGCGCGTCGATCAACTCGACCCGGCGATCCTGGCAGATCCCGACGCACGGCCGCGGCCCGTCGATGCGGCCGCAACCGACACATTGCCACGCGGAAAATCGCTCGGCCATCGCCGGCAGTGTCGCCCGGGCAGCCGTTGCCCGCCCTGATCCGGGTCAAGCGCGGACGATTGGTCGGACGCGGTTACAATCGGCGCATGGATATCTTCAAAGTCTTCCGCATCGAAGCGGCGCACCGCTTGCCGAATGTTCCGGCCGGGCACAAATGCGCGCGCCTGCACGGGCATTCCTTCGCGGTGGAGTTACACGTGGCGGGCACGCCGGATCCGGGCACCGGCTGGATCATGGACTTCGCCGAGATCAAGCAGTTGTTCGCGCCGATCCACGACCAGCTCGACCACCACTACCTCAACGACGTTCCGGGGCTGGACAATCCGACCAGCGAAAACCTCGCGATCTGGATTTGGCAACAGCTCAAGCCGCAGTTGCCGGCGCTGTCGGAAATCGTGGTGCACGAAACCTGTACGTCTGGCTGCCGCTACCGCGGCAACTGAAGCAGCTCCGATCAGGCGCCGCTGGCGCGATGGTCGCGGGCAATCAGCAGGTAGACGCACGGCACCACGAACAGGGTGAAGAAAGTGCCGATGCCCATGCCGCCGACGATCACCATGCCTAACTGATTGCGCGCTTCGGCACCGGCGCCGTGGGCCATCGCCAACGGCACGGCACCCAGCACCATGGCGCCGGTCGTCATCAGGATCGGGCGCAAGCGGCGCGCGGCGGCATCGAGCACCGCGTTGAACTTGCTCTCGCCTTTGAGCTGCAACTGGTTGGAGAATTCGACGATCAGGATGCCGTGCTTGGCGATCAGGCCGACCAAGGTGACGATGCCGATCTTGGTGTAGATGTTCCAGCTGCCGCCAGTCAGCTTCAGGGCCAGGAAAGCGCCAAACGCTGCCAGCGGCACCGCCAGCAGGATCACCAGCGGATCGATCCAGCTTTCAAATTGCGCCGCAAGTACCAGGTAAATGAAGACGATCGCCAGACCGAAGATCAGTTTGAAATCGTTGGACGACTCTGCGAACTCGCGGCTTTGTCCGGACAAATCGTAGAGCGCATCCGGCGCCACTTCGTGCAGGGTCTTTTCCATCCAGGCCAAGGCCTCGCCCTGCGAATAACCCGGTGCGAGGCCGACGCTGATGGTCGCGGCGCGCAGTTTGTTGAAGTGGTTGAGTTCCTTGGCCGCCACCGTTTCCTGCACGTCGACCAGGTTGGCCAGCTGCACCATCTGGCCGTCGCCGGCGCGCACGAAGATATTGCTGACGTCCCCGGGCGTGCGCCGCGACGCGTCCTCGACCTGCACGATCACATCGTATTGTTCAGTGCCCTTCTTGAAGCGGGTGACATTGCGGCCGCCGAGCAAGGTCTCCAGGGTATGGCCGACGGTGTCGACATTGCTGCCAATGGTAGCGACCTTGTCGCGATTCACCGTCACCTTCAACTGCGGTTTGTCGAGCTTGAGGTCGCTGTCGGGATTGGTCAGCTTCGGGTTGGTCGCCATCTTGGCCATCATCTTGCCGACAATGCTCTGCAGGTCTTCCCAGGTGCCGGTGCTCTCGACCACGAAGCTGACCGGCTGGCCGAAACCCTGCTGACCGAGCGGATCTGGCGTCACCGGAAACGCCATCACCCCGGGCACGCCCATGAACTGCCCGAATAACATGCCCTTCATGTCTTCAGCGGGAACCGTCCGCTGGCTCCAGTCCTTGAGCAGCGCGAAGCCGATCGTCGTCGTGATATCCGGAAAGCCGACGATCTGGAACACGCCTTCGACGCCCGCGGTCCGTTCCAGGATGCCCTCGATTTGGCGGGCATACTTGTCGGTGTATTCGACCGTCGCGCCCTGTGGCGCGATACCGAAGCCCATGATGAAGCCCTGGTCTTCCTTGGGCGCCAACTCGTCGGGCAATCCCTTCAGCGCTTTCCAGTCCTGCGCGAACGCGGGAACGATCGGCCGAGGCAATCCCAGCAACAGGAATAGGGCAAGAAGGAAAATCACGCCCGCGCCGCCCACGACCCAGGCCCTTGATTTCAACGCCAGAGTCAGCACGCCACGGTAGGTGCTGTCCAGCCAACGCAGTACGCTCTCGCCGATCTCGAAGAAGCGGCCATGCTTGCTTTCGTTGCGCAGCAGCCGCGAACCCATCATCGGCGACAGGCTTAGCGCTGTGAAACCCGACACCAGCACAGCGCCGGCCAGGGTCAGCGCGAATTCGACAAACAGCTTGCCGGTATGGCCGGTCGAGAATGCCAAGGGCACGTACACAGCGGTCAGGGTCAGGGTCATCGCGATGATCGCAAAACCAATTTCCTTGCTACCCGCGAAGGCCGCGTCCATCGGCGCCATGCCTTCCTCGATGTGCCGGTAGATGTTCTCCAGCATCACGATCGCGTCGTCCACCACCAGGCCGATCGCCAGCACCATCGCCAGCAGGGTCAAGGTATTGATCGTGAATCCGAAGGCGTACATCAGGCCGAACGCACCAACCAGCGACACCGGGATGGTGACGATCGGCACCAGCACCGCGCGCCAGCTGCGCAGGAACAGGAAGATCACCAGCACCACCAGCGCGATCGCTTCACCGACAGTCTTGTAGACCTCCTCGATCGACTTCTCGATGAAGACGGTGGTGTCGTAGGCGATCTCGACCTTCATGCCTTCGGGCAGGGTGCGCTGGATCTCCGGCAGCATCTTTTTCAGCGCTTGGGAAATTTCCAGCGGATTGGCGGTGGCCTGCTTGACGATGCCCAGCGGCACCGCCGGCTTGCCGCGGAAGCGTGCGCGGAAGCGGTCTTCCTGTTGCCCCAGCTCGACCTTGGCGACATCGCGCAGGCGCACCAGATAACCGTTGACGCTGCCGAGGATGATCGCGCCGAATTGTTCCGGCGTCTTCAGGTCGGTCTCGGAGAGCACGGTGAACTCGCGCTGCGAGCTTTCGACGCGACCGGCGGGAATCTCGACATTTTGCCGGCTCAACGCATTCTCGACATCGGCCGGGGTCAGGCCGAATCCGGCCAGCCGCTGCGGCTGCAACCACACGCGCATGGCATAGGTGCTGCTGTAGACCTGCGCCTGGGCCACGCCGGAAATGGTTTGCACACGGTCCTTCACCAGACGCGTGGCGACATCGGCGATCTCGACCTGCGGGTGGCGATCGGAAGAAAACGCCAAGTAGATGATCGGTTGTGCGTCGGCTTCCTGCTTCTGGATGATCGGTGGCTTGGCCTGGTCAGGCAGGAACTGGCGAGCTTGGCTGACCCGGTCGCGAACATCGGCGGCAGCGGCATCGGGGTCACGGTCGAGGCGGAAGCTGATCGTGACCTGGCTGTTCTGCTCGCGACTGACCGACTGGATGAATTCGATGCCCTCGATGCCTGACAGCGCGTCCTCGATCGGCTTGGTGATCTGGGTTTCGATCACTTGCGCACTGGCGCCCGGGTAAGTGGTGTTGACCGTGACTACCGGCTCGTCGACTTTCGGAACCAGTCGCACCGCAAGCCGCTGGTAGCTGATCAGGCCAACCAGCACCACCACCAGGTTGATGACGATCGCAAAGACCGGGCGGCGGATCGAAATATCGGAGAGCACCATGGCGGCTTAGCCGCCCTTGCCGGCAGGCGTAGTCGCCACGGCGGCACCTTCGTGCATCATCGGCTTCGCTTGGCCAGCAGTGATGACGACATCGCCAGCCTTCAGGCCTTCGACGACCTCGACCTGTCCGGGCACGCGCCGGCCGGTCTTCACCGTCGTCTTCTTCGCCTTGCCCGCGACCACCGTGTAGACATAACGACCATCACCGTCCTGCATCAAGGCCTGCTCCGGAACCAGCAGCGCTTCGCCGCTGTCGCCAGTCGCCGCCAGTTGCAGGCGCGCGAACTGGCCGGGCATGAGCTTCGAATCGGGATTGGGGACTTGCGCGCGCAGGCGGATGCTGCGGCTGTTGGCGTCGACCACCGGGTCGATCGCGAGTACCTGCCCGCCGAAGGTCTTGCCGGGAAACGCATCGACTTCAAGCGTGAGTTTCTGGCCCTTGCTCAATTGCGAAAGCAGGGTTTCCGGCACGCTGAAATCCGCTTCGATCGGATCCAGTTGCACCAGCGTCACCAGATCCTGGCCAACGTTGACGAACTCGCCGACGCTCACGCTGCGCAGGCCGATCTGGCCGGCGAACGGAGCGCTCAAGGTCATCTTCGCCAACGCGGCGCGCGCCGAGGCTACCCGCGCCTGGTCAACACCGAGCTGGGCGATGGCTTTGTCCGCGTCCGATTGCGAAATCAGTTTCTGCGCCACCAAATCGCGGGCGCGATCGACGACGCGCTGGCTGTTGTGCAGATTCGCCGCCGCTTCATTGACAGCCGCCGAAGCCTGGCTGTCGTCGAGTTCGAACAAGGCCTGGCCGGCATTGACGTGGCTGCCCTCGGCGAAATGGATCTTCGCCACGCGACCGGCCACTTCCGGACGCACGACCACCGACTCGTCGGCACGCAAACTGCCCACCGCTTCGAAACCGGCCGACAGTGATTGCAATTCGACCTTGGCAGTCTCGACCGTCATCGGCGGCATACCGCCAGGCGGCCCGCCTGCATCGGGTTCGGATGCGCTGCAGGCGACCAACAACAGCGCCGCGAGGGGTGCCAATCGTGTGAGCTGATGCATGCGACCTTCCCGGCAAAAAAACAGATTTCTTCCGGCCAGTCTAGCAATTTTGACGGACGTCACCCCTGCCAAAAGTCTGGGTTGTCAGGCCGGCAACGACAGCAAGGAAGCAAGTTCAGGTGCGCTTGCGGTGGGCAGGAACGGAATTCTACCCAGGCAAGGTACGGCCAGGTGCTGTTGCAGGGCCACGAAATATTCATCGGCGAAGTCCAACGGCTCAGCCACGCCGTTGGCCACCCATCCCACCAGCCGGCAACGATCCCCGGCGATCGCGCGGGCGGTCAGGCGCGCGTGGTTGAGGCAGCCCAGGCGCATGGCGACCACTAACACCAGATCGAGATCGAATGCACGCACCAGGTCGGCTTGCTCGATGCCCTCCGCCAGCGGCGCCAGCCAGCCGCCGACGCCTTCCACGACCACGCTCTCTGCCTGTTGACGCAGCGAACGATAGGCGGCGAGGATCGGCGGCAATTCCACCACGACACCGGCCTTCTGCGCGGCAATGGTCGGTGCGGTCGGCGTGGTCAATGCGAAGGGATTGACCAGCGCATACGCCGGGCGTGGATCGCTCGCTTCGAGCAGCGCCAGCGCATCCTCATTTCGCCAGCCCTCGGGCGTCCAGTGGCAGCCACTGGCGACCGGCTTCATACCAATCGCGCGCAAGCCGCGCGCGCGCAGCGCGTGCAGGAAAGCGACGCTCACCTGCGTCTTGCCGACTCCCGTGTCCGTGCCGGTGATGAAAAGATCTCGCGCCATGGCGCCGATGGTAGCAGGCAGGATTTTCGAACCGGGCATCGCACCGGCGGCAGCGGTACACTGGCCGCCCGCTGTCCTGGACTTCCATGCCGCCCATGTTCGCCAGCAGCCACCTGACCGGCAACAAGGCCGAGCAATACGACCAGCTCGCCGAGCAGGCGCGCGGCCTGCTGCACGGCGAGCGCGACCGCATCGCCAATGCCGCCAACCTGTCGGCGCTGGTCTTCCATTCCCTGCCCGACCTGAACTGGGTCGGCTTCTATTTCTGGGACGGCGATGAACTCGTGGTCGGTCCGTTCCAGGGCCAGCCGGCCTGCGTGCGGATTGCACTCGGTCGTGGTGTTTGCGGCACTGCCGCGGTAACCCGAAAAACCCAGCGCGTGGCCGATGTCGACGCTTTCCCCGGCCATATTCCCTGCGATTCGGCCTCGCGTTCCGAGCTCGTCGTGCCGCTATTCCTGGGTGCGTCGTTGATCGGTGTCTTCGACTTCGACAGCCCGGTGCGCGATCGTTTCGACGAAGACGATCAGCATGGACTGGAAACACTCGCCGGACTCTTCCTGGCGTCGCTCGCATGAGCGGCGAGAAGATCAAGAACATCGGCCCCAAGAGCATGGCCTGGCTACGCCAGACCGGCATCCGCACACTCGAAGAATTGAAAACCACTGGCTCGCTGTCCGCCTACGTGCGCATCAAGCGCGCCGGCTTCAAGCCCAGCCTCAACCTGCTCTACGCCATGGAAGGCGCGATCCTCGGCTGCCACTGGCAGGAGATCCCGGAAGCTCGCCGCAGCGAGTTGATCATCGCCGCCAATGCTGCCGTTGCCTTGCTGCCGCAACCCAAGTACAAGCGTATGCCGGTGGCCTCGCCGGTGACGACAACGCACATGGAAGCGGAAGAAGCCTCGACGCTTGAACCCGATTTTGGGTTCGACAACCCGGACGCCGGCCAGGACAACTAGCGCACCACCGCGTAGTCACGGGCGTCTTCGCGCCACGGCGGCGTTGCCCGGATCGTCGGCAACACTTCAGTTACGGCATCGACGACCGACCACATCGCCGCATGGTCGGAGCTCATGAATTTCCCGGCGATCACCTGTTCCAGGAAAGCCTGCAATGGCGAATAGAATCCAGCGATATTCAACAACAGGATCGGATTGAAGTACAGGCCCAGGCGTTTGAGCGTGATCGCTTCGAACAATTCCTCCAGCGTGCCGCAACCACCGGGCAACGCTATCACCGCATCCGCGCCCGCAAGCAATTTGTGCTTGCGTTCGCGCATGTCCTCGACCAGATCGAGTTGCGTCAACCCGGGATGACCCCATTCCAGGTCGGCCATGAATTTGGGAATGATGCCGATCACTTCGCCATCCCGGGCCAAGGCGCCGTCGGCCAGCGCACCCATCAAGCCGTGCGAACCGCCGCCGTAGACGATGGTGTGGCCGGCCGATGCCAGGGATTCGCCGAGAGTGCGCGCGGCGGCGAAGAAATGCGGCGCCACCTGGGCGCTGGACGCGGCGTAGATGCAGATCCGCATTATTCCACCGTAACCGACTTGGCCAGATTGCGTGGCTTGTCGACGTCGGTGCCGCGCTTGAGCGCGGTGCGATAAGCGAGCAGTTGCACCGGGATTGCATGCACCACCGGGCTGAGCAAACCGACATGGCGCGGCGTGCGAATCACATGCACGCCATCGGAATCGCGAAAGTGGCTGTCGGCATCGGCGAATACGAATAATTCGCCGCCACGGGCGCGGACTTCCTGCATGTTCGATTTCACTTTTTCCAGCAGCGTGTCGTTCGGCGCGATCACCACCACCGGCATGTCGGCATCGACCAAGGCCAGCGGGCCGTGCTTGAGCTCGCCGGCCGGATACGCCTCGGCGTGGATATAGGAAATCTCCTTGAGCTTGAGCGCGCCCTCCAATGCGATCGGGTAATGCAGGCCGCGGCCCAGGAACAAAGCATGCTGCTTGGGCGCGAACTTGTCGGCCCAGGCTGCGATTTGCGGTTCTAGGTTGAGCGCGTGCTGCACGCTACCGGGCAGATGCCTTAGCGCTTCGAGGAATTCGTGCTCTTTCGCGGCATCAAGCCGACCTTGCAACTTGGCCAGCGTGCCGGTCAACGCGAACAGTGCAATCAGCTGGGTGGTGAAGGCCTTGGTTGAGGCGACGCCGATCTCGGCACCGGCGCGCGTGTAGAACACCATCGCACTGGCGCGCGGGATGGCACTTTCCGGCACATTGCAGATCGATAGCGTCTTTGCGTGGCCGAGCGACTTGGCGTATTTCAGCGCCTCCATCGTGTCCAGCGTTTCGCCGGACTGGGAAATGGTGACGATCAGGTTCTTCGGGTTGGCATAGGCCGCCCGATAACGGTATTCGCTGGCGATCTCGACGCTGCATGGCAGCCCGGCGATCGCCTCGATCCAATAACGCGCGGTCAAGCCGGCGTAATAACTGGTGCCGCAGGCCAGGATCTGTACGCCCTCGATATCGTCCATCAACACGTTGGCGTCGGCGCCGAACAAATGGGTCGAGAAACCCTCCGCGATCACCGGTTCGATGGTGTCGGCGATCGCGCGCGGCTGCTCGTGAATTTCCTTCTGCATGAAATGGTCGAACGGCCCCAGTTCGAGCGAGGCCAGCGATACATCGGAAACGTGCGCCATGCGCTCGACCCGCGTGCCCTTGGCATCGTAGATGTCCACGTGCTGCAAATGCAGGTCGGCGACATCGCCTTCTTCGAGAAAGATCACTTTGCGCGTGGTTGAAACCACCGCCGAAACATCGGAAGCAACGAAGTTCTCACCCTCGCCCAAGCCCACCAGCAAGGGGCAGCCCATGCGCGCGGCGACGAAGCGGTTCGGTTCGCGCTGACTGACTACGGCGATGGCATAGGCGCCAGTGAGTTCGCGTACCGCTTTCTGGGTGGCATGCAGCAGGTCGCCTTCGGTCTTGAGGTAATGCTGGATCAAGTGCGCGATCACTTCGGAATCGGTTTGCGATTCGAACGTGTAGCCCAGATCGCGCAAGCGCTCGCGCTGCTCTTCGTGGTTTTCGATGATGCCGTTGTGCACCAGCGCCAGCTCGCCATCGCTGATGTGTGGGTGGGCATTACCTTCGGTGACGCCGCCGTGCGTGGCCCAGCGCGTGTGACCGATACCGACAAAACCGTGCAGCCCTTCGGCCAAGGCTGCGCCTTCCATTTCCACGACGCGACCGGTGCGGCGTACGCGCCGCAATTCATCCGACAACACCGCCAAGCCTGCGGAGTCGTAGCCCCGATACTCCAGGCGCTTGAGGCCATCGACCAGGAATGGCACCACATCCCGCTGGGCAATTGCCCCGACGATTCCGCACATAGTCTGGCCTCTTGAGGGGTTGGCGATTTTACCGCGAATGCCGGCCCGACCCACCGAGTACAAGCGCGCGGACACCCGTCGGACACCCCGGACGCTAAAAACGGGAAGGAATATCCTTTATTTTCAAGAGGCTGTAGTTGGCATGGAATCTGCTTTTCACACACTCTCACCAGAGAGCCAATCATGATCCAGGACACCTCCGCACAGGACCGCCCGCTCAACCCGATCCCCGGCCAGACTGGCAAGAAGCGTCATGCCTGGATCGCTGCAGTCGTGGTCGGTATCTTGCTGGTGGTTCTGCTGGTATCGCGCTGGTTGGGCAACGAACGTTCGGTCGATGCCTCGCGCCTGCGCATTGCCGAAGTGACCCGCGGCACCCTGGTGCGCGATGCCGCCGTGAACGGCCGCGTGGTGGCTGCAGTGAGCCCGACCCTGTACGCGCCGGCGGCAGCAACCGTGACCTTGAAAATCCATGCTGGCGATACGGTAAGAAAAGGCGACCTCTTGGCCGTGCTCGACTCGCCCGACCTGAGCAATCAACTGGCTCGCGAGCAATCGAACCTGGAGCAGATCGAATCGGAAGTGGCACGTCAGCGCATTCTCTCCGAGAAGCAGAAACTGATCGCACGTCGCGATGCCGACGAAGCCGAAGTGGCCCGCCTTGGCGCCGAGCGCTTGCTTCAGCGCAGCCAACGCGGTTACCAGGCCGGTGCGATTTCCGAAATCGATTACCTGCGCGCACAAGACGCACTCAAGTCCGCCGAGATCCGCAGCAAGCAAGCCGGCCAGGCATCGGGCCTGGAAATCACCGATGTCGGCCTGGAGCTGAAAACAAAACTCAGCCTATTGCAGCGGCAACGCCTGGTGTTGGCCGATGTCCAGCGCCGGGTCGATGAATTGAACGTGCGTGCGCCGGTGAATGGCGTCATCGGAACCCTGTCGGTGGCCGATCGCGCGGTGGTGGCGGCAAACACAGCATTGATGACCGTCGTCGATCTGTCGCAGCTCGAAGTGGAACTCGAAATCCCGGAAAGCTACGCCGACGACATCGGCCTCGGCATGAGCGCCGAGGTCAACATCGGGACAGCCAATACAAACGGCAAGCTGTCCGCACTTTCGCCAGAAGTGGTCAACCACCAGGTATTGGCGCGCGTGCGTTTCGAAGGCGCGCAACCGGCCGGGCTGCGCCAGAACCAGCGCGTGACCGCGCGCATCCTGATCGAGGAAAAACCGAACGTGGTCATGCTGCCACGCGGCTCCTTCGTCGAAGACCTGGGCGGGCGTTTCGCCTACGTCATGGACGGCAGCATCGCCGTACGCCAGCCGGTGCAACTCGGCGCCACCAGCGTGAGCGCGGTGGAAATCCTGTCTGGACTCAAGGTCGGGGACCACGTGGTTATCGCCGGCACCGATGCCTTCGAGAATGCGCAACGCGTTTCCATCAACCATTGATCGCCAACCCATCGACCACGAACACTCGCACCCACCAGGAGCCGCCGCAATGCTTCGCATGACCAACCTCAGCAAGGTTTATCGCACCCACATGATCGAAACCCACGCCTTGCGTGGATTCGACATCCATGTGAAAGAAGGCGAATTCGTTGCCGTCACCGGACCGTCGGGTTCGGGCAAGACGACCTTCCTCAATATCGCCGGCCTGCTTGAGGAATTCTCCGGCGGCGACTATTTCCTCGACGGCGTCAACGTCAAGGGCATGGACGACAATGCGCGTAGCAAACTTCGCAATGAGAAACTCGGTTTCATCTTTCAGGGATTCAATCTGATTCCCGACCTGAACCTGTTCGACAATGTTGACGTGCCGCTACGCTATCGTGGCTTCGACAGTGCCGAACGCCGGCGCCGGATCGAGGATTCGCTCGGCCGCGTCGGCCTGGCCTCGCGCATGAAGCACTATCCGGCCGAGTTGTCCGGAGGCCAGCAGCAACGCGTGGCGATCGCCCGCGCGCTGGCTGGTACGCCGCGCCTGCTGCTCGCCGACGAACCCACCGGCAACCTCGATTCGCAGATGGCACGCGGCGTGATGGAACTGCTCGAAGACATCAATTCGCAAGGCACCACCATCCTGATGGTCACCCATGATCCGGAATTGGCGGCGCGCGCCCAGCGCAACGTACACATCATCGACGGCCAGGTCTCCGACCTGATGCGCGAAACCGCCGCTTCGTTGGCGGCCGTCGCCGCCCACGCCTGAGGAGATCGCCATGTTCCGCTATTACTTCACGCTCGGCCTGCGCAGCTTGCGCCGAAATCCGGTGCTGACTGCATTGATGGTACTCACGCTGGCGGTCGGAGTGGCCGCCAGCATGGCCACCTTCACCGTGCTCTATGTGATGTCCGGCGATCCGATCCCGGGCAAGAGTGATCGCTTGTTCGTGCCGCGCATGGACACCGCGCCGCTGGCCGGTTATGCCGCCGGCGATGAACCCAGCGACCAGATGAATTACACCGATGCGATCAATCTTCTGGCCAGCGGCCAAGGCCTGCGGCGGACCGCTGTTTATGGCATCGGCACGGCAATCGAGTCGGGTCGCCCGGACTTGCCGCCGTTCCTGGTCCAGGGCGTCGCCCCGACGCGCGATTTCTTCGCTATGTTCGAAGTGCCGTTCCTGTATGGCGGCGCCTGGGGCGCTGATGCGGAAACGTCCAAGGCCGATGTTGTTGTGCTCAATCGCGATACCAGCGAGAAGTTGTTCGGCAAGATCAACCCGGTTGGCAAGTACTTGCAGATGGAAAATACCCAATGGCAAGTGGTGGGCGTGGTCAACAACTGGAAGCCGCTGCCGCGCTACTACCGCCTGATCAATGGCAATGGCGGCAGCTTCACCGGTTCGGACGAAGTCTTCATCCCGTTCCAGACCGCGGTGCGCCACGAGTTGAGCAACAATGGCAGCAACAATTGCAATGGCGAAGGCCCCAAGGAGCCGGGTTACCAGGGCTGGATAAAATCCGAGTGCGACTGGATCCAGTTCTGGTTCGAGGGCAAGAGTGCCGGCGATCAGGCCATGCTCAAGGACTACCTGGCCGCGTACGTTACCGATCAGAAAAAACTCGGTCGCTTTCCGCGCCCGATCAATGTCCGGCTTCAGAACGTGATGGAGTGGATGCAGCATCTTGGCGTGGTCAGCAAGGATGCGAAACTCTCCACCTGGCTGGCGTTCGGCTTCCTGCTCGTCTGCCTCGTCAATACCGTCGGCCTGTTGTTGGCGAAGTTCTCGGCACGCGCCGGAGAAGTCGGTGTGCGTCGCGCGCTTGGCGCCACCAAGCGCGATGTGTTCCAGCAATTCCTGATTGAAGCCACGGTGATCGGCCTGGTCGGTGGCCTGCTCGGCCTGATCCTGAGTTTCGGCGGCCTATGGCTGATTTCACTGCAATCGGAATCTATGGCTGCCGTGGCGAAAATGGACTGGGCGATGCTGGCTACCACGCTCGGACTGTCTATCGTCGCCAGTATTTTCGCTGGCTTGTTGCCGACCTGGCGCGCCTGCCTGGTGACCCCGGCCTTGCAACTGAAAACGCAATAAGGAGCTCGCAATGGAAATCCGCCCGATTTTTTCCGCGCTTTTGCGCAACAAGACCGGCGCCGTGTTGATCGCCGCGCAAGTTGCGCTGAGCCTGGCGATTGTTGCCAACGCGCTGTACATCATTCGTGATCGTCTGGCCCTGGCGGCGCGCCCCAGCGGCGTTGCCGAGGAGGCCAGCCTGTTTCGGATAACGCTAGCGCCTTTGAAAAACCTCGACTCCGCCGAAGCCAAGCTCGACTTGCAGCAGCGCAACGCCGAGATCCTGCGGTCCGTTCCTGGCGTGGCCTCGATCGCCTGGACCAACCAGACACCTTTGTCGCAATCCGGCTGGAACATGGGACTCTCGCTCAGCCCAAAACAGACCGAGACGACCACGGATACGGCGCTATATTTCGGCCCGGATTCGATGGTCAAGACCTTTGGCCTGAAACTGATTGAAGGCCGCGATTTCAATGCCGGCGACGTCGAAACGATCGATCCTGAAAAAAGCCAGGACCTTGGCCGGGTTGCGATCATCACCCAAGCCTTGGCGATCAAACTGTTTCCTGGCGCTAGCGCCGTCGGCAAAACCCTGTACATCGGCATTGGTTCCGATGCCCAGCCCATCCAGATTGCCGGCGTGGTCGAGCGCCTGCAGACGCCATGGGCAAGCGTCGGCGAGCGTGGCGAGCTCTCCACCATCCTTGCGGCGCGACGAATGGATAGTTATTCATTGTTCGCGGTACGAACCGAACCCGGCCAACGCGATCGGGTAATGAAGGACGCCGAAGCAGCGCTGCTCAAGGCCATCCCGGACCAGCTGGTGGTGAATAACCAGACCATGGACAAGGACCGCTTCGATCTCTATCGCGACGATCGCGCCGTGGCCTGGATGTTGATCGTCGTAACTGTCCTACTGCTCCTGGTCACCGCCAGCGGCATCGTCGGCATGGCCACGCTATGGGTGAATCAACGGCGTAAACAGATCGGCGTACGCCGCGCGCTCGGCGCCCGACGCATCGACGTGCTGTGCTACTTCGTCACCGAGAACGTGATGATTACCACTGGCGGCATCGTTGCCGGCCTGGTGTTCGCGGTCGCACTCAACCAGTTGCTGGTCAGCCAGTTGGAACTCGCCAAGCTGCCGATGGGCTACCTCGCGGCCGGGGCGGTCGTGCTTTGGCTACTCGGCGTACTGGCAGTCTACGGTCCAGCCTGGCGGGCGGCGAGCATTTCGCCGGCCATCGCCACGCGCAGCGCCTGACGGTACGCTAGGGGGATGCCGAACGCGTCTGCCGCCACGATCCTGATCATCGACGACAACCCCACCGTCGCGACTGCGCTGGAGGTGCTGTTTTCGTTGCACGAGATCGACACCTTGCGCGCGCTATCGCCCGAACAAGGCCTGGCGATTCTGGAACAGCACGATGTCGATCTGGTCGTGCAGGACATGAACTTCGCCGCCGATACTACCTCTGGCGAAGAAGGCGTGGCCCTGTTTGGCGAAATCCGCAGGCGCCACCCGGATCTACCGGTGATCTTGTTGACGGCATGGACACATCTCGATGCCGCCGTGGATCTGGTCAAGGCCGGTGCTGCAGATTACCTCGCTAAACCTTGGGACGATCGCCGCCTGCTGGCGACCGTCGCCAACCTGATTGAACTCGGCCAAGCCAATCGCGAATTGCAAAAACGCGTGCAGCGCGAGCACCGGCAGCGGCGCGAACTCGAAAACAACTACGATCTGCGCGGCGTCATCTGGAGCGATCCAGCCACCGAACGCGTGCTGAGCCTGGCCTGCCAGGTCGCGCGCAGCGAGGTGCCGGTGCTGATTTCGGGGCCCAACGGCGTCGGCAAGGAGCGCATCGCCGAGATTATCCAAGCCAATTCGGTGGTGAAAAACGGACCTTTCGTCACGCTCAATTGCGGCGCCCTGCCCTCGGAGCTGATCGAGGCCGAATTGTTTGGCGCCGACGTCGGCGCCTACACGGGAGCAAGCAAGGCACGCGAAGGAAAATTCGAAGCGGCCGATGGCGGTACGTTGTTCCTCGATGAAATCGGCAACCTGCCGTTAGCGGGGCAAATGAAGCTTCTGCGCGTGCTTGAAACCGGGCGCTTCGAGCGCCTGGGCTCGAACAAGGAACGGCAAGTCAAAGTGCGGGTGATCAGCGCCACCAATGCCGACCTGCCAGCGATGATCCGCACCGGAACGTTTCGCGAGGATCTGTACTATCGCCTCAACGTGATCGAGTTGCGGCTGCCGCCGTTGGCCGAACGACCCGGCGACATCCTGCCGCTGGCGGTGCATTTTCTCGCCGCAGACAAGTCGCTCGGCGAAAGCGCGCGGGCGGCATTGCAACGACACCGCTGGCCAGGCAACGTGCGCGAACTCAAGAACGTGATGCAACGCGCGGCCTTGCTGGCGTCCAAATCGCGCATCGAAGCCAGCGATCTTGGCTTGCCCGCCATTGCTGCGGAAGTGCAGTCACCCTTGGACAACGAGCCGGATCGCGAGGCGATTGATCGAGCACTGTTGCGCGCCAACGGCGTGGTCGCGCAAGCCGCCACCGATCTTGGCTTGAGCCGGCAGGCCCTGTATCGACGCATGGAGCGGCTCGGCATCGCCCGGCCCTGAGCATGCCACGACGTATTTCCCTAGCGGCACGCTATGCGTTCTGGATGTTCGCACTGGCCGTGTTCGCCATTGGCCTGACCCTGTTGCTGGATCGCCTGCTCCCCGATAGCCCGTGGCTGGTCGCTGCAATCTGCCTGCTCGCCGCGTTGGTTTTTTCTTTATGGTTGGCGCGAACGCAACTGCGGCCGATGCTGTCGCTGTTCCGTGCGTTGTCCGGCTCGGTGATCAGCTATCGCGACGGCGATTATTCGTTCGGGCTGGCCTGGCCCGGCAACGACGAATTACGCGACCTGGTTTTTGCGCACAACGCACTCGGGGACGTACTGCGCGAACAACGCCTGGGTCTGGCGCAACGCGAGTTGCTGCTCGACACGATGGTGCAGAACACGCCGGTGGCGATGATGTTGGTGGCCGAATCCACACCCGACGACGGGCCGATCGTTTATGCCAATATCGCTGCCCGGAAACTGCTCAATGAGGGCCGCAAACTCGAAGGCCAGGCACTTTCAAGCGTGCTTGCGCAGTCGGCGGCGCCCTTGCGCGAGGCACTGGGCCGCGGCGGCGACGGGCTGTTCTCGGTTGGCGAAGACGACTCCGAGGAAATTTACCACCTGGCGCGCCGTCGTTTCCGGCTCAATGGCCGCGCCCACGAATTGTTGCTGCTGCGGCAGATCACCGTCGAGCTGCGCCGGCAGGAAGTGCAGACCTGGAAGAAAGTCATCCGTGTCATCAGCCATGAGCTCAATAATTCGCTGGCACCGGTGGCCTCCCTGGCGCACTCTGGCGCGGAATTGCTGCGTCGTGGGCAGCACGAAAAACTGCCGACAATATTCGCCACAATCGAAGAGCGCGCACGGCATCTGGAAGGCTTTATTCGTGGTTACGCGCATTTCGCCAAGCTGCCCTTGCCGCATACCGAACCGATCGACTGGAACGAATTCATCGCCCGCTTGCGCAACCAGGTGGTGTTCGACGTCGATGGCGGACTTCCCTCCGAGCCTGTGCGCTTCGATCGCGCGCAGATGGAACAAGCGCTGATCAATCTGCTCAAGAACGCGCACGAATCCGGTTCGCCGGCAGAGCATGTGCAGTTGCGGATTCGCCAGCATGCACCGCATGTGCGCATCGAAATCCTCGATCGCGGCGCCGGCATGGGCGAGGCCGTGCTGGCCAATGCGCTGGTGCCTTTCTATTCGACCAAGCGCAACGGCACCGGCCTCGGGTTGGCGCTAGCACGCGAGATCGCCGAAGCGCACGGCGGCCGGATCAGCCTGGGCAACCGCGATGGCGGTGGCCTGATGGTGGCGATGGTCCTGCCGCAGTAGAGTAGCGCCATGGACCTGTCCTACTACGCCCGACACGCCGCCGAGACACTGCGCACGGCCAAACCGATCAGGGTGGTTTTTTTACCGGCCGTCGCCATCCCGTCACGCTGATTTGATGGCCGCGCGCGACGGTGAGCTGGCCCGGCGGTGCATCCTTGGTGATCACCGAGCCGGCGCCGATGGTGGCGTCTTCACCGATAACCACGGGCGCCACCAGCGAAGAATTCGAACCAATGAAAACACGATCTTCAATCGTGGTGGTGAATTTGTTCACGCCGTCGTAGTTGCAGGTGATGGTGCCGGCGCCGATGTTCACGCCGGTGCCGATCTCAGCATCGCCGAGGTAACTGAGGTGGTTGGCCTTCGAGCCGTCGCCGATCCGGGTTTTCTTGGTTTCGACGAAGTTGCCGACGTGCACGTGCCCGGAAAGAATGGTGTCGGGACGAAGACGCGCGAAGGGCCCGATACTGCAAGCATCGCCGGCAGCGACGCCATCGAGATCGCAATGCGCATGCACGATCGTATTCGCGCCGAGCACGACATTGCGTAGCCGGCAGAACGGGCCAACGCGCACGCCGGCACCGAGTACGACACGGCCTTCGAGGATCACACCGACATCGATCTCGACATCCTGCCCGACGACGACGCTGCCGCGCTGGTCGAAGCGCGCCGGATCGGCGAAGCGCACGCCCTGCTCCGCCAACGTTCGGGCCATGCGTAGTTGGTAAGCGCGCTCGAGTTGCGCCAGCTGCCAGGCGTCGTTCGCGCCCTCCGTTTCGACGGAATCGGCGACCCGCACACAGGCCGCTGGCGTGAACTCGGCGGCAGCCAACGCGAAAATATCCGTCAGGTAGTACTCGCCTTGGGCGTTGCCGGTGCCGATCTTGCCGACCCAGCGGCGCAGCGCCATGGCGTCTGCAACGAGAATGCCGGTGTTGATCCAGCGAATTCGCAAGGCTTCGTCATCGGCATCTTTCTGTTCGACGATGGCGGCGACGTGTCCGGTTTCGTCCAGCAGCAAGCGTCCGTAGCCGGTCGGGTCGTCGAGCACTGCCGCGAGTACCGCCAGTGGCGCGGATGCCTGCAACAAAGTGCGAAGCGTCTCGACTCGGATCAGCGGCACGTCGCCGTACAGCACCAACACGCGCGCGTCATCGGGAATGGTCGGCATCGCCTGCTGCACCGCGTGACCCGTGCCCAGTTGTCGCGCTTGTTCGGCCCAGTGCAGGTCGAGCTGGTCGGCGAACGCGGCGCGAACTTGATCGCCGCCATGGCCGTAAACGATATGGATGCCAGCGGCTTCGAGCGCGCGAGCAGCGTCGATAACATGGCCGAGCATCGGCCGGCCGGCGATCGGTTGCAGCACTTTCGGCAGCGCCGATTTCATGCGCTTGCCTTCGCCAGCGGCGAGGATGATCACGTGCAGCGGCTGCGACATAACGGAATCCTGTGCTCAGCGGCCAGTGTAGCGCGGGCAACGGCACAAACAAAAACACCGGCGCATGGCCGGTGTTTTTGCAGGTCGGCACTGCTGTTGGGTCAGTGCTTGAGGGTCTTGCGCAAGCGCTCCAGCGCCTGCAGCTGGACCAAACTCATGGCGAGGTGGCGCTCGGCCTCCTCCATGCTCATCTTCGGGTCTTTATTGGCCAGCACCCGCTCGGCCTCGGCCTTGGCCGCCAGCACCGCCGCTTCGTCGATGTCCTCGGTGCGCTTGGCCGTATCGGCCAGGATCGAGATGACCTGCGGTTGCACTTCCAGGATCCCGCCGGAGACGACCATGTCGAGCTTGTCACCATTGGCCAGGGTCAGCACCAGCTTGCCCGGCTTGAGCCGGGTGATCAGCGGGGCGTGGCGCGGCGCGATGCCGAGTTCGCCCATTTCGCCGGTGGCCACGACCATCACCACCTCGCCGTGGAAGATTTCTTCCTCGGCGCTGACGATGTCGCAGCGAATGGTGGTGGTCATGGTCGTTTCTTCCTCAGGCCGCCAGCTTCTTGGCTTTCTCGAACGCTTCCTCGATGCCGCCGACCATGTAGAAGGCCTGTTCCGGCAGGTGGTCGCACTCGCCTTCGCAGATCATCTTGAAGCCGCGGATGGTCTCCTTGAGCGTGACGTACTTGCCGGGCGAGCCGGTGAACACCTGCGCGACGGTGAACGGCTGCGAGAAGAAGCGCTCGATCTTGCGGGCGCGCGACACGGCCTGCTTGTCTTCCTCGGACAGCTCGTCCATGCCCAGGATGGCGATGATGTCCTTGAGCTCCTTGTACTTCTGCAGCGTCGCCTGGACCTTGCGCGCGGTGTCGTAGTGCTCGTGGCCGATCACGTTCGGGTCGAGCTGGCGCGAGGTCGAGTCGAGCGGATCGACCGCCGGGTAGATGCCGAGCGAGGCGATGTTGCGCGAGAGCACGACGGTGGCGTCGAGGTGGGCGAAGGTGGTCGCCGGCGACGGGTCGGTCAGGTCGTCCGCGGGCACGTACACGGCCTGGATCGAGGTGATCGAACCGGTCTTGGTCGAGGTGATGCGCTCCTGCAACACGCCCATTTCCGCGGCCAGGGTCGGCTGGTAACCCACCGCCGACGGCATGCGGCCGAGCAGCGCCGACACTTCGGTGCCGGCCAGGGTGTAGCGGTAGATGTTGTCGATGAACAGCAGCACGTCGCGGCCTTCGTCGCGGAAGTACTCGGCCATGGTCAGGCCGGTCAGCGCCACGCGCAGGCGGTTGCCCGGCGGCTCGTTCATCTGGCCGTACACCATCGCCACCTTGGACTTCTCGTGTTCGACGATGTTGACGACGCCCGACTCCTGCATCTCGTGGTAGAAGTCGTTGCCCTCGCGGGTGCGCTCGCCGACACCGGCGAACACCGACAGGCCTGAGTGCTCGGTGGCGATGTTGTTGATCAGTTCCATCATGTTGACGGTCTTGCCGACGCCGGCGCCGCCGAACAGGCCGACCTTGCCGCCCTTGGCGAACGGGCACATCAGGTCGATCACCTTGATGCCGGTCTCGAGCAGGTCGGTGGTCGAACTCTGGTCCTCGTAAGAGGGCGCGGCGCGGTGGATTTCCCAACTCACGTCAGACTTGATCGGGCCGGCCTCGTCGATCGGGCGACCGAGCACGTCCATGATGCGGCCGAGCGTGCCGGTGCCGACTGGCACGGAAATCGCGTGGCCAGTGTTGCTCGCCAGCAGGTTGCGCTTCAGGCCGTCGGTAGTGCCGAGGGCGATGCAGCGGACGACGCCGTCGCCGAGCTGCTGCTGCACTTCCAGCGTGATCTCGGTGCCGGTGACTTTCAGTGCGTCGTAGGTCTTCGGCACTTCTTCGCGCGCGAATTCCACGTCGACGACCGCGCCGATGATCTGCACAATCTTGCCCTGGCTCATGTTCTGGATCCTCTGGATAATTTGTACTTGAATGTTTGCGTCAAACCGCCGCGGCGCCGCCGACGATTTCGGAAATTTCCTGGGTAATCGCCGCCTGCCGCGCCTTGTTGTAGATCAACTGCAGGGTTCCGATCAGCTTGTTGGCGTTGTCGGAGGCCGACTTCATGGCCACCATGCGCGCCGCCTGCTCGGAAGCGATGTTCTCCAGCAATGCCTGGTACACCAGCGATTCAACGTAGCGGGTCATCACATGATCGAGCACCACTTCCGGGCTCGGCTCGTAGAGATAATCCCAATCGAAGCGGGCCTGCAAAGACTCCGACGGCGGCAGCGGCAGGAGCTGGTCCTGGCGCGGCTTCTGGGTCATGGTGTTGACGAAGTCGTTGTAGCAAAGGAACACGCGGTCCAGGCTCTTGGCACTGTAGCCATCGAGCATCACCTTGACCACGCCGATCAACTGGTCGAGGTGCGGCTTTTCGCCCAAGTGCGTGACCGAGCCCAGCATGGTCACCTTGAGCCGACGGAAGAAAGTCGCCGCTTTCTGGCCGATGCAGACGACGTCGATTTCAACGCCTTTCGCCTGCCATTCGCGCATGTCGATCAGCAGGCCGCGGAACATTAGCGAATTCAGGCCGCCGCACAGGCCACGGTCGGTCGAAACGATGATGTAACCGATCCGCTTTACCTCACCGTGGTCGGCCATGAACGCATGCTTGTATTCGGAATTGGCCTTGGCGATGTGGCCGATCAGCTGGGTCATCAGGCGTGCGTAAGGGCGCGAGCCCTTCATGCGCTCCTGGGCTTTGCGGATCTTCGAGGCCGAGACCATTTCAAGGGCGCGGGTCACCTTGCGAGTGTTCTGCACGCTCTTGATCTTGGTTTTGATTTCTCTGCCGCCAGCCATTTTTCTTCCTTAGAGGTCGCTGCTTACGCCGCTCCTATGTGTCGATTACCAGGTGCCAGTGGTCTTGAACTCGGAAACCATCGTCTTGAAGGTCGCTTCGATGTCCTTGTCCCAGGCGCCGGTGGCGACGATCTTGTGCATCAGTTCGCCGTAGCTGTTGGCCATGTGCGCGTGCAGGCCTTCTTCGAACGCCAGGATCTTGTTCATCGGCACATCGTCGAGGTAGCCCTCGTTGACGGCGTAGATGGACAGCGCCATCTGCGCGGTCGACATCGGCGCGTACTGCTTCTGCTTCATCAACTCGGTGACGCGCTGGCCGCGCTCGAGTTGCTTGCGGGTGGCTTCGTCGAGATCCGAGGCGAACTGTGCGAACGCAGCGAGCTCACGGTACTGGGCGAGCGCGATGCGCACGCCACCCGACAGCTTCTTCATGATGTTGGTCTGAGCGGCGCCACCGACGCGCGACACCGAGATGCCGGCGTTAACGGCCGGGCGAATGCCGGCGTTGAACAGATCGGTTTCCAGGAAGATCTGGCCATCGGTGATCGAGATCACGTTGGTTGGCACGAACGCCGAAACGTCGCCGGCCTGGGTTTCGATGATCGGCAGCGCGGTCAGCGAGCCGGTCTTGCCCTTGACGGCGCCATTGGTGAATTTTTCCACGTACTCTTCGTTGACGCGGGCCGCTCGTTCGAGCAAACGCGAATGCAAATAGAACACGTCGCCGGGGTAGGCTTCGCGGCCTGGCGGGCGACGCAGCAGCAGCGAGATCTGGCGGTAGGCCACGGCCTGCTTGGAAAGATCGTCGTAGATGATCAGCGCGTCTTCGCCGCGATCGCGGAAGTACTCGCCCATGGTGCAGCCGGAGTAGGCGCTGATGTACTGCATGGCGGCCGACTCGGAAGCGCCGGCGGCAACCACGATGGTGTGGCCGAGCGCGCCGTTGTCGGCGAGGCGACGGACGACGTTGGCGATGGTCGAGGCTTTCTGGCCGATCGCAACGTACACGCACTTAATGCCGGTGCCTTTCTGGTTGATGATTGCGTCGATGGCCATCGCGGTCTTGCCGGTCTGGCGGTCGCCGATGATCAGCTCGCGTTGACCGCGACCAATCGGGATCATCGCGTCGACCGACTTGTAGCCGGTCTGCACCGGCTGCGACACCGATTTGCGCCAGATCACGCCCGGGGCAACTTTCTCCACCGGCTCGCTGAGCGCGGCGTTGATCGGGCCCTTGCCGTCGATCGGTTCACCCAGCCCGTTGACGACGCGGCCGAGCAATTCCGGGCCGACTGGCACTTCGAGGATGCGGCCGGTGGTCTTGGCGACGTCGCCTTCGCGCAGGTGCTGGTAGTCACCGAGGACCACGGCGCCGACCGAGTCGCGCTCCAGGTTCAGGGCGAGCGCAAACGTGTTGTTCGGCAACTCGATCATTTCGCCCTGCATCGCATCGGCCAGGCCGTGGATGCGCACGATGCCGTCGGACACCGAAGTGACGGTGCCTTCGTTGCGCGCTTCGGCGGTCAGCTTGACCTTTTCGATGCGGCTCTTGATGAGTTCGCTGATTTCGGACGGATTGAGCGTCTGCATGGGGTTGTCCTGGAAGAAATGTTTACTTGCGAATCAATTGGCCAGCGCCGCGCCGAGGCGTGCCAGCTTGGTGCGGATGGAACCGTCGATCACCACGTCGCCGGCGTCGATCACCGCGCCGCCGATCAGGGCCGCGTCGATCGCGGTGCTGACTTCGACTTCGCGGCCGAAGCGCTTGCGCAGGGCATCGCGCAGCTTGGCCAGTTCGGCGGCATCGAGCACGCTCGCGGAAGTGATCGTGGCCTTGACGATGTGTTCATCTTCGGCCCGGTGGGCGTCGAACAATCCGGCGATCTCGGGCAACAGGGCCAGGCGACGATTTTCTGCAAGCACCGACAGGAACTGGGTGAACAGCGGGTCAATGTCGCCCGGGGCAACGAGGATCTCCGCCAATGCCTGCGCATCGAGCCGTGGATCGCCCAACACCGCCTGCACCAAAGGCTCACTGACGGCACGCGCCGAGAAGCCCAGCAAAGTGGACCACTGCGACAAGCGGCCTTGTTCTCGCGCCAATGAAAAAACGGCGCGGGCATACGGACGGGCGAGGGTGAGAGTCTGGCTCATGGCGGGCGTCTCGCGGCTCAGATTTCAGCAGCGAGTTCGTCCAGCAGCGCCCGGTGGGCGTTGCCGTCGATCTCACGAAGGATCAGCTTCGAAGCGCCGGCAACCGCGAGCGACGACACCTGCTTGCGCAGATCTTCGCGGGCACGACTGGTGGCAGAGACGATTTCAGCCATCGCCGCCGCCTTCTGGCGATTGCCTTCCTCGATCGCCGCTTCCTTGGCTGCATCGACGATCTGGTTACCGCGCACTTCGGCCTGGGCAATGATCTCGGAAGCCTTGCCACGCGCTTCACGCAGCACTTCGTTGACCTTCTCCTCGGCCTGGGCGAGGTCTTTCTTGCTGCGATCAGCGGCGGCGAGGCCTTCAGCGATCTTTTTCTGGCGGTCCTCGATGGCCGCCATCAATGGCGGCCAGATGAACTTCATCGTGACCCAGATGAGGATCCCGAAAACGATCATCTGGGCGATCAGGGTGGCATTAATGCTCACGGGTAAGCCCTTTCTGTAGCGTTATCGACGAATCAGTGGGCAGCGGCAGCGATGACTTTGGCGGCGAACGGGTCGACGAAGGTCAGGTACATGGCGATGCCGACGCCGATGATTGGAATCGCGTCAATCAAGCCAACCAGCAGGAACATCTTGCCCTGCAGCATCGGGACGAGTTCCGGCTGGCGCGACGCGCCTTCAAGGAATTTGCCGCCCATCAGGCCCATGCCGATCGCGGCGCCGATGCCGCCGAGGCCGAGCATGAGGCCGGCGGCGAGGGCGGTGTAGCCTTCAACAGTTGCAAGTGCGGTGAGGTCCATCGTCGACTCCTTGGTAGCTTGTGGTGAAAGGTAAAGCGGTGGGTGTTGCGGTTGTCAGTGGTGATCCGCCGACATGGCCATGTAGACCACGGTCAACGTCATGAAGATGTAGGCCTGCAGCGAGATGATCAGGATGTGGAACAGCGTCCATGCCGTGATCAACAGGATTTGCGCGAACGTTGCCGCGCCCACGCTGGGGATCAGCCCCATCATCCCCAGGGTCGGCACGCCGAGCAGCAGCAGCAAGCCAAGCTTCGCCTTGCCCTTGAAGAACAGGAAGATGGTGATCACTGCCAACGCCGCGAAGGCGAAGAACGCCGCCATGCTGACCGTGCTCGAGCCAGCACCGATGCCGAGGCTCAGGGTAAAAGTCGCGAGCAGGATGAAAATCATCTCGCCGGCGTACATGTTTCCGAATAGTCGCAGGCCGAGACTGATCGGCTTGGCCAGCTCTTCGACGCACTTGAGCAGGAAATTGACGGGCAGCATCCACTTCCCGAACGGATGGAACAGGAATTCCGAGGCGACGCCGCCGAAGCCCTTGGCCACGAAGCTGTAACCGAAGGCGATCAGAAACACGGTCAGCGACATGCCGAGCGCGATGTTCGGATCGGTCGACGGCACGGTGCGCAGGTGGCCAACGCCGGCGCTGCCTGCAATGGACGGCAGCAGGTCGACCGGCAGCATGTCCATGAAGTTCATGAAGAACACCCAGAAGCCGACCGCCAGCGCCATCGGCGCGACGAACTTGGCGCCATGGTGATAGGCGTCTTTGACCTGGCTATCGACGGAACTCACGCAGAGCTCGATGAAGGCTTGCCAACGACCCGGAACGCCACTGGTTGCCTTGTGTGCTGCCACGCGGAACATAACTACGAATATCAGTGCCAGCACGACCGAGAACACCATCGAGTCGAGATTGAGAACCCAGAAGCCGGTCGCTTCAGGATTGATCTGTCCGGTCGCCAGATCCAACTTAAGGTTGGTCAGGTGATGCAGGATGTACTCGCTGGTGCCGGGGGTGCCTGCAACTGCCATATCGCGATCGTCCGTATTCGTTCACTCGGGCCTGGCGAACGCCAGGACCACCCAATTCATTGCCAGGCAGGCAACACACGTCAGCATCAGTGCTGCGTAATGCTTGCCGAAGATCAGCGCACCGACGATGAACATCAACCCCGTCAGTAGCAACTTCCCCAGCTCCGCCCGGTACAACTCACCTAGCGCCTGCTTCGCATCCATGACATCGCGCCGCAATCGCATACGTACCGCGAAATACAACGTGGGCAATACCACCACCAGGCCGCCAAACAGCGCCGCCATAGCAGCCCCACGCCCCGCCTTCGCTGCAGCTGCCACGACAGCAATTGCAGTCGTGGCTATCTGCGCTAAGGCGAGCGCTGCCGCCGGGGAAGCATTGCGCGACTCCAATGTTGCTCCCCCTGCCCGAGGCATTAAAAAACCGCCCTGCCAAGCCTGAAAATTATAGCAGGCGCCGCACAACCCGGACAACCCGCCAGACCCGTGAAACCGCTCACAAAGCCGGTTGCCGGCCAAAAAAGAACGCCGGATCGAAAGATCCGGCGTTCTGGGTAAAGCCCCTGGCGATGACCTACTCTTGCATGCGAATTGCACACTACCATCGGCGCGGCTGCGTTTCACTTCCGAGTTCGGGAAGGGATCGGGTGGTTCCACA
>JANXRY010000011.1 GCA_025356635.1 Gammaproteobacteria bacterium
AAGTTGAACGGCGCGATCACAGCCCATACGCCATGCGGACGCATGACGCTGCGATTGCGCGAGCGGAAGTCAGTCAACGGATCATCCGGCAGTTCGTGTTCGAACGAGTTTTGACGCTCGAAGTCTTCGGCATAGATATCAAAGAAATCGGCAGTCTCCTGGACTTCACCCATGGCCTCCATGCGGTTTTTGCCGACTTCCAGGGTCAGCGCCGCCGAGATGTGGAACAGGCGCTCTTCGATCAAGCGCGCGACGCGCTTGAGCAAGCGGATACGTTCGGCCGCCGGGGTAGAACGCCAGCCCGGGAACGCAGCATGCGCGGCCTCCATCGCCTGCCTCGCCTGCGCTGCGGTCGCGAGCGGGAAATGCCCCAGGGTTTGGCGCTGATCGATCGGGCCCCGTCGATCATCGTGCGCGGCAGTGGCAACATCCTTGCCATTGATATGCAGTTCGTGGCGGGCGCCGAGGGCAGCCTTGACCTCCGCCATTGCAGCGTCGAAACGTGTATGGAGTTCGGCTGGCGGGTTGTACATCGAGGCATAAGTGAGTTTGAAGGACATGGCGTCAACCTGTTTTGGAAGTAGGGAAATATTTCGCGAACAAACGATCCAGCAACGAAAGTGCGTGGGACAACTCGGCTTCGGAGATGACCAATGGCGGCGCCAGCAACACGAGATTTCCCCGCGTCGCAAACGATACGCCTTCGGCCATGGCTTCGGCAGACAAAGCCTTCAGTGCCGGCGCGAGCTGCGGCCAAGGTGCAATGGGATCGCGGGACTCGCGGTCAGACACCAGTTCGATGACAGCGAACAGGCCATGGCCGCCACGCACATCGCCAATGACCAAATGCCGCGACTGCAATACGCGCAAGTCAGCGAGCAATTCGGCGCCACGACGTCGCGAACTCGCGATCAGGCCTTCGTCCTCGTATGCGGCCAGTGCCGCGACGCCGGCGGCGCAGGACAGCGGATGCCCGCAATAGGTCAGGCCGGTATAGAGCATCTGGTCTTCGATGCGGGTAGCGACCTCGCGGCTGAGCACGACTGCACCGAGCGGCGCCGCAGCGCCGGTGAGGCCTTTCGCCAGGGTCATCAGGTCGGGTCGGGCTGCCTCGCCCTGGCGTTGCCAGGCGAACCACTCGCCGCAACGTCCGAACCCGCTCATCACTTCATCGGCGATCAGCCAGACGCCGCGCTGCGCGGTGGCATGCCGCAGCGCCGGCCAGTAACTGTCGGGCGCGACGACACCATTGGTGCCGGCGTTCGGTTCCATGATCACGGCGGCCACGTGTTCGCTGCCGAATTCGTCGATCCGTTGCGCGACCGCGGCCGCGGCGAGTTCACCGCATTGCCCATCACTCGTGCTCGCGAACGGGCAGCGATACGCATACGGAGGCGGCACGTGACTGACACCGAGCGCCTCGGCATTGCTTTCTGACTTGGTGCGCGAATCGCCGGACAAGGCCTGCGCCAGGCGCGTTGCGCCGTGGTACGAACGATCGCGGGCGATGACCTTGCCATCGGGCTTGCCGGCCGCCATGCGCGCGATCTTCACCGCATGCTCGTTGGCATCGGCGCCGCCATTGGTGAAGAACACCCGGCCGCCGGTGAAGCCCGACAATTCCAGAAGACGGCGTGCCAGTTCCGCGCGCGGTTTCGCGCCCCAGGCGTTGGTGACGAAACACAACTCGTCCACCTGTCGCTTGATTGCTGCAATCAGGCGCGGATGTTGGTGGCCCAGGTTGCTGCACTCGGCCAGGCTGCTCATGTCGAGAATCCGGCGGCCATCTTCGAGATGCAGCCACGCGCCTGAACCGCCGACCACGGTCGGCGCGTTCCAGCCGGACTGGACGCACCAGCTATGCAGCACGTCATCGCGTTCGGTCATCCGCACGCTCCGTGAAAATCCAGAGTATTTGTACGCTATGCGCACAGTTGTTCGTATTGCGTACAATCGTACGAAGGATTAGTCTCTGCTGTCAACAAACGAACGCCAGCACAAGCATGCCAGCGAAACCCCAATCGAGCGACTTCGAGGAAAGCGGCGACTACGTGCAATCACTGGCCCGCGGTCTCTCGGTGTTACGCGCCTTCGACGCTGCGCACACACAACTGAGCCTGGCCGAAATCGCCCAACGTTCGCAGCTGTCGAGGGCAGTAGCGCGACGACTGGTGCTGACCCTGCATCACTTGGGCTATGTGCGTCAGGCCGGCCGCGGCTATAGCGTCAGCCCGCGTGTGCTCGAATTGGGCTACGGGTATCTGGGCACGCTGAATCTGTCTGAACAGGTGCAGCCGATGCTCGAAGACCTCGCCCATCGCATCGACCAGAGCTGCTCGATGGCAGTACTCGATGGCCAGTCGGTGGTTTACGTGTTGCGCGTGCCGGTACGTCGGGTGATGACGGTTTCACTGGGCATCGGCGCGCGCCTGCCGGCTGCAGCAACATCGATGGGGCGCGTGCTGGTCGCTGGATTAGGCAACATGGATCTCGATCATTGGCTGAAGGCCTGCCAGCCGGCCGCGCATACCCGCCATACCGTGACCGACAAGAAAAAACTGCGCGCCGTCATCGAGAAAACCCGGGCACAGGGTTACGCCTACGTCGAACAGGAACTGGAAATGGGGCTCTGCTCGCTGGCGGTGCCGATCCACAACGCCGACGGCAAAGTCGCGATCGCCATCAACACCAGCATGCCTTACCAACCTGATGTCGCGCGCAAAGCTAGCAAGGAACTGCTGCCTGCGCTGCGCGAGACAGCGGCACACGTCGAGCACGGCCTGCACCGCAATCGCTTGCCGGCGGTGAGCCTGTGAACGGTCGCGCCGTATTCCTGTGCGATGGCCTGCGTACGCCGTTTGGGAGTTTTCGCGGCGGACTATCCGGTATCCGCACCGACGACCTCGCTGCCTTGCCCCTGCGGCAATTGCTTGTGCGGCATCCGAACCTCGATGCCGCCGCCATCGACGAAGTCATCCTCGGTTGCGCCAACCAGGCCGGCGAAGACAATCGCAATGTCGCGCGGATGGCGCTGCTGTTGGCTGGCCTACCGGTCTCGGTGCCGGGCGTCACGGTGAACCGGCTATGCGCGTCCGGGCTTGAGGCCGTCGGTCAGGCCGCGCGTACGATCGCGCTCGGCGAGGCCGAATTGATTCTCGCCGGCGGCGTCGAGAGCATGTCGCGCGCGCCCTATGTAATGGCGAAAGCGTCGCAGAACCTTGCTCGCGACCAGCAACTGGAAGACACCACGCTCGGTTGGCGCATGATAAATCCGGCCATGTCGGCAAGCTACGGCGTCGACTCGATGGCGCAGACTGCGGAAAACCTCGCTCGCGAGTTTGCCATCGCTCGCGAAGACCAGGATGCGTTCGCCCTTCGCTCGCAGCTACGCGCGCAGCGCGCGCAAGCAGCTGGGCGCTGGACGCCCGAGTTGGCATTCGTTGAAGGCGTTGCTGCCGATGAGCAGCCGCGACCTGACACCAGCCTCGCGCGCCTGGCCGCGCTCGCGCCCATCCTTGGCATGGGCAGCAGCATCACCGCCGGCAATGCCTCTGGCCTCAACGACGGCGCCTGCGCCTTGTTGCTGGCCTCGGAAGATGCGGTGTCGCGTTGGCGGCTGCGGCCTATGGCACGTGTGCTCGGCATGGCCTCGGCCGGCGTCGCGCCACGCACGATGGGCATCGGCCCGGTGCCCGCGATCCACAAGTTGCTCTCGCGGCTGCAACTCAAGCTTGACGATTTCGAACGCATCGAAATCAACGAAGCCTTCGCGGCGCAAGTGCTGTCAGTGACGCGCTCACTGGCATTGCCCGACGATGCCGAACACGTGAATGCCAACGGCGGCGCGATTGCACTCGGCCATCCACTCGGCGCCAGCGGCGCCCGCCTTGTGCTGACGGCGATGCATGAACTCGACGCCGGCGCGAAAAGCGCAATGATTTCGATGTGCGTGGGCGTCGGCCAAGGTGTCGCGCTGGCATTAAAAGCGCCTGGGGTTCTACCCCGTTTCCGCGGACAGTTGGGTTAAGACACTGAACTCCTGATCCCAGCGCCAGATGATGACGTTCTTGGTCGGACTCGAATGCACCACCGCCCGCGGCGTGCCCAGGTGGTCGGTCTCGACGTACTGGTAGGTGCTGCCATCGAAACTGCCCAGCACCGCGACCAGCGTATCGTCCAGCCAGACGTATTCCTTGATGCGGATTCCGGCGGTGGTGTATTCGCCCAGCAGGTGACCAGCCGCGTCGTAGACGAACTGCTCGCTGTTGGCAGCGGTCACCGCATCGGACTTGAGCACGCGTTCACCCATGCCGTTGTACCGGTAGTTCGCCTTCAGGCTGTTGTTGATCTTGAAGTCGCGCATCCGGTTGCGATCGTCGAAGGTGAAATTCTTCGCCTGACCGCCATTTCCGATTGCCGAGGTATTGCCGTCGGCGTCGTACGTGCGGGAGGTATTGCCGACGCTGCTCAGTCGGTGGCTGGTGCCCGGATACGTGTACGTCGTGCCGGTCTTGCTCTGCCGATCGCCGGTGGCATCGTACGTGAACGACTCAAGCGTGCTTGCCCCGTTCTTCTGCGCCGTCAGCCGGTCCAGGCCATCGTACGTGAACGTCCGGGCAAGGATCGTCGAGGCGTTTGTGCGCTCGCTCAAGCCGGTGACATTTCCCACCACATTGAGCGTGATGTCTTCGCTCAGCGGATTGCTCGCCGCCGAGTCCGACACCTTGTCGATCCCGTAGTTCAGGTCGTAGGCCTTCGTCAGGACGCGCGTATTGGTGCCTAGCGTCATCGAACTGAGTGGGCCGAACGGCAAATAGCTGACGCTTGAAGCCAGGGTCACTTGCGAACCGCTCGCGACCGGCACCGCGCCGACGCTCGTGATCTGGCCGTTGCCGTTGCGAAGGTAGGTGACGATCGCCCCGCTCGGGTAGGTCATGGCGCTGATACGGCCGGCGCCGTCAAAGGTCGCGCCCACCGTCAGCGTCGTGCCTCCCACGACGGTCTGAACCTGGCGCACCCGATTCCCGCGGCGGTCGTAGCAGTAACGCGTGCTGCCCGATTCGTCGGTGATGCGCGCCAAGCGCCCGGC
>JANXRY010000013.1 GCA_025356635.1 Gammaproteobacteria bacterium
CTTTACAACGTCATCCGTGCGCCTCGCGTGTCCGAAAAGACCGCACGCCTGCAGGAAGTCTCCAACCAGTACGTGTTTGAAGTCGCCACCGATGCCACCAAGGCCGACATCAAGATCGCAATTGAAAAGCTCTTCGACGTCAAGGTCGAGGCAGTCAACGTGCTGAACGTGAAGGGCAAGGAAAAAGCCTTCAAGAACCGCACCGGCCGCCGTGGCGACTGGCGCAAGGCTTACGTGAAGCTGGCCGATGGCCAGTCGATCGACGTGATGGCCAAGGCCTGAGGCTTCCAATGGCACTGCAAACTTTCAAACCTACTTCGCCCGGCCGTCGCTCGATGGTCCGCGTTTCCACCGCCGGCCTGCACAAGGGCGGCCCGCTGGAAGCGCTGGTCGAGAAAAAGAGCAAGACCGGCGGGCGTAATAACCACGGTCGGATCACCACCCGTCATATCGGTGGTGGTCACAAGCAGGCTTACCGCATCATCGACTTCAAGCGCGACAAGGAAGGCATTGCCGCCCGCGTCGAGCGCGTCGAATACGATCCGAACCGCACCGCGCACATCGCGCTGCTGTGTTACGCCGATGGCGAGCGTCGTTACATCATCTCGCCGAAAGGCCTGAATTCCGGCGACCAGGTCGTGTCGGGCAAGGACGCGCCGATCAAGGTTGGTAACACGTTGCCGCTGCGCAACATGCCGATCGGTTCGACCGTGCATTGCATCGAAATGAAGCCGGGCAAGGGTGCGCAGATGGCCCGCGCTGCCGGCGCCGGCGCCCAACTGATCGCCCGCGACGCCGGTTACGCCACGCTGCGCCTTCGCTCCGGCGAAATGCGCAAGGTGCCGACCGATTGTCGCGCCACCATCGGCGAAGTCGGCAACGTCGAGCACAACCTCGAGAAGCTCGGCAAGGCTGGTGCCAAGCGCTGGCGCGGCATCAAGCCGACCGTCCGCGGCGCCGCCATGAACCCGGTCGACCATCCGCATGGCGGTGGTGAAGCCAAGGCTGGCCAAGGCAATCCGCATCCGGTTTCGCCTTGGGGCACGCCGGCCAAGGGTTACAAGACGCGCAAGAACAAGCGCACCCAGAAATTCATCGTGCGCGATCGCAGGGGCTGATAGACCATGGCACGCTCTCTCAAGAAAGGCCCGTTCGTTGACCACCACCTCATCAAGAAGGTGGAGGCCCAGGGCACCAGCAAGAAGCCGATCAAGACCTGGTCGCGCCGTTCGATGATTCTCCCGGAGATGGTGGGTTTCACCATCGCCATCCATAACGGTAAGGTCCATGTTCCCGTTCTTGTGAACGAAAACATGGTTGGCCACAAACTCGGCGAATTTGCCGTCACCCGGACTTTCAAAAGTCACGGTGGCGACAAGAAAGCCTCGGCCGGCAAGTAAAGGATCGCATCATGGAAGCGAAAGCCATCCTGCGCAGTGTGCGCACCTCGCCGCAAAAGGCCCGTCTGGTCGCTGACCAGGTGCGTGGCCTGCCGGTGGCGAAGGCGCTCGACCTGCTCAAGTTCAGCGACAAGAAAGCGGCCGGCATCATCTACAAGGTCGTCTACTCCGCTACCGCCAATGCCGAGAACAATGTCGGCGCCGATGTTGACGAGCTGCGAGTCAGTTCGATCATGGTCGATGAAGGCCCGATCTTGAAGCGTTTCATGGCCCGCGCCAAAGGCCGCGGCACACAGATCTTCAAGCGCACCAGCCACATCACTGTGGTGGTGGGCTCCGGCAAGAAACGCTAAGGACTAGAACAATGGGTCACAAAGTTCATCCGATCGGTATCCGTCTGGGAATCTCCAAGGACTGGAATTCCAAGTGGTTCGCCAACAAGCGCCTGTACGCCCAGTACCTCACTGCCGACCTCAAGGTCCGCGAGATGCTGCGCAAGAAGCTCGCGCAGGCCGGCATTTCCAAGATCCTGATCGAGCGTCCCTCGAACACTGCGCGCGTGACCATCCACTCGGCTCGCCCGGGCGTGGTTATCGGCAAGCGCGGCGAGGACATCGAAAAGCTCAAGGCCGATGTTTCCAAGCTGATGGGTGTGCCGGTTCACATCAACGTTGCCGAG
>JANXRY010000026.1 GCA_025356635.1 Gammaproteobacteria bacterium
CACTGGCCACGCTGAAGGCATCGCTGCAAGCCGATCCGCGACTGTCCGTCGATGTGCAAAACGAACAGGACTATTACAGCTCGCAAACCAAGCAGTTCCGTCAACAGATCGGCGTGCTGGCCGGCGTGGTCACCTTGATCATGGCGCTGGGCGCGATCTTCGCCGCGCTCAACACCATGTATGCGGCGGTCGCGACCCGCAGCAAGGAAATCGCCACCTTGCGCGCGCTTGGTTTCGGTGGCCTGGCTGTGCTGACCTCGGTGATGATCGAAGCGCTGGTGCTGGCCCTGCTCGGCGGCATGCTCGGCGCAGTGATCGCCTACGCGCTGTTCAACGGCTTCACTGTTTCGACCTTGGGCCAGAACTTCACCCAAGTGGTGTTCGCATTCCGGGTAACCCCGGGGCTGGTGCTCACGGGCCTGGTGATCGCACTGGTGATCGGCCTGCTCGGCGGTTTCCTGCCGGCGCTGCGCGCGGCACGACAACCAGTGACAACCGCGCTGCGCGGCGGCTGACCCCTAGACGCGCGCCTTGGCCCGGCTGATGATCAGCACGCCGAGCAGGATCACCGCCATCGCGCCGATCACGTGCGCGTCGACGTGTTCGCCGAGCAGCAGTGCGCCAAGCAATACCGCGATCGGCGGATTGACGTAGGCGTAGCTCGTTGCCAACGCCGGGCGCACGTGATGCAGCAACCAGACGTAGGCCGAAAAGCCGACGATCGAACCGAACAGCGCGAGGTAGAGCACAGCCAGCATCGGCCGCAGCGGCGGCAGTTCGTGCATGCGTTCGCCGAGCAGCAGGCCGACCACGATCATGATCACGCCGCCACATAGCATCTGCGCGGCCGTGCTCATGAACGGCGCCGGCAGGTCGCGATCGCGGCTCCAGACCGAACCGAAGGCCCAGGCCATCGGCGCCGACAGCAAGGCGATCGTGCCAGGCAAGCTGGCACTCATCGCGCTGCCGAGGTTGAGCCAGACGACTCCGACGAAGCCGATGCCCAACCCCAGCCACTCGAGCCGGCTTGGATGCCGGCCCCGGAACGCGCTGAACATGCCCGCCCACAACGGCATGGAGGCGACCCCGATTGCCGCCAGGCCGGTACTCACGGTTTGCTCGGCGACGTTCACCAAGCCGTTGCCCAAAAGCATCATCAGCACGCCAAGTACTGCGGCGTTGCGCCACTGCGCCGGCGTCGGCGGAGCCTGGCCGCGCCAGCGCAGAGCGCCGTAGAACAAGGTGCTGGCGAGCAGGAAGCGCAGCCCGCCCATCAGGAACGGCGGAAATGCATCGAGCCCAACGCGAATCGCGAAGTAGGTCGATCCCCAGACCAGGTAAACCGAGGCCAACGCGAGGAACACCCGCATCGAGCGATTGGCGGGCGCGGCGACGGCAGTTGGAGCGAGGCTGTTCATGACGAATTCTGGCTCGTGCGGGCGCCAGTGCGGCAGCGCAAGGATCACAGCGTAGCGGTGCGGCGAGAATCGCGATTGAAAAAATGCCCGTCTGGACGCAAAATTATTGCGTGGCGAAAAACCCGCTGACACTCGACGAAATCGACCATCGCCTGCTGGCGCTGGTGCAGCGCGATGCTGACGTCACCCTGACCAAACTCGGCGATGCCATCGGCCTGTCGGCCAGCGCGGTGCAGCGTCGGCTGACCCGCTATCGCAAGGCCGGCCTGCTCCGACAAGTCGCCGTACTCGATCCAAAATTGCTCGGCAACACCACACAGGCGGCCGTGCTGGTGACCATGGAGCGCGATTCGGCCAAACAGCACGCTGCCTTCTGCGCACGCATGCGCGCCGCGCCGGAAGTGCAGCAATGCTATGTGCTGGCCGGCGAATGGGATTACCTGGTGCTGCTCAACAGCAACGGCCTGAGTCACTACCGTGAAATCGCCGAACGCCTGTTCATCGACGAAGGCGCGATTCGCCGCTACGAAACGCACATGGTGTTCGAGCCGGTGAAACTCGGGCTGGCATTACCCACCCGGCAATCGTCGCCGCGCCGGCGCAAGTAGCGCGCATCAACCGGCGCGTTCGCGCTGCAACAGTTCATCCTTGCGTGGCAGTCCCCAACGATAACCACCCAGCGAACTGTCACCGCGGATGATCCGGTGACAGGGCACCAGCACCGCCAGGCGATTCTGCGCGCAGGCGCGGGCCACGGCACGTGCAGCACGCGGTTGCCCGAGCATGCCGGCGAGTTCGGCATAACTGCGCGTCTGGCCTCCAGGAATCGTCATCAGCGCCTGCCAGACGCGTTGCTGGAACGCGGTGCCGATCAATTCCAACGGCACCCGCCCGGACAAGCCAGTGAGTGCATCCGCCACCGCACGCACACACGGGGGAGGAATTCGTCACAGCCGGCCTGGACGCGCTCGATCGCGGCCTTGGGAAACTCGGCGCGCAATTCCGCCAGCAAACGCGCTTCCTCGTCGCCGAGCGCGACTGCGCAGACACGGCTGGGCGAACCGTAGCCGGCATCCACCACAGCCCGGGTGACATCGCTGCTTTCGCGCAGGCCCTGCTTCAGGCTGGCCAGCTTCACCTGCGCACGGTACTGGGCTGGCGAGATCCCGAATTGCGCGCGAAAGCATCGTTGCAGATGGCCGGGGCTGAAGCCAACGGCGGCACCGAGCGCGTCGAGGGAGTATTCATCGGCCTCAAGCAGGCGACGGGCCCTCATCCCAACCCTCTTCCGCCAGCGGGAGAGGGGGATGGATGGTTCAATCGGCCCAGACCAGTGCTTTCTTGGTGGCCGGCAGCACTTGCGCCGCCAGTCGGGGATCGCCGCTGAGCAAGGTAATGGCATCGGCGAGGATGGCCGAACTTTCGCGCAACAATGGATCCGGCCGGTGCTTCGACGCCAGTTCGGCGGCCACCTGGGCGGCAACGTTGCGCTCGTCGGCCTGCAAGCCGTCGTCCTTGTTGGCGGCGTCAACCGCCAGGCCCAGGGCAATGCGTTGGGCATCGCGCTGTTTGCGCAGCGCCTCCAGGCGATCGCGGTCGGCACGACGTTCGGCCTCGTTGAGCGAGATTAGTTTCTTGTCGCGCTCACTGTGGAATTGCGCCACGTCCTGCGCCCACCACTGGTACTCGCGATCATTGCCGGAACGGGTTTGGTGCATGGCGCTGAGGCGCGGCAGGATCGGCGCGAAATTGCCTAGTGCCTCGTGCGACGCCAAGCCGATATGCGTAGCCGGCAGGGCGTTGTCGAACGTGCTCTCGCCGAATTCGCTGGCATCCACGGTCACCGGAAACTCGATGTCGGGCACGACACCGGCGTGCTGCGTGGTGCCGCCGCTGACGCGGAAGAACTGGGCGATGGTCAGCTTGACCTGGCCGAAGCGAGTGCCGTCGCGCGCCGGCCAGCGGTCGAGGTCAATGAGGTTTTGCACGGTGCCCTTGCCGAAAGTGGGTTCGCCGATGATCAGCCCGCGACCGTAATCCTGGATGGCAGCGGCAAAGATTTCCGTGGCCGACGCCGAGCTGCGATTGACCAGCACCGCCAGCGGGCCATCCCAGGCGACACCATTGTTTTCGTCGTTGTCCACGCTGACCCGGCCGCCGGATTCGCGCACTTGCACGACTGGACCATGGTCAATGAACAGGCCGGTCAGGGCGACGGCCTCGACCAGCGAGCCACCGCCATTCTCGCGCAGGTCCATGACCACGCCGTCGACCTTGGCGGCCTTGAGTTCAGCAAGCAATTTGGCTACGTCGCTGGTGGCCGAGCGTGCGTCCGGATCACCCCGGCGCGCGGCCTCGAAATCGAGATAGAACCCGGGCAGGGTGATCACGCCGATCTTTTTCCCCTGGACATCGATCACTGATCGACTGGCCGCTTGTTCCTCGAGCTTGATCTTGTCACGCACCAGGCCCAGCAAGTGATGCTGGCCATCAACGCCGGCATCGCCAGGAAGAATGTCGAGCCGCACCTTGGTGCCCTTGGCGCCGCGGATGAGGTCGACAACATCGTCGATGCGCCAGCCAACGACATCGGTCATCGCGCCGTTGTCGCCCTGCCCGACCGCAACCACCCGGTCACCGACCTTGAGCTTGCCCGACATCATCGCCGGCCCACCGGGCACCAGAGTACGAATGAGCACGAAGTCGTCCTGACGCTCAAGCACTGCGCCAATGCCTTCCAGCGACAACCGCATGTTCATGTTGAAGGTTTCGGCGCTGCGCGGACTCATGTAGCTGGTATGCGGATCGATCGAAATGGCGTACGAATTCATGAAGGACTCGAAGACGTCGTCGCCACGCGATTCGTGCGCACGCTTGGCCAACGTCGCATAGCGCTTGTCGAGGGTCTTGCGGATTTCCTCGGCCGGACGTCCGGCAAGCCGCAGGCGCAGAACGTCGTTCTTGACGTACTTGCGCCACAGTTCGTTGAGTGCCGCAGGATCGCTGGCCCAAGCAGCCTTCTCGCGATCCCAGGCCCAGGATTCCTTGGCGCTGAAATCGAACGGCTTGGCCAACAGGTTGCGAGCGTAAGCGACGCGTTCGTCAACCCGCTGCACATAAGTGTTGAAAATGTCGTAGGCCGGCTGCAGCTGCTGGTTCTTGATGGCGTCATCCAGGCCGGTGCGATACGGCGCGAACCGGTTGATATCGGCCTGGCTGAAGAACATCTTGCCGCCATCGAGGGAATCGAGGTAGCGCCGGAAAATATCCGCCGAGAGCGCGTCGTTCAGGGGCAGCGGCCGGTAGGCATAGCGGCTGTCGGACAGCACCCCATAGACGAGTCGAGAAGCCGCCGCCTGGGCGTCGGTCGGCGCCAGCGCGACCGGATGCGTCGTTGCGACCCGCACGGAGGTGGCCGCCAGCGCGAAGGTCAGCGGCAGCAGGGCGGACAGGACGAGCAACTGGCGCTTGGAGATACGTTTGGACATTGATCGGGTCCTTGAGACCATGGTGCGTAGGGCAGCTTGCGCTGTTTTGTGTGGGCGCGGCGTGTGCCGATGGTACTGCCCGGTCAGCTTAGGCGATGGCTTGAACGAATCCCGCTTCAGCCGCCATTCGGTCGGCGTGGTAGGACGAGCGCACCATCGGCCCGGAAGCGACGTGGGTGAAGCCCAGACCTTCGCCGAGCGCGCGGAGTTCCTCGAATTCGGCCGGTGTCCAGTATCTGATCACCGGATGGTGGTGCGGGGTCGGTTGCAGATACTGGCCGAGGGTGACCATGTCGACGTCGTGTTCGCGCAGATCGCGCAAGGTGACTTCAACCTGTGCCATGGTTTCACCTAGGCCGAGCATGATCCCGGACTTGGTCGGCAAGCCCGGATGCTGGGCCTTGAAGCGCTTGAGCAATTGCAGCGACCACAGGTAATCGGCGCCCGGACGCACGTTCGGGTACAGATCCGGCACCGTTTCCAGGTTGTGGTTGAACACATCCGGCGGGTTGTCCTTGAGCACTTCCAGCGCGCGCTCCATGCGGCCCTTGCCGCGGAAATCCGGGGTCAGGATCTCGATCTTGATCGCTGGCGACAGCGCGCGCGTTTCCCGGATGCAGTCGGCGAAATGCTGGGCGCCGCCGTCGCGCAGGTCGTCGCGATCAACGGACGTTATGACTACGTATCTCAAGCCCATGTCGGCGATGGTGCGGGCGAGGTTCGCTGGTTCATTCACATCCGGTGGCTTCGGCCGGCCGTGGGCGACATCGCAGAACGAGCAGCGGCGCGTGCAGACTTCGCCGAGAATCATGAACGTCGCGGTGCCGTGGCTGAAGCACTCGTGGATGTTCGGGCAACTGGCCTCTTCGCAGACCGTGACCAGATGATTTTCGCGCAGCTTGGCCTTGAGCTTGGCCACGGAATTTCCAGCGGGAATGCGCACCCGGATCCAGCTCGGCTTGCGCAGCACCGGCGCGGTTTCGTCGAACTTCACCGGACTGCGCGCGATCTTGTCTTCACCCAATTGCTTCGCGCCCTCGACCAGCGGGCCGATGATGTGCAGCGGAATGGATTTGCTGGCGAACTCGCTCGACGACATGGATGGCTCAGGCAGGAAAGGGGGTGGGCGACGACAAGGATGGCAGTTCCGGCGTGAACAGCGGGCGCAGGCCCAGTTGTTTCGACAGCTCGGCAACCAGTATCGGCCGCACTTCGGCCAACGTGGCCGGACCGCCGGATTTTAGCACCGAGGTCACTTGCAAACCGGCGTAACCGCAGGGGTTGATGCGATCGAACGGTTCCAGGTCCATGGCGACATTGAAAGCCAAGCCATGGAAGGTACACCCGTGACGAACACGCAAGCCGAGCGCGCCGATCTTCTCGCCAGCCACATACACACCAGGCGCACCGTCACGGCGCGCGGCGCGGATGTCCCAGGTGGCGAGGGTGTCGATCAGCGCCTGCTCGATCCGGCAGACGAACTCGCGCACGCCCAGGTTGAGCCGACGCAGGTCCACCAGCGGATAGGCGACGATCTGGCCGGGCCCGTGGTAGGTCACCTGCCCGCCACGATTGGTCCGGATCACCGGAATGTCGCCCGGCGCCAGCACATGCTCGGGCTTGCCGGCCTGGCCGAGGGTGAACACGGGATCGTGCTCGACCAGCCAGAGCTCGTCGCCACCGTCGTCACCGCGGGTATCGGTGTAGGCCTCCATCGCCCGCCAAACCGGCTCGAAGGCGTGCCGGCCGAAGTCGCGGATCGTCCAATCGCGCGCTGGGCTCAGAGCGTCCACTTCACTTCCGGATGGCCACGCAGCGCCACGTGCGCGGCGTCGTAATCAGCACGGCTTTCGGCGCGGAAACTCAGCGCCACCGAAACGTAGCGGCCGGCGCTCGACGCGCGCGAGCGAACGGTTTCGTGCAGCACGACCAAGCCAGCAGCGGCCAGCAGCGCCGGAATCTCCCGCTCCAGCCCGGCTTCGGCCGAACCCAGGGCGGTGATTTCGAACACGCCGGGGAACTGGAAGCCTTGGTCGTCGGAAGTTTTTTGCATGCCCCCATTATCGGGGTTGGCAACGGCTTTCCCAAGCGGCGACCCTGCGCACGGCACATGCCGACCGCCGACAGGCAGGCTAAGATTAGTAGTTCCGACTCCCCTGACCCCGACTCCGACCGGATGCGCATCCCATGCCCAAGAAGCCCCTAGTCCTGATGATCTCCGCCGCCCTCACCCTGGCCGCCTGCAGCACCACTCCCACGACCAAACCGGCCATGACTGACCAAGCTCCCACTCCCGCCCCGGCTGCCGCACCGGTGGAAGCCAGCAATCCGTTTTTCGCGCCAAGCTCCTTGTACTTGCAGGCGCCAGAGTGGGACAAGATCAAGGACGAGCACTACATGCCTGCCTTCGTCGAAGGAATGCGCCGGCATGAGACCGAGATCCGCGCCATCGCCGACAATCCGGAAGCGCCGACCTTCGACAACACCATCGTCGCCATGGAGCGCTCCGGCACCATGCTCAGCCGCGTTCGCCGCGCATTCAATGTCGCGTCTGGCACCAACAAGAACGACACTATCCAGAACATCGAGAATGAGATCTCGCCCAAGCTGGCCGCGCACGGCGACAGCATCGTCCTCGATCCGGCCCTGTTCGCACGTATCGATACCTTGTTCCAGAAGCGCGCGAGCCTGGGCCTGGATCCAATCTCGCTGCGCCTGCTAGAGCGCTACCACCTCGATTTCGTGCGTAGCGGCGCCCAGCTCTCGGAAGCCGACAAAACCACCCTGCGCGCGCTGAACGAAGAGGAGTCGAAGCTCTCCACGCTCTACTCCGAACACCTGCTCAAGGACACCCAGGCCAGCGCGGTCGTGGTTGATACGCTGGCTGAACTCGACGGCCTGTCGCAGGCAGAGAAGGACGCCGCCGCCGCAGCCGCCAAGGCCAAAGGCATGGACGGCAAGTGGTTGATCCCGCTGGTCAACACCACCCACCAGCCGAAGGAAGCCGAGCTGACCAATCGCGGCCTGCGCGAGCGCCTGTACCGGGCCTCGATCGCCCGCGGCAACCATGGCGGCGACAACGACAACCGCGCACTGATTTCCCGCCTGGCCCAGCTACGCGCGCAGAAGGCCAAGCTGCTCGGCTTCGCTACCTACGCCGACTACGTGCTCGACGACCAGATGGCGAAGAATCCGCAGTCGGCGATGGCCCTGCTCAGCCAGGTTGGCGCCGCTGCGGTGGTCCGCGCCAAGCAGGAAATCGCCGACATGCAGGCGGTGATCGATCGCCAGCATGGTGGCTTCAAGCTGCAGCCCTGGGACTGGGAGTTCTATGCCGAGCAGGTACGCAAGGAAAAGTACGACCTCGACGAGTCGCAGACCAAGCCCTACTTCGAACTCGACCGCGTGCTAAAGGACGGTGTGTTCTACGCCGCCCACCAGATGTACGGCGTCAGCTTCAAGCAGCGCACCGACCTGCCCGTCTACAACCCCGACACCCGCGTCTGGGAAGTGTTCGACGCCGACGGATCGACCATCGGCCTGATCTACACCGACTACTTCGCCCGCGACAGCAAGCAGGGCGGCGCCTGGATGGACAGCCTGGTCGACCAGTCGTACCTGATGGGCACCAAGCCGGTGGTCTATAACGAACTCAACATCACCAAGCCGGCCCCGGGCCAGCCGGTGCTGCTGACCTTCGATGAAGTCACCACCATGTTCCATGAGTTCGGCCACGGCCTGCACGGCCTGTTCTCGCAGGTGAAGTACCCGTACATGTCGGGCACCAACACGCCGCGCGACTTCGTCGAGTTCCCGTCGCAGTTCAACGAGAACTGGGCGCTGGAGCCGACCGTGCTGGCCCACTACGCCCATCACTACCAGACCGGTGCAGCGATGCCGGCCGAACTGGTGGCGAAGATCAAGAAGTCGAGCAAGTTCAATCAGGGCTTCGAGACGCTGGAATACACCGAATCCGCGCTGGTGGACATGGAATGGCACGCGCTGTCGGCAGATGCGCCTTTGCAGGATCCGACCGCGTTCGAAGCCGCCGCGCTGAAGAAGCACGGCGTTGACCTCGCACAGGTTCCGCCGCGCTACCACACCACATATTTCTCGCACGTCTGGGGTGGTGGTTACGCGGCCGGTTACTACGCCTACCTGTGGACGGCCGTGCTCGGCGCCGACAGCTATGCCTGGTTCAACGAACACGGCGGCATGACTGCCGCCAACGGCAAGCTGTACCGCGATGGCGTGCTGTCGCGCGGCGGCACCATGGACGCACACCAGCTGTACCTGAACTTCCGTGGCCACGAGCCGGGCGTCAGCCCGCTGCTCGAACAACGCGGGCTGGTGCCGGACAAGAAAGCCAAGAAGTAATCCGCAGTAGTAGTATCGATTCACCGACAAAGCCGCCGCGAGGCGGCTTTGTTTTTCCAGGGAAACGAATATGAAAGTCCGCGCCGCCGTCGCCTTCCAAGCCGGTGCTCCGCTGAGCATCGAAACCGTGGATCTCGAAGGCCCCAAGGCCGGCGAGGTACTGGTCGAACTCAAGGCCACCGGCGTCTGCCACACCGATGCCTACACCCTCTCCGGCGCCGATGCCGAAGGCTTGTTCCCGACCATCCTCGGCCACGAAGGCGCGGGCATCGTCGTCGATGTCGGCCCGGGCGTGAAGTCGCTGAAGAAAGGCGATCACGTGATTCCGCTGTACACGCCGGAATGCCGCGAGTGCGAGTACTGCCTGAACCCGAAAACGAATCTATGCCAGGCCATTCGCAGCACGCAGGGCCAGGGCCTGATGCCGGATGGAACGAGTCGCTTTTCGCTCGACGGCAGGAAGCTGCATCACTACATGGGTTGCAGCACGTTTGCGAATTACACGGTGCTGCCGGAAATCGCCTTGGCGAAAATCCGCGAGGACGCACCGTTCGATAAGGTCTGCTACATCGGTTGCGGCGTCACCACCGGCATTGGCGCGGTGATCTTCACGGCCAAGGTCGAAGTCGGATCAAAAGTCGTCGTGTTCGGGCTAGGCGGCATCGGCCTGAACGTGATCCAGGGCGCACGACTGGCAGGCGCCGGCATGATCGTCGGCGTCGACATCAATCCGGCGCGCGAGGCGATGGCGCGACAATTCGGCATGACGCACTTCGTCAATCCCAAGGACGTCGAAGGCGACCTCGTGCCCTACCTCGTGTCGTTGACCGGCGGCGGTGCCGACTACAGCTTCGAATGCGTCGGCAATACCAAGTTGATGCGCCAGGCGCTGGAGTGCTGCCACAAGGGTTGGGGCACGTCGGTCATTATTGGAGTCGCCGAATCCGGCGCGGAGATTTCCACGCGACCGTTCCAGCTCGTCACCGGCCGCAACTGGCGCGGCACCGCCTTCGGCGGCGCCCGCGGCCGCACCGACGTCCCGCGCATCGTCGACTGGTACATGGACCATCGCATCCAGATCGACCCGCTGATCACCCACACCATGCCGCTGGAGCGCATCAACGACGCCTTCGACCTGATGCACCGCGGCGAATCGATTCGCAGCGTGGTGGTGTACTGAAGCAAAGAAAAGCCGGCTTGCGCCGGCTTTTTTATTGCTGATGTCGCAGCGGAATCAGGATTCCCACCACATCCAGAACTCGTCCCAGATGCGGCCGAAGAAGCCGGCCTCGGGCACGGCGGCGAGGGCCACCAGCGGCCGCTCGGCCAGTGTCTTGCCGTCGAGCGTCACGCGTACCTTGCCGATGGCCTGGCCCTTGGCGATGGGCGCGATGATCGACTTGGGCACTTCCATGGTCGACTTCAGTTCGGCATAACGACCGCGCGGCACCGAGATCGTCAGCGCATCGGCGACGCCCAGGTCAACCGTGTCCGCGCCGCCCTTCCAGACCTTGTGGGTCGCGAGCTTGGCGCCGGCCGCGTATGGCGTATGCGACTCGTAGAAACGAAAGGCCCATTCGAGCAGGTTGAGGTTGCCGGTTTCGCGCAAACGGAAACCGTCGGCCTGCGACTTGCTGTCGATGCCCATCACGATCGAAATAAAGCGCTGGTCGCCGCGCTTGGCCGACGCCAACAAGCAATAACCGGCAGCGTCGGTATGGCCGGTCTTGATGCCGTCGACGCCGCTACCCTCGCGCCAGAGCAGGCCGTTGCGGTTGTGCTGCGTGATCGTGCCGACCGTGTATTCCTTCATGCTGTTGAAGGCGTAGGTCTCCGGGAATTCGCGGATCATCGCCCGCCCGAGCAGGGCCAGGTCGTGCGCGGTCGAGTAGTGGTCCGGGGCGCTCAGGCCGTGCGAATTGACGAAGTGGCTGTTCTTCATGCCGATGCGCTGGGCGTAGCTGTTCATCAGCGCGGCGAAACTTTCCTCGCTGCCGGCGACGTGTTCGGCAATCGCGATCGAGGCATCGTTGCCGGACTGGATCGACATGCCCTTTTCCAGATCACTCATCTTGACCTGGCTGTTGAGTTCGAAGCCGCTGAAGCTGCCTTCAGTGCCGGCGCCGCCCTCGCGCCAGGCGCGTTCGCTGATGGTAACCATGTCGTCGGCGTGGATTTTCCCGGCCTTCATTTCCGCAGCCGCGACATACGAAGTCATCACCTTGGTGATGCTGGCCGGCTCCATGCGCTGGTCGTAGTTCTCGCCTGCGAGGATCTGGCCGGTCTGGTAGTCCATCAACAGCCAGGCCTTGGCGCCGGTCGGCACCGGCGCCGGCGGGATTGGTACGGCAATGGCGGTTGGCGCCGGAGTCGGTGTGGGCGTGGGGGTCTGGGCGGCGGCAATAGCGACGACAGCGGCGAACAGCGCCGGCAGCAAACGGATCAAACGCATTCGGGATCTCCGGGAGAATTCATCGCGGCGCGCGGGCCGCTTGGCAGGGCGCCATTGTAAAGGTCATTGGCTGAATACGCGCGGGTCGCGGATCCCGAGCCGACGCAGGCGCGAGAGCAGCTGACCGAGATCGTCCGGGTCCACCCGGCCTACGAGAACCCGCCACAGTGTGCGGCCCTCGACATCCACGCGATCGATATCGACGTGCTCGATGTCGGCATCCTCGAGCAGATCGGCCAGGCCACGGGCGTTGTCGCGCACGCCGAAACTGCCGACCTGGACCGTCCAGCGGCCGCTCGTTGGCAAGGCCGGCGGTGCTGGCGTCGGCTCGGGCGGCGAAGCCACGGGCGGCGCATCGTCGCCGGCGGCGATCGCACGCACTTCCACATGCGCGGTGCCGGTACGATCGACGCCGAGTCGCACCGCCGCGGCGTAGCTCAAGTCGATCAAGCGACCATCGTGGAACGGTCCGCGATCGTTGATCCGCACGATCACACTGCGGCCGTTGTCGAGATTGGTCACGCGCGCGTAGCTGGGCAAGGGCAGGGTTCGATGCGCGGCCGTGAACGCACAGATATCGTAGGGCTCGCCGCTGGACGTATTGCGGCCGTTGAACTTGCTGCCGTACCACGAGGCGACACCGCGTTCGACATAGCCGCCCGCTGAATCAAGCACGCGATAACTGCGACCGAGCACCGAGTAGGGCGAGCGATTGCCGTAGTGCGAACGCGGCTCCTCGTGCGGCACCGGCTCGGGAATGGCGCTCACGTCGATGGCGCTTTCGGGCCCGCTGTCCGCTTCGCCCGGCCGGTACAAGCCACCCGGCGTGTAGTCGCGCTCGTCGTGCGTACGCGTCGGCGCGCAGGGATCGATGGCGGTGTTCGATGCGCCGGGCGCGGAGTCGCGAACCGGCGGCGCCGGGCGCGTCCACGCATGCGACGGCGCGGGCGGCGGCGCGTGCCGAGGGCGAACAGGCTCGTGGCCGCAGGCGCCCAGGAACAACAGCGCGGCGACCGCCACCAGCAAACGCTTCATTGCTGCACGGGCGGCGCGGCGGCGGCAATCTCGCGCGCGAGCTGGAACACTGCCATCGCATACAAGGGCGAACGGTTGTAGCGGGTGAGTACGTAAAAATTCGGATAACCGATCCAGACTTCCGACCCGGTCGCGCCGTCGAGCGTCAGCAGCGTAGCGGGCAGGTTGGGCGCGCTGGCATCGACCGGGCGATAACCGCGCGCGGCCAGGTCCGCCAGCGAATACTTCGCGCTGAAGTCGTCTGGCACGAAGGGCGCGGCACCTTCGTCGGCGCGCGCTTCGACGAAGGCCGGTTGCCCAGCCTGCCAACCGTAGCCGACGAAATAATTCGCCACCGAGGCGAATACGTCAGGCAAGGAATTGAACAGATCGCGGCGACCATCACCATCGCCGTCTTTCGCGTAGCCGCGATAGCTCGACGGCATGAACTGGCCCCAGCCCATGGCGCCGGCGTAACTGCCCTTGAGCGAGCCGAGGTCGAATTTTTCCTCGGCCGCTAGGGTGAACAACTGGCTCAGCTCGGAGCGGAAGAATTCTTCCCGGCGCGGGTAATAGAAGCCGAGCGTATAGAGCGCGTCGAGCACGCGGTAGCTGCCGGTGTTCTTGCCGTAGAAAGTCTCCACGCCGATGATCGCGACAATGATCTCGGCCGGGACGCCAGTCTCGGCCTGCACTTTCATGAGTTCGTCGTGGTTCTGTGCGAAGAACGCGCGGCCCTGGGCGATCCGCGTCGGGGTGATGAAAATCGGCCGGTAGTCCTTCCACGGCTTGCTTTCCGCCGGGCGCGTGATCGCATTGATGATGCTTTGTTGGTAGTGCGCCTGCGTCAGCCAGGCCTGGATGTCGGCCGGATCACGGCCGCTGAGCTTGGCGGTGTCGGCGACGAAGGCCGCCAACTTGTCCGGCGTCGGCCCGGGCGGTGGCGGCGATTCCGCAGGCACTGCGGGAGTCGTTGCGGCAGGAGCTGCCGGCGCCGGCACGGGTACAACAGGATCGGGAGTCGGAGGCTTAACCGGCTGGGAACAGGCGGCCAGCAGGGCCAGCGAGAAAAACAGGGTGACTCTCGAGAAGCAGCGCATAGGGCGGAAGATTTTTATTTCGTCGCGACAATGTAGCACGCGCAATGCAGCCGATTTTTCACGCCACCGGGTCGATTCGGAGCCCGGTTTCAGGGTCAAAGAAATGCAGTTGCGCCACCGCCAGCTTCAGCGGCAGGTGATCGCCCGGTGCGACCCGATGACGTTCAGGCGGCGCGCGCGTGACCAATGCCAGCGATCCGAGGCGCAGATAGAGGAACACCTCGTTGCCAACCGGCTCGACCACTTCCACTTCCGGCGCGAAGCTGCCTTCGGACTCGGCAGCAGCAACGGGCAACAGATGCTCCGGCCTGACGCCCACGACGATCTCGCGACCATGCCATCCCGGCGGCAGCATCGCTCCGGGCATGGGCACGCGGTTGCCCTCGCCAATGTCGAGCACCCAGCCGCGACCATCGAGCAAGCGGCCGCGCAGCATATTCATGCCCGGACTGCCGAGGAAAGTGGCGACGAACAGATTCGCTGGCCGCGAATACAGGGCCATCGGTGTGTCGATCTGCTGGATGGCGCCGTCTTTCAACACCACGATGCGCTGGCCCAGGGTCATCGCCTCGATCTGGTCGTGGGTTACGTAGATCATGGTTGCGCCAAGCCGGCGATGCAGTCGTGAGATTTCCACCCGCATCGACATGCGCAGCTTGGCGTCGAGATTCGATAACGGCTCGTCAAGCAGGAACACCTGCGGCTGACGGACCAAGGCGCGACCCAGCGCCACGCGTTGCCGCTGGCCGCCGGACAGCACCGCCGGGCGCCGGTCGAGCAGTTTGTCGAGTTCGAGCATGGTCGCCGCCTCAGCGACCCGGGCGGCGATGGTCGCCTCCGGTTCGCCACGCAGCTTCAGGCCGAAACTCAGGTTTTCGGCGACGGTCATGTGCGGATACAAAGCGTAATTCTGGAAGACCATGGCGATGTCGCGGTCCTTGGGGAGCACCGAATTGACTTCGCGCGGCCCGATGGACAGCGTGCCCGAGCTGATCGACTCCAGCCCGGCGATCATGCGCAGCAGCGTCGATTTTCCGCAGCCGGAAGGCCCTACCAGGACCAGCAGCTCGCCATCGGCGACCTCGAAACTGGCGTCAACCACGGCGACGTGCCCGTTCGGATAAACCTTGCGGAGGTGCTTCAGCGACACGGTGGCCATTCGCGTTCCCGGTACCGTCAATACGGCTCTATGCAGTGCCTGATGGCTGCGCTATTCTGCCCATGTAATCGCTTACATACTAGTCTGGCGCAGGCGCCATGAAGGAATGACAATGAGTTCGCCGCCCGTCTTTCCGGATGGATTCCTGTGGGGTGCCGCCACCGCCGCGCACCAGATCGAGGGCTCGCCCCTGGCCGATGGCGCCGGGCCGAGTATCTGGACCCGCTTCGCACACACGCCCGGCATGACCCATAACGGGGACACCGGCGACGTGGCCTGCGACCACTACCGGCGCTTCAAGAGCGATGTCGCGCTGATGCGCGAGCTCGGGCTGAAGGCCTACCGGTTCAGCATCAGCTGGTCACGGGTCTTGCCCGAGGGTCGCGGCCGGATCAACCATGCTGGCCTGGATTTCTATTCGCGCCTGGTCGATGAGTTGCTGGAAAATGGCATCACCCCGCTGGCGACCTTGTTCCACTGGGATTTGCCGGCGGCACTGGACGATCGCGGCGGCTGGCTGAACCCGGACATCGCCCATTGGTTCGCCGACTACGCCACCACGATGTATCGCGCGCTCGATGGCCGCGTGCCGCGCTGGGTCACACTCAACGAACCTTGGGTGGTCACCGACGGCGGTTACCTGCACGGCGCGCTCGCGCCCGGCCACCGCAGCCGCTACGAAGCACCGATCGCATCGCATCATTTGCTGCGCGCGCACGGCGCCGCCGTGCAGGCGTATCGCGCCGTGGGCAAGCACGAAATCGGCCTAGTGGTGAATCTGGAACCGAAGTACCCGGCCAGCGAATCGGCCGATGATGCCGCCGCGGTCAAGCGCGCCCATGCCTACATGAATCGCCAGTACCTCGACCCGGTTTTCTATGGTTCGTATCCGCAAGAGCTACGCGAGATCTTCGGCGACGCCTGGCCCGAGTGGCCGCAGGCGGACTTCGACCTGATCAAGACAAAATTCGATTTCCTCGGCATCAACTACTACACCCGCTCGGTCACGCAGGCCACCGAAAGCTATCCGCTGCGTGCTGGCGCGGTGAAGCAAGCGCTGGGCACCTATACCGAAACCGGCTGGGAAGTTTTCCCGCAGGGCCTTACCGACACGCTGACCTGGGTGAAGGAACGCTACGGCGACATCCCGCTTTACATCACCGAAAACGGCGCAGCGTTTTTCGATCCGCCAACCGCCGACGGCGATCGCGTGCGCGATCCGCTGCGCATCGATTACCTGCGCAAGCACATCGGTGCGGTGAAGAACGCCATCGCTGCCGGCTGCGATATTCGCGGCTACATGGTCTGGTCGTTGCTGGACAACCTGGAATGGTCGCTCGGCTATTCCAAGCGCTTCGGCATCGTGCACGTGAACTACGGCACCCAGCAACGCACGCCGAAAGACAGCGCGCGCTGGTACAGCAAGGTCATTGCCTCGAACGGCGCGGCGCTGGCGGAGCCGTTGCCTTATTGAGTGTCGATTGCCATGTCCGCAGGCAGTTTGCGGATGCGCGACTCGCCGGCATGCTGCAAAAATACGATGCCGCCGGGCGGTAACTGCAGGCCTGCGTCGATGTGTAACCTCATGATCTTGCCGTCACGGTGCAGCGTGTAGCTCAATTTTCCGTAGGGCGTGCGCAGATCGCCGACGGCGATGCCGTCGCCATCGAGCCAAGCGTTCGGGATACCGGCGGCGATCACCAGGGCCGCGTCGCTGTCGCGCACGTACGCAAACATGTCCAGCACCGAGCGTACGTAGTCGGACGCGACCCATGCGTGCGGCAAATCACCGAGGAAAAATGGTTTCCTCGGTTCGCGCGCAACCACTTCCGCCCATTGCTTCCAGCCAACTGGCTGTTGATCGGCCAGGAAAAACTTCAGTAGTTCGGAGGCACGATCGCGCCAACCCAGGCGCACGAAGGCGCCGACGGTGCGCAGTTCGTAAGGCGTGTAGTAGTTCCACGCACGCTTGCCGTCGCGACGCTCGACGAATTCGCGCCAGTAACGTTCGAAGGTGTTATGCAGCAAAGCCTGCGGCAATCGGTCCTGTTCGCCACCGGGTGCCAATGCAATCGTAGTTGAAGTGGCATCGAAGTCGCCAAGCTCGGCCGCGCCGGGCAGGAAATCGATCTGGTGCTGCGCGGCGCTAAGTTGCAGCGAGGCGTACAGGTCGGTGCGGAACTGATCGCGCGCAGTGACGTATTTTTTCGCGTCGTCGTCATGGCCAAGCCACTGTGCAATTTCGACCGCATCGCCATAACCACGCAGGCTCCAGAAGTCATCCCAGTACGAATGCATCGGCTTGGCCGAGTAACCTTCGTGACTGATCGACGCCGGCATCAGTCCACGAAACATCGGATTGTTGCCAGTACGTTCGCTCAGGCGCAGCTGATCCATGTAGCGAACCGCGCCCTGAACATGTGGCCACATCGCGGCCAGCAATTCGCGATTGCCACCGTAGCGATATTGTTCGGCGATGGCGTAGATCAATTCGCCCTGGCTGTCGTTTTCCGGCACCGGATCGCTGCCGCGATCATCAACGCAGCAGGGCACCTTGCCGCTGGCGAATTGATACGGCGCAAACCAGCGCAGGAACTGTTCGGAGACGTCGTCGTGGCCGGTGCGCAGCAGGGCCTCGTTGATCATCGCACCATCGCGAATCCAGGCGCGTGCGTACGAACGCGTGCCGGGCTGCAGGCGCGGGCCGCTCCTGCTGATCAGCATGTTCGCGACGGCAGTGCGCAGGCTGTCTAATAAGGCCTGACCTTGTGCGGGAACGCGCAAGGTCATCCGACCAAGTTTTTCGCGCCATTGCGCCGCCACTTGATCCTGCGCAGCTTGCGCGTCGAATGCCCCAGGTTCGTGGAAGTCGCCGGACAACGGCACCAGCAGATCGACCTCACGAGTTTCGCCAGGCGCAAGCCGGAGCCGATACAACATTGCACCAGAAGCGAGACCGGCGTTATCGCTGACCTGTGTCTGCGGAGGAAAACGGTTGGCGAACAAATGCTCATCAACCATCCCGGCATCGAAAGTGCTGGCGAATGCACGGTCCGGCACCTGCATCGAAAATACCCGCGTCCGGCCATCGATAGTCGCCACGCGCCCGGCGATGGCGAGATCGCGGATTGAACTGAAGCCGCCAGCGGTGTTGAGGAACTGGCTCGGCGGGTTTACCTGATACGGTTGAACGGTCAATGCCAGCACGTAGTCGTGCGGCAGGTGAGTCGGATTATCGAGCCGATAGCGCACCAGCATCTGCGACTGGTTCACATCGCCACGCGCGAGCGCGGTCACGCGCAGGCCGAAGTCGCGATGCCGCCACTGCGCCGACGGAATCGGCAGATAGCCTTCGGCCAGGGATTGCGTCGATGTCACGTCGGCCCAAGTCACCAGCTTGCCGTCGCTGATAACCATGGGCACCACACTGGGGCCGCCCTGGGCGAATTCCACGGCACCGTCCTCGCCGATCAAGCCCTGCCCGCGACCGCCGTCGATGCCAACGATCGTCCAGTACGGTTGCTCACCGGAAAATCCACGTGGGAACTGCCCACGCGGCGACGCTGACGCCACCGACTGCAGGAACGCATTCGGAGATGCCGAAAACGCCAGCGGCTCGACGGTTAGATTCGACAAAACACCATCACCACGATGCGCAGCAGGAATTTTCAGCCGGACATAGCGGGTCTCGGAATCGGGCAACGCGATCCAGTCGTTGCCGCCATTTCCGCCGTGCACCTGGCTCACCTCACGCCAGGTTCGGCTGTCGTCGGACAACTCGATGGCGTACTCGGAAGCGAATTGCTTCGACCAGACCAGCGTCAATCCGCCAAACTCGCGCACGCTTCCCAAGTCGTATTCGAATCGTGAAATCCTCGCTGCCACCAGCGGCGAAGAATCTTCTGCCGGCAGTTCGCGAAATCCGAGATCATCGAAACATACTTCACCGTGACCACCGCCTTTGCCGGCGCTGATCGTTATTTCGAAGCCTTTGCTATGGCGCAGGGTTTTGTCGGCGCCCGGACCCCAGGCGAAACCGATCTGGCGTTTTTTCAGTGTGATCGGCGTCCATTCGGCGGGCGGCACGTAGTTTGGCTTGGTGACCCACCAGACATTTTCGCCGGTCGCATCGGTCAACTTGAATTCGAGGTTGTTGGCCGGTGCGTCGCCGCGCAAGCGAATCGAATATTCGTAGTTGCCCGGATAATCCATCGGCAACATGCGCCGGGCCACGGCGTAACCGGACACGCCATTGAAATCATAATCCAGGCACAAGGCTTTGCCGCTCGTACCATCGACCTGACGCAGACTGGCTTTGACGGCATCGGAAGCAAACGCCGTCCAGGCAGTGGTCGAATCGAAATTATCGAGCGTCTTACCCGAAAGCACTGGCACGAACGATGCAAGCGCGACCAGCGCCAAGTATCCGACTCGGCCCCGGCTCATCCTTTGACACTGCCCATCAACAAACCTTGCAGGTAATAACGCTGCAAGGACAGGAACAGCAAGAGCACTGGCAAGACGGTTACCACCGAACCCGCCATCATCAATTCGTTGTCCTGCACATGCTCGCGAGACAATGACGCCAACGCCACCGGCAAGGTGTGCAGATGACTGTCGCCGAGCACTATCAGCGGCCACATGAAATCGTTCCAGCTACCCAGGAAACTGAAGATCGCCAGGGTAACCAGTATCGGTTTAAGCGCCGGCAACACGATTTGCCAGAAGATTCGGAACTCGCCGGCGCCGTCGATGCGCGCGGCTTCCAGCAATTCGTCGGGTAGTGTTCGTGCGTATTGCCGGACCAGGAAGATGCCGAAAATGCCGGCCATGCCCGGCACGATCGCGCCGCCATAACTGTTGACCAGGCCAATCTGCTTGAGCATCAAAAACAGCGGCATCATCGCCACCTGGCCGGGAATCACCAAGGCCGCGAGCAGCAGCGCGAACACTTTCTCGCGGCCAGCAAACTGCAATTTTGCGAAGGCATACCCGGCCATCACGTTGAACAACAGCGACAGCAGCATGGTAGCCGTGGCGATGGCAAAGCTGTTGAAAAGATAGCGACCCATGCCGGCGCGGGCGAACAGTTCGTGATAGTTGGCCAGGGTCGGTGCGTTCGGCCACAGCGGCGGCGGAAACGCACTGGCCTCGCCCGATGTCATCAACGATACCGAGAGCATCCACAGCAAGGGTGCAATACTGAGGATCGCCAGCACGATCAACAGGCCATTGATAATTGCTGACGCCATGCGCTGGTTCACTCGGCACCTCGCCGGCGCGCGAACCAGAGCAGCCCGCTGGTGATGCCGGCCATCAGCACGAACAGCACGAACGCCACGGCCGAAGCCATGCCCAGATTCCACCATTTGAAGCCTTGCTCATACATCAGATAAAGCACGCTTACCGTGCTCTCCAGCGGCCCGCCCTGCGTCATTACATAGGGTTCGGCAAACAACTGGAAGTAGCCAGCCATGGTCAGGATTCCAACCAGCAACAACACCGGCCCGAGCATCGGCAAGGTGACGTTGCGGAACTGCTGCCACACCGAAGCACCATCGATGCGCGCGGCTTCATACAGGTCTTCCGGGATCGCCTGTAGCCCGGCCAGGAAGATGATCATGTTGTAGCCGAAGTTTTTCCACACCGCGAATACGATGATGGTTGGCATCGCCCAATGCGGATCGCCGAGCCAATCGATCGAATCGATGCCCAGACCCGACATGCCCCAGTTCACCAGGCCATAGCGGGTGTGGAACAGGTAACGCCAGATCACCGCGACCGCCACCACTGTCGTCACCACCGGCGCGAAAAATGCGGTACGAAAAAACGGCTTGCAGCGGCCGAGTTTTGAATGCAACAGCAATGCCGCGCCAAGCGATACTGCCACCGACAACGGCACGCCCACCACGACGAAGTACAGGGTATTGCCCAGCGCTTTCCAGAACAGTGCATTGCCCAACAGTGCGGCATAATTATCGATGCCGACGAAGCGCAGATTGTTCAGGTTGGCGAGCGCGTAGATATCGAAATCGGTGAGGCTCAGCGCCAATGCGGCCAATACCGGCAGCGCGAAAAACAGCGCGATCACCAGCAAGGCCGGCCCGGCGAACAACCATCCAGCGTAGCGGCTGTCGATACTCATGGGCGTGCCGCCTGATCAAGCATCCAGCGTCGTTTGGCCAAGATCAGGTCGGTGCGGCGATCAAGTTCAGCCGCAGCGCCGTCAACATCCAGTTCGCCATGCACCATCTGCTCTGCCACCAGCAGAATCTCTCCGGCGATGCGCTCCCACTCCGGCACCTTCGGCGTCGGTTTGGCGCGTTCGAGTTGGTCGCGATACGCTTGGGCATATGGATCGTTCGCCAGTGCGGGCGAAGACCACGGTGAACGTCTCGATGGCAGGTCGCCGGTCAGGCCATGGAAACGTGTCTGTATCGGCGCACTGGACAAAAATTCGAGCAACTGCCAGGCCGCCGCCCGATGTTTCGAATGTTTGGACATCACCAGCGTGACGCCACCGGCAACCGAGGCTCCCGGCCCGGCCGGCCCTGGCAGCGGCATGGTCATCCACGCGGAGGCCAGTTCTTTCGGCAGGCGCTGCTTGAATTCGGCGATGTTCCAGGGCCCATTGATGTAGAACGCGAACAAGCCGTGGCCGAATTCGTCCCAGACATTGGAGATCTGGTTGTTGGTGACTTTCGGCGCCCATTGCTTGTCGAACATTTCCTTGTAGAAACTCAAGGCGCGCTTGAATCCTGCGCTACGGAAGTTGCCATAACGGCCGCCATTGCGCAGCAAGGGATCGGATTGCTGGATGGCCAGATTGAGCAGCGGTTCGAACTCGTTCAAGGGCAACAGGATCGCGTAGCGATTGGGCCCGGCTTCGCGCTTGATCGCCGCCATCGCCCGCCGCCATTCGGCCCAGTTGCGTGGCGGCGCCGTCACTCCTGCCTTGGCCAGCAGGTCGCGACGGTAATACGGCAGCCGCGTTTCCGAATACCACGGCAATCCGTAGGCTTCGCCATCAATCACGCCGGTGTCCCAGATGCCGGGGAAATAATCGCCCACATCAAGCATGGGGGTGGCGGCGATCCGCGCATTCAAGGGCTGCAATGCGCCGAGCGCGGCGAACTCCGGCACCCAGGTATTGCCCAGGCCGCAAACATCCGGCAGCGCGTCTCCGGCGAAAGCTGTCAACAGTTTTTCGTGTGCCGCCGTCCACGGCTGTTGTTGCAGTTCAACATGAATTCCCGGGTGCGTACGTTCGAATTCCGGCAGCAATTGCGCCACCACTTCGCCTTCATAACCCATCGCCCAGAATGTCACTGTTTCGCGACGGTCTTGGCTGCGCGTGCAACCAGCAACGGCAAGGACGATGGCCGCTAGCGCGGGCAATAAACGTGTCACGGGGTCGGGTTGGCGCCAAGCCAGCCGCCAGAAAAGCCCGCACGCTCGAGTCCAAGACGGATGTGCGGATTGCCGCGCATTGTCTTCCAGACGAAGTCGCTGCGGTAATTTTCGATCATGAGAACAATCGGCCCCTGGTCGATACCGATGTAATCATCGTCCACCCAGCCCATGCCAGCCACCCTGCCCTGTCTCAGGCTCACATCGTAGTGGAAGCTGGGGTTGAACGCGTCGACGAAACCATACTGACGATAGATGTTGTCGCCGTAGCGGCGATGCATTTCGCGGATGGCAGGCATCACGATTTCCGGTGCGAATGGCAACGATGCTGCCGCCGCAGTCGGCGCAATCGTGCCGTCGTCAATCGTGTACTCGATGCCGACGCCGCGCGCGGAATAGGTACGGAACAGCCGCGGCTCGCCCTGGTAAAGGTAGATCGCATCGATCGGACCATCGCTGGCGGTCAGCCCCCAGACGTTCTCGCCATAACCGGCCCAGTGCTGCGGATTGGCGATGGCATAGGCGCGTTGCGACTGCACGGCGTGCCGGCTGTTCTCGAAATAATCGCTGCCTCGGCCACGCATGTAGTCGTCCTGCACGCCGCGGAGATCGAGCCAGATCTGCGAATACTGGTGGCCGAACATGGGCGGGAAACTCAGATGCGTCTGGCCCATGAACGTTCCCCAGCTGCGCTCATACGTTGAAGTCCAGGCCGTATAGGCATCCTTGTCGACCGGATGCGTTGGCGAACCTAGCGCCAGAATGTAGACCAGCATGGCTTCGTTGTATCCGTTCCAATCGTAGGCGTGCATGCCGGTCTCGGGCGACCAGCCCATGGCGATGCGCGGTGCACGCACTTGCGCCCAGTCCCATTCGACCGCTCGATAGATCTGCTCGGACAGCGCGCGTATCTCACGCTCGGCGGACGTGTCGCGATCGAAATAAGATTGCGCGAACAGGATTCCGCCCAGCAGCAAGGCGGTATCGACGGTGGACAATTCGCAGTGCGCGTCGCGCGCGCCGGTGTCCATCTTGATGAAGTGGTAAAAAAACCCCTTGTACCCGCTCATGCCTTCTGCAGCCGCACCCTGCGGCGCATTGGCGAAGAAGCGCAAGGTCGCCAGGGTTCGGGTAATCGCCTGCTCGCGGTCGATCCAGCCGCGCTCCACGCCTACGCCGTAGCTGGTCAGGCCGAAACCGACCGCAGCGATACTGGAGAAAGACTTGCTCGGCCAGCGATCCGGCACCAGGCCATTGGCTGGATTGCCGAGTTCCCAGAAATAATTGAAGGATCGATGTTCGAGGTCGTCGAACAACGGCGGCAACGCGGCGCTAGCCGTCGCAGTTGCCCACGCCGGCCGCGAATTCGATGGGCCAACGGCGCAACCGTTGACGAAAACCAGCGTCGTCAGCAATACCGATAATAGTGTGTTGCAGCATCTCTGGCGCATCGCCTGACGTCCTCAATGCGCGCGCTGCGCCGACGTGGAAACCCACTCAGTTTGCGCCATGTCGCGGCGCAATGACCGGGCGGACCGACTTGCCTTGGCCGCCCCCTTTCAGGGGCGGCCACAGCAGTGTCACCAGCTGAAACCGGCCGATAGTTTGATGGTGCGCGTTGGATCGGAGATGCCGTCGCCATTGCGCTTGCCGAAGTTGGGGTTGGTTTCGCCCGGGCCACCCCGCCAACCTTCGTAATCGGTCCAGTTGCGCCAGTTGAAGGCATTCAGCACATCGATGCGGACGCGCAGCTTCATGTCCTGGTTGATGTCGAATACTTTCTGCACGGCCAAGTCGAATTGCTTGAAGCCGAGCGTTCCTTCCGCCACGTACGGGTCAAAGAAGCAATGATTCCAGTCCGCTCCAGCACTGCAGTTGACCGTATCCCGGGCCACCTGGCCAGCCAGCGACAGTTTGCCGGAGAAAGTGAAACCCCAATGATCGACGAAGCCGGTGGCAACGAAACGATTCTTGGGCACGCCGGTCGAGCGCTTCCAGCCGAATTGGTCGACGGTGGAATAGTCGAACAGGTAGTGTTCGTCGGAAGACGCGGCATTGCTGCGGTTTTCCTTGCCATCGGTGTAGGTGTAGGCCAGGGTCACGCTCCAGGGCGAGTCCTTGGAGTACGGCTTCTCCGCCTGCAGGTAAAGGGAATTGGCGCGCGTCTCGATACCGTTGGTGGCGATGATCAAAGTGCCGAAGCCGGGAATCCCGTAGCCCCATGGCTGGCAACCCCAGGTGGCGCCGACGCAATTCGGATCGCGGAAGGTGCCGCCCGGATAACGGTTGCCGAGCGCAAATACGATGCCATCATGGCTCTCGACATGCGACAGGGTGACGGTGGTATTCCAGGTTTGCCCGGCAATCTCGACGGCGTTGCGCATGCCGATGCTGAACTGGTCTGAATACGGCGTCTTCAAGTCGTTGTTCATCAGGTTGACTTCGCCGCCCAGATTCGGGTTCGCGGCCACCAGCGCCGCTAATACCGCTGGATCGGCATACTTCGGATCCCAGGCCAGGCAAGTCGCATCGTGCACCGTATCGCAAGCATGACCGGGCGTGTTGAAGCGGTAGGTGTAGGTCGGGAAGGTGCCCTTGGAGGTTTCCAGCGCCAGGTAATCGAACAGGTTGCGATCATAGGAACGGCCGGCACCGCCAAACACGACATGGCGCTGGTCGCCGTCGATGTCGTAGGAGAAGCCGACCCGCGGCTGCCAGGCACCCTTGAAGGCATTGCGGTTGTGGCCGTTGCTGATGTAATCCTCGATGTTGTAGTCCACGGTGCTGTTGTTGACGTTCGGCCAGGCGCGCAGTGCCGCCGCCAGATCGGGACGGGTGACGAAGTTCAGGTAGCCAGGCGTCTTTTCGTAATCCCAACGCAGGCCCAGGTTCAGGGTCAGGTGGTCGTCGACCGCCCAGTCGTCCTGCAGGTAGGCGCCGAACTGGGTGTTGTTCGAGCGGACATTGCGTTCCACGCCCGGTGTCGTCGCGCCGAACTGGACCTGGTACGGCACCGAGGTGCTGCGATTGATGTCGTAATAAAGCTGCGGGTTGTAAGGCTGCTGCTCGAAGGCATCGATCTGGATGTCCTTGTACTTGAAGCCCATCTTGACGATATGGCTGCCGTGCCACTGCAGATCAGTGAAGGTCAGGTCATCCTGCAGCGCAGTGCCCTTCTGGCCCTTGTTCTGGTAGTCCTCGCCGCCACCGGCGTTGAGGATCGTTTCCCATGGGTTTTGCGCGGTCAGGCGGTAGCCGGCCGCAAACGTGGTTGGTCGCGGACTCCAGTAGGCGTCCTCGTAGGTCAGGTGCGCATCATTGAGCCAGCGCTCGGCGTTGTACTGGTAGCGCAGGTCAATGCGGGTTTCGTCGTTGCTTTTGTCGGTGGCGAACGGCAGCGTGTCGGGCCCGGAGTTGAGCACGATCTGGCTTTCCTGGCGGTATTTACCGGTCAATTCGAAGTAGCCGTTGTCGCCCGCAGTCCAGTCCAGCTTTCCGAAGAAAAGATCCTCGTTGAACGACTGTGAATTACCGGCGACCAGCGACTGCAGTGCCGTCGGCAGCTCGGCCACCGTGTACTGGTGGCCATTGATATTGCCCAGCCGAACCTCGCTCGGCTCAGTGAAATCCTTGGCCTCGTAGGTCAGGAAGAAGTGCATGCGGTCCTGAATGATCGGGCCGCCGAACGAGAATCCGTACTGCTTCTCTTCAAAGGGCAGTTTGGCACCGGCACTCTGCTCGCGTGGCGAGGATTCGCGCAGATTGTCCGAGGTGTAGTCGATGAATACCTCGCCATGATATTGGTTGCCACCGGACTGGGTAACAGCACTGATCGCGGCGCCACTGAGTTGGTCGTACTCGGCCTTGTAGTTCTGGGTGATGACCTTGTATTCGGCGATACCCAACTGCGGGAACGGGTTGCCGCGGCTGGAATCCTGGCTACTGATGCCGCCCTTGAGCACGTAGTTCTTCTGGCCGACGCCATCAATGAAGACGTTGCTGCCGTTGGAGGATTGCGCGCCGCCTCGAACCTGGGTCGAGCCGGAACCGTCGGTAGTGAATTGCACGCCCGGAACCAGGTCGGCGAATGCCAGGAAATTGCGCGATGCCTGCGGCAAGGCATCGAGTTGCCTCTGGGAAATGTAGGTGGCGCTTTCCGAGGTCTTGGTCTCGATCATCACGGCGGCAACTGCCTGCACTTCGCCCAGATCGGCCGCTGTACTGGCCAAAAGATTCAGGCTGATCGACTGGCCAATGGCCAGCGTGACCGTTTGCGAGCTGGTCTTGCCACCGGCGGCCACGTCAACGCGATAGCTGCCTGGTTGCAGGCCTGCCAACACATAGCTGCCATCAGAATTGGCGGTTACGTGAGCGGTATAGCCATTGGCCAGGTTGGTTGCGGTGACCACGGCATTGGCTGCGGGGGTCGAACCGGCCGTAACCACGCCGCGCAGTGATGCCGAAGTGCTTTGGGCAAGAACAGCGGGCGCCGAGATCATCAGGCAACTCGCCAATGCGCAGGCCAGCAGGGTGGGAACGGGCCGGCGGAATGTTTGCGGGTAGTGCTTCATGGAGGTTTCCTCATTGCGGAGATTGCTATCGGTTTGAAAGGCGGTCCGGGGCTTATTTCGTCCGGTTTGTAATCGCTTACATAAACACGCGAAAGAACGCTCCGAACCTCAGGAACTGTCAGAGCGCTGGCGGCGCGGAATCTTCGCCGCGCTGGAAGCGCGGATGATCAGCTTGGGAACGAATGAAACGTAATCGCTGGCCGCTTTCGCATCGGCATCAAGCAGAACGCGCATGGCCTTGCCGCCGAGTTCGGCGATATCCACGCGCATGGTGGTCAGCGGTGGATGCACATAACGGGCCATCGGGATGTCGTCAAAACCCACCAGTGCGATTTGCTCGGGTACCTGGATGCCGTGTTGGTCGAAGGCATACAGGCAACCCAGTGCCATCATGTCATTGGCTGCAAATACGGCATCGGGCCGTTTTGCCATGGCGGCAATCTGGCCACCGGCCTCATGCCCGGAATCTTCGCCAAAATTTCCCGGCAGTATCCATTCGGCCAGGTAAGGCGCATAGGCTGAGAGCGCATCGCGATATCCACGCAGGCGTTCCCGGGCGTCGAAGTTATCCTCGGGGCCGGCGATAAAGGCTATGTTCCGATGACCGCATTCGATCAGGTGGCGCATCATTTGCATGGCGCCGGTGTAATTGTCGATACGCAGCGACACCAGCTCGGAACTGGGCAGATGCGTATTCATCAGCACGACCGGCAACGATTGCGGCAGGCTATCGGCCAGGAAACCTGTGGCGTTGAGATAGGGCGACATCACCAGCAGACCATCGACCCGGCCACGCATGGCACGAAGTGCAGCGCCCTGCTCCTGCAGATTGCCGTGGTAGCTCGATACCAGCAGGTACTGGCCGCGTTCCCGTGCGACCTGATCGATGCCGCGGATGAGTTCAGAGAAGAATTCGCCGTGCAGATCCGGCAGGACCACGCCTACCGTGTTGGTGCGCCGGCTGCTCAGGCTGCGGGCAGCCGCATGCGGCATGTAGCGCAATTCATCGGCGACCGCTTGTACCCGCGCGCGCACTTCCTCGACCACATTGCTGTGGCCGTTCAAGGCACGAGACACGGTCGCCACGGACACTTTCGCGGCACGCGCGACATCTTTGATGGTCACGTTCAAGCGGTCTTACCCCTCCCGGCAAGCCATCCGGCCCAAATGTAACCGTTTTCATGACATCATGCAAAGGGCCGGCATTTGCGAGCAAACGGATACCCACGCGGTGAAAATCCACGACACCCTGCTGTTGTTCGGCGCAACCGGCGACCTGTCGCAGCGCTACCTGATTCCCTCGCTGATCCATCTGCTCCGGGACCGGCTGTTACCGACCGGCTTCAGGTTGATCGCCATTGGCCGGCAGGACTATGGTCAGGAAGGCTTTCGCGCCTGGCTGCACAGCCAGTTGCCCGACGAGGCAAACCGCCATCGCGAGGCCTTCAACGATCTGCTGGCAGGCACGGAATACGTGGCGGTGGACTTGGGCGACCGCGCCAGCTTGGCATCGCTACTGTCCAGGTATGCCGACCGCCCCTGCGTCCATTACCTGGCGATTCCACCGCATCTGTTTGTGCCCACCTGCGAAGGCTTGCAGGAAGCCGGACTGCTGGACGCGCCATCGCGACTGGTGCTGGAAAAACCGATCGGCCATGACCTGGCCTCTGCGCGCGCAATCAATGCCGCGCTGCGCAGCTTCCTGGACGAAACGCGGATCTTCCGCATCGATCATTACCTGGGCAAGGCGCCGGTGCAGAACCTGTTGGCGCTGCGCTTCGGCAACACGCTGATGGAAGCGGTGTGGCACAACCGCTGGATTGAATCGGTAGACATCCTGGTGGCCGAGACCGCCGGCGTGGATGGGCGCGAGGGCTATTACGCGCAATACGGCGCGTTGCGCGACATGGTCCAGAACCACATGCTGCAATTGCTGGCGTTGATCGCGATGGAGCCGCCGAATTCGCTCGATGCCAACAGCCTGCGCGATGAAAAACGCAAAGTGCTGCGCTCGCTGCGGCCGATGACCGCCGCCGACGTGGTCGTGGACAGCGTTCGTGGTCGCTACCAGGTCGGCGTGGTGGATGGCCGCGCGGTTGCCGGTTTCGACCACGAAAGCGATTGCGAAACCTTCGTGGCCTTGCGCGCACGGATCGACAACTGGCGGTGGGCCGGCGTGCCGTTCCGGCTGGTTACCGGCAAGCGCCTGGCGCAGCGCACGACCGAAGTAGTGGTTTCATTCAAGCCGGTTTCGCACTGGATCTTCGATCGTCCACCGGGCGATGGTGCGGTGCCAAATCGCTTGGTGATGCAATTGCAGCCGGACGAAAACATCGGCCTGGGCCTGATGGGAAGCCTGGCGGCTCCCGAGTGGGGCGCCACCGAATTGCAGCCGCTATCGCTGGATTTATCGATGGCGGCGACGCCGCAACGACGCATCGCCTACGAGCGGTTGCTGCTGGATGCGTTGCATGGCAATCAGGCTCTGTTCGTAACTGGCGATGAAGTCGAGGCAGCATGGTCGTGGATCGACAGCATCAGCGAATCCTGGCGTGCCGCTTCGCTGCCGACACAAACCTACCCATCCGGCTCCTGGGGGCCCGTGGATGCTGCAAACTTCCTGCCGGCTACGGTGCCGGATAAAATGCGCCCGGTGAGAAAACCATGAGCGATCACTACGTCCTGCTCGCCGATATCGGCGGCACCAACGCCCGCTTTGCCCTGGCCGACACGCAACTGCAGGCGCCGCTCCTTGTTGATAGCGTGCGTCAGTTTGCAGTCGCCGATTTCCCATCGTTGGCCGATGCAGCCCGACATTATCTCGATGGCGTCCCAGCCCAGGCGATTGCCGTTCGCGATGGCGTATTCGCCGTTGCCGGGCGCATCGATGGCGACGAAGCACGGATCACCAACCATCCCTGGATCATTTCCTGCGCCGCAACCGAACTTGCGCTCGGGTTGGATAGCCTGCGCCTGGTCAACGACTTCGCCGCCCAGGCGATGGCAATCGGATTGCTCGGCGACGACGATATGGTTGCGATTGGCAAGCCAACATGGATGCCGTCATTGGCAGCAACGCAAACCTATGCCGTGCTCGGCCCTGGCACCGGGCTCGGAGTCGGCGCATTGATCGTTCGCGATGGCCGCTACCATGCATTGGAGACCGAGGGCGGCCATGTCGCATTCGCTGCCAGCACTACGGAAGAGGCCGCAATTCTTGAGTGCCTGAGCCGCCACTACGGTCGAGTTTCCAACGAGCGCCTGGTTAGCGGCGGCGGCTTGGTCAACATCTACCGGGCGCTTTGCGAAATCTCCGGTGAAGCGGCGCGCAATTTTCGCCCGCAAGACATCAGCGCTGGCGCAGCAAGCGGCGAGAGGCTCTGCGAACGCAGCTTGCAGATTTTCTGCGCGGTGTTCGGCGCTATCGCCGGCGATCTTGCCCTCACGTTCGGAGCCTGGGACGGCGTTTTCCTGACTGGCGGACTGGTGCCGAAATTGCTGACGGAGCTGCAACACTCCGCCTTTCGCTCACGTTTTGAAGCCAAGGGCCGCTTTGCCAATGCCATGGCTCGCGTGCCGACCCTGGCGGTTGTACATCCGCACGCCGGCTTGCTCGGCGCCGCCGCGTTCGCGCGCATGGCGACGTAGCCAACTCGCACACGGACGGATGATGCACACGAATCCTGCCATCGCTTCGATGATCTTCAACGCACACCCGGATGAGGAACACTGGTTGACCGCCGCTGTCGCCGATATCGCCAGCGCGCTGGCCAATGATTTGCTGTCCAACCAACGCGCGCGCCTGCTGGTTTCTGGCGGCAGTACGCCTGGACCGGTCTACCGGGCGTTGGCTGCGCAGCCGTTGGACTGGGCCCGGATCGACGTCGCATTGGTTGACGAACGTTGGCTGCCACCGGGCGATCCCGACAGCAATGCGCAGCTGATCGAATCGAACTTACTGATCAATCGCGCCACCTCTGCCCACTTCGAACCGTTGCTACAGCCTGGCCGCAACCTGGCTGACAGCGTATTCGCGGCCAATGCTTCGACGGGTCCGGCCAGTGTCCTGCTGCTGGGCATGGGCGCGGACGGACATATCGCGTCCTTGTTTCCAGGCATGCATGAATTGATGTCGGCGCTCGCCAGTTCGGCCGACTACGTGGCGGTGAATGCGCGCCTATGCCCCGGTGCTGGCCCATGGCCGCAGCGCATCAGCCTGACGCCGGCGGGCATGGCCCGGGCGCTTACACGCATCCTGCTGATTCGTGGCGAACAAAAGCGCAAGATCGTGGAGCGCGCGCTGCACGACATTGCTCCAGGCGAGCTGCCTGTGCACGTCGCCTTGACCTTGCCTGGCGCGCCGCTGCTTATCCACTGGTGTCCGTGATGAATATTGCTTTGCAATCCCGCCTGATCACCGTTACCGAACGACTTCGCGAGCGCAGCCGGCGCACGCGCGAGGCCTACCTGCGCGGCATCGCAACGGGGCAGCGCGAGGGCCCATTGCGCCACCGGTTGAGCTGCGGCAACCTCGCCCATGCCTTCGCTGCCTCGGGTGACGACAAGCCGCGACTCAAAGGCGGCATCAGCGCGAACCTCGGCATCGTCAGCGCCTACAACGACATGCTCTCCGCGCACCAGCCATTCGAAAACTACCCGGCATTGATCCGCGCTGCCGCGCGTGCGCACGGTGCGACGGCGCAAGTGGCCGGTGGCGTGCCGGCGATGTGCGACGGCGTTACTCAGGGTCGCGCCGGCATGGAGTTGTCGCTGTTCTCGCGCGACGTTATCGCGCAGGCAACGGCAATCGCATTGAGCCACGACATGTTCGACGCAGCACTCTGCCTGGGCGTCTGCGACAAAATCGTGCCTGGCTTGCTGATCGGCGCGCTCGTCTTCGGCCATTTGCCGGTGGTATTCGCACCGGCCGGACCGATGACGCCGGGGCTATCAAATCGCGAAAAAGCCGCCGTGCGCGAACACTTTGCGGCCGGCCTGGCCACGCGCGAGGAATTGCTCGAAGCCGAATCCGCCTCTTATCACGGCCCGGGTACCTGCACGTTCTACGGCACCGCCAATTCCAATCAAGTACTGCTCGAAGCGATGGGCCTGCAATTGCCGGGGGCGTCGTTCGTCAATCCGGGCACGCCGTTGCGCGCCGCACTCACCGAAGCGGCCACGATACGCGCCCTGGACATCACCGCGCTCGGCGACGACTACCGACCGATCGGCAAGCTGGTGGACGAGCGCGCCATCGTCAACGCGGTCGTCGCCTTGATCGCTACTGGCGGCTCGACCAATCACACCATTCATTGGCTCGCGGTGGCACGCGCGGCCGGCATCGTCTTGACTTGGAACGACATCGACGAGCTCGCGCAGGGCGTGCCGCTGCTGGCGCGAATTTATCCCAATGGCGCCGCCGACGTGAACCGTTTCGCCGCTGCCGGCGGAACTGCTTTCGTGTTCCGAGAATTGCTGGCTGCCGGCTGGCTGCATGCGGATTTGCCGACCATCGTCCGTGATGGAATGCACGCGTACACCACCGAACCGCGACTGCACGACGGCATGCTCAGCCAGGTGCCGGGCATTGAAACAAGCGCCGATCCGGACGTCGTGCGGCCAGTGGCGAATCCATTCGAAGCCAGCGGCGGATTGCGCATGCTCAACGGCAATCTCGGCCGCGCCATCATCAAGCTCTCGGCAATTCCGGCCGAGCAACGATGCATCGAAGCGCCCGCCGTCGTCGTCGACAATCCGCAGGCGCTGAACAAATTGCATGCGGCCGGCGTGCTGCCGAGGGATTTCGTCGCTGTGGTCCGCTTCCAGGGCCCACGCGCCAATGGCATGCCGGAAATGCACAGCCTGACGCCGTTGTTGGGCATGTTGCAAAATCAAGGTCGGCGCGTGGCGCTGGTTACCGATGGCCGCCTATCCGGCGCTTCGGGCAAAATTCTGTCGGCGATTCACGTGACGCCCGAAGCGGCCATGGGCGGCGCGCTGGCCAAATTACGCGAAGGCGACATCATTCGTCTTGACGGCGATGCCGGCATACTCGAAGTTCTGGTCGCCGCCGATGAATGGCAGGCGCGTAGCCTAGATTCCGATAGCACGCCGCCAAGCCATGACCTTGGTCGCAATCTGTTCGCCGGCAATCGCTTGGTCGTTACACCGGCGGATCAGGGCGCGCTGTCTATTTCCTGTGGAACACTTGAATGAATTCCGACACAAGCTCGCCACTTTACCAACGCCAGCAACGCGCATTGTGGCTGCTGCGCGCCGCCGGCATCCTGCCGATCGTCACCGTTGACAGCATCGCCCAGGCACGCGCCATGGCGGAGGCATTGCTGCGTGGCGGTTTGCGCAGCATCGAATTGACGCTGCGCACGCCGATCGCCCTTGCGGCGATGGCTGCGCTCAAGCGCGAATTTCCCGAACTCATCGTCGGTGCCGGTACCGTGTTGACCCGCGACCAGATCGCTGCGGCCGAACAAGCGGGCGTGGATTTCCTGGTCACGCCCGGCGTATCAGCCGGCATGCTGTTGCCGCTGGCCGAATGCCCGCTGCCGGTGGTGCCCGGCGCCGCGACACCGAGCGAATTGCTCAGTTTGATCGAGCATGGATTTTGCATCGCGAAGTTGTTCCCCGCCGCTGCGATCGGTGGCATCGCCATGCTCAAGGCACTGCATGGGCCACTGCCGGCATTGATGCTCTGCCCGACGGGCGGCATCAACGAAACCGACGCCGCCGGCTACCTGGCGCAGCCCAATGTCGCCTGCATCGGCGGTTCCTGGATGGTGCCGCGTGCCTGGCTGCAAGCGGGCGAGTGGGAGAAAGTCAGCGCCAGCGCTGCGCGAGCACGGGCAATGATCGACGCTGCACGAGCGCTTGCTTCATGACATGAACTTGCGGTGCGCGTGTACCGACATGATCATGCCGAAACCAGCGAGCAACGAGACTGCCGAGGTGCCACCATAACTTAGGAGCGGCATGGGCACACCGACCACTGGCAACAAGCCGGCAACCATGCCACCGTTGACCAGCACGTAGACCGAAAACGTCATCGCCAGCGAACCAGCGAGCAGCCGCGAATAGCCATCGCGTGAATTGGCCGCGATCCACAGGCTGCGGCCCACGATGAACAGGTACAGCGCGAACATCACGCTCACACCCAACCAGCCCCACTCCTCGGACAACACCGAAAACGCGAAATCGGTGGTGTGCTCGGGGAGGAAGTCCAGGTGCGCCTGGCTGCCCTGCCCCCAACCTTTGCCCAACCAGCCACCGGAGCCGATCGCGATCTTGGACTGGATGATGTTCCAACCCGTGCCAAGCGGATCGGTTTCCGGATTGAGGAAAGTCAGGATGCGATCTTTCTGATAGGGCATCAGAAAATGCCAAGCCACGGGCAATGAACCAATGCCGAGTCCTGCGAATATGCCGATCCGCCACCAGGCAATACCGGCGAGGAACAAGGTGAACACGCCCGAGGCTGCCACCGGCATCGCCGTGCCAAGATCGGGCTGCAGGATGATCAGCGCCACCGGCACGCCAGTGATGACGGCGCAGACGGCCAGCGTCCACCAGCTCGGCGGCAACACCACGCGGTGCAGGTACCAGGCACACATCATCGGCACGCTGAGCTTGAGCAATTCGCCCGGCTGCAGGTAGAACAAGCCAAGGTTGATCCACAGCCGCGCGCTGCGTCCGGAGCCCAGCACGAAAACCAACGGCAACAATGCCAAGGTCAAACCGAAGACCAGAGGCGTCCACAGGCGCAGGCGCGCGGGCGTGACATGGCTGAGCAACAACATCACTCCAAGTCCGACAGCGAAGCGCACGCTTTGCGCAAACAAAGCATGGCCACTGGCGCCACCGGCGCTGGACTGCACGACCAGGCTCATTGCCATCACCGCGATCAGTGCGGCCAACAGAAGCCAATCGATCTTGTCGATCCAGTCCAGTATTTTTTCCCGCAGCCAGCCAATCATGGAGTCTTCTCCGGCGTCTTCTCCGGCAACGTTGCCGACGATGCCTTGGGCAGCAACCAGGCATCCATGATCTTGCGGGCAATCGGCGCTGCAGACGAAGCACCAAAGCCGCCGTGCTCAACCAGCACCGCTACCGCGATGCGCGGATCATCGGCCGGCGCATAGCCGACGAACAGGGCCTGATGGCGCAAGTTCAACGGCAGGCTGCGCGGATCAATGCTTATGTTGCCCTTGCGGCTGACCGTCTGCGCGGTACCGGTTTTCCCGGCAATCACGTAGGTCGCCGTGGCGCCCATGGCACGAGCGGTGCCTCGTGTCACCACGGCCTTCATGCCATCACGAATCACTTCCAGATGCTCGGCGCTCGCACCCAGCGACTCGCCTGGCGGCAGGGCGACGGGTCGCCAGGCAGCATCGAACGAAGTGCGCGTGGCCCGGGCCAGATGCAGGCGATGCCGCACGCCACCTGCGGCAAGACTCGCCACCGCCTGGGCCAGCTGCAGTTCGGTGACCTTCCAATAGCCTTGGCCAATGCCCGAGTTGACCGTTTCACCCAGATACCAGGGCTGGCGATAACGCGCGAATTTCCATTCCGGCGATGGCAGGATCCCCGCCGTTTCTCCGGCGAGGTCAACGCCGGTCGGACGCCCGAAACCGTAGCGAGCCATGTAGTGGTCGAAGCGCTGGATACCGAGATCCAGTGCGAGTTGATAGAAATACGTGTTGACCGACAACGCGATCGCATCGCGCATGTCGACCCAGCCCACACCACCGGCTTCGGCATCGCGAAAACCGCGGGCGACGCCGGGGATGTGGAACTCGCCCGTGGACAGAATGCGATCTTCCGGCCTGCGCACGCCGGATTCGAGACCGGCCAAGGCGATGAACGGCTTGACGGTAGAGCCTGGCGGCGAACCACCATGCAGGTTGCGGTCGAACAACGGGCGCGAGACATCGTCGGTCAATCGCGCATAGTCGGCGTGGGAAATGCCATTGACGAACAGGTTCGGATCGAACAGCGGCAGGCTGACCATCGCGAGGATTTCTCCCGTGCGCGGGTCCACCGCGACTGCGGCGCCATCATATTCGCCGAATGCCGTCACTGCCGCTTGTTGCAGGTCGGCATCGATGCTCAGCTGCATGTCGACACCGGGCTGCGAAGGTTGGCGATCAACCACGCGCAAGACCCGGCCCTCGACATTCTGCTCGACGTTCTCGTAACCGATTTCGCCACGCAGGCCCTGCTCGTACTGGCGCTCCAGGCCGGACTTGCCAATGTGGGTGAGCGCGTTGAAACGACTGTCGCCGAGCGCCGCCAGGTCATGGGCATCGAGCCGGCCAACATAGCCGACGACATGCGCGAACAACTCGCCATAGGGATAGCGTCGGGTCAGGTAGGGCACCACATCCACGCCGGGAAAGCGGTAGCGATTGACCGCAAGCCGCGCGCGCTCTTCCTCGCTGAGGCGCAACTTCAGCACCACCGGCCGGAAGCCCCGACTGGCCCTGCGTGCCAACTCGAATTGCTGCAGGTCGTCTGGACTCAGTTCGACCAGATCGCCCAGCCCCGCCAAGGTCGCCTTCAGGTTGCCCGATTGTTCGGGCACGATTTCGAGGCGATAGGCGGGGATGTTGTCGGCTAGCAACTTGCCGTTGCGGTCGAAGATCAGGCCGCGTGCCGGCACGATCGGCTTCGGCTTGATGCGGTTGGCTTCAGAGCGCGTCTGGTAAAGGTCGTGCTGGATCACCTGCAGCTTGAAGTAGCCCGCTGCAAGCGAAAGCAACAGGATGCCGATGCCGGCGAATCCAATGGCAGCGCGGCGCTGGAACTGGTCCGCTTCCGCCGCCAGGTTCTTCATTACATGGCGGCGGCCCTTGCGCATGGCTCAGCGCTCGCGGGCGCGCAGGCGCGCCATGTCCAGCAGCACGTACAGCCATGGCCAGAGCAACATCGCCAGCACCGGCGACAGCAAGCTGAGCCAGGGCAGCGGCGCGGCACCGCTCAGCCAATGGATGATGACCACGAGCACCTGATCGTTGCCGAGCAGCAAGCCAATGGCCAGGGCCTGTTGCCACAACGGGAAAAAACGCAGGCGAGCACGAAAGCGCTGCACCAGGAATACCAGCACCACCAATCGAAAGGCATGTTCGCCAAGCAACGTGGCAGTGACCAGGTCAGCGAGCAGGCCGACGATGAAGGCGCTGCCAATCCCGATCTTGTTCGGCACTTCCATCGACCAGTACGCCATCAGCATGGCCAACAGGAATGGCCGCATGGCAGTCACGGCTGCCGGCAACGGCAGGATTGTGAACAGCAACCCGAGGGCGAAGCTGCCGTAGACCAGCCAACTGGTCGGAGCGCGGATCATGGCTTGGCTCCGGCCTTGGCGGCAGGCGGGCCGACATCCATCGCTTCCGGCAAATTGTGCACCAGCAGGACCTCGCTGCCACGGTCCAGGTGCGCGGCTGGCGCCGCGTCAGCGACTACGAACAAACGCATCTTGTCCGGCTGCAAACGGGTTATGACGCCTACCGGAAAGCCGGCCGGAAAACGGCCACCGATGCCCGAGGTCAGCAGTTGGTCACCGACGCGCAAGTCGGCGCTCTGCGGGATGTTCGGCAGCAGCAGGCGATTGCCTTCGCCGGTGCCATACGCGATGGCGCGCAAGCCGGAACGGGCAACCTGCACCGGCACCGCATGGTCGGGATCGGTCACCAGCAAGGCAGTTGCGCGATGCTTGCCCACTTCGATGACCTGGCCGAGCACGCCACCGGAATCGATCAGTACCTGCCCGGCCAGCACGCCGTCTTCGCTGCCGGCATTGAGTACCCAGCGCTGGCGATAGGGATCCAGATCGACGTCGAGTATCTCAACCAGGCGCACGTCCAGACGATACCCACGCAGGCCGCCCAGCAAACCACGCAGGCGGGTATTTTCATCAGCCACCGCATTGAGGCGGTGGATGCGCGCCGCAGATACTTCCAGTTCATGGCGAAGCTGGCGATTGTCATCGATCAGGCTGCCGTGCAAGCTGATGTTTTCATGCAGTGCCCGCGTCGTCCGGGCTGGCAAGCCTGCCAGCCACCACATCGGCTCGATAATCACTGCGAACCGCGCGCGCACTCCAGCGCCGATGCCATCGCGCTGGTCGAAGCCGATCAAGGTCGCAGACAAGGCAAGGTAGAACAGCAACGGCAACGCTGCCAGCGCACTCTCACCAGGGCGATGTCCGACGCGGCCACCGTAGGAGGCCATGGTTCACTCCGCGGAGAAAAATCCGTGTCCGTGCATATCGATCAACTCGAGTGCCCGGCCGCCACCACGGGCGACGCAAGTGAGCGGATCGTCGGCAACGTGCACGTGCAGGCCGGTTTCCTCGGAAATCAATTTATCCAGGTCTTTCAGCAAGGCGCCGCCGCCGGTGAGCACGATGCCGCGTTCGGCGACGTCGGAGCACAACTCGGGCGGCGTCTGCTCGAGCGCATGCTTGATCGCACTGATGATGCCAGCCAGCGGTTCGTGCAGTGCCTCGAGGACCTCGTTGGTGTTGATGGTGATCACCCGCGGCACGCCTTCGGCGAGATTGCGCCCGGAAACGTCCATTTCGCGCACGGTCGCTTGCGGAAAGGCGTTGCCGATTTCGATCTTGATCTTCTCGGCGGTGGTTTCGCCAATCAGGGTGCCGTGGCTGCGCCGGACGTAGTTGATGATCGCTTCGTCGAAGCGATCGCCGCCGATGCGTACCGATTGCGAGTAGACGATGCCGTTGAGCGAGATCACCGCCACTTCGGACGTGCCGCCGCCGATATCAATCACCATCGAGCCGCGCGCCTCGTGCACCGGAATGCCGGCACCGATCGCCGCCGCCATCGGCTCCTCGATCAGGTAGACCTCGCGGGCACCGGCCTCTTCGGCCGACTCCTTGATCGCGCGGCGCTCGACCTGGGTGGAACCGCAGGGAACGCAGATCAGCACGCGCGGACTCGGCCGCAGGAACCGCGAGGTGTGCACCTTGCGAATGAACTGCTTGAGCATTTCCTCGGTGTGGGTGAAATCGGCGATGACGCCGTCCTTCATCGGCCGGTGCGTGGTGATGTTGCCGGGGGTGCGGCCGAGCATGCGTTTGGCTTCGCTGCCGACCGCGGCAACTTCCTTGACGCCATTGCTGTGGCGTACGGCCACTACCGACGGTTCATTCAGGACGATGCCCTGGCCACGGACGTAGATCAGGGTGTTGGCGGTGCCCAGGTCGATCGACAGATCGTTGGAGAACAGGCCACGCAAGTACTTGAACATCGGGGGATAGCCTGCAGGAAGTGGGGTTTAATTAGCCTGCTAGGTTACCAATCGCCCCTTGTGCGAGCAAGGTAAATAAGGGTCCGCGCGGCGTGTCCGGGGCAGTAATTTCGTGACGTTGGGTTACCATTCCAGCATCGGCCAATCGGCCGGCTAGTCATCCCCGGACGTCACCATGCCTGCTGCCCTGATCTGCGGCTCCCTCGCTTACGACACCATCATGGTGTTTCCCGACCAGTTCAAGAACCACATCCTTCCGGACAAGGTTCACATCCTGAACGTGTCCTTCCTGGTGCCGCAGATGCGCCGGGAGTTCGGTGGTTGCGCTGGCAACATCGCCTACAACCTCCGCCTGTTGGGCGGCGAACCGGTGCCGATGGCGACCGTCGGCCAGGACTTCGGCCCGTACCGGGCGCATTTCGAGCGCTGCGGCGTCCGTCTCGACCAGGTCAAGGTGATCGACGAACTGTTCACCGCCCAGGCCTTCATCACCACTGACCTCGATGACAACCAGATCACCGCCTTCCATCCGGGCGCGATGATGCGCTCGCACGAAAACCACGTCCGCGATGTTGCCGGTATCGGCTTCGGGCTGGTCGGCCCGGATGGCGCCGAGGCGATGCGCCAGCATTGCGTTGAATTCGCTGACGCCGGCATCCCGTTCATCTTCGATCCGGGCCAGGCGTTGCCGCTGTTCAGCGGCGAGGAACTGGTGCGGATGATCGAACTGGCCAACTACGTGACGGTCAACGACTATGAGTCCAGCCTGTTGCAAGACAAGACCGGGCTCAGCACCCGGCAGATCGCCGATCGCGTCCAGGCTTATTTGATCACCTGCGGTGCCGGCGGCTCGGAAATCCACACCCGCGACGGCATGCTGCAGATTCCAGCCGCTACCGCGATTCGCGTGGTCGACCCGACCGGCTGCGGCGATGCCTTCCGCGCCGGACTGATCTTCGGTTGGATGAACGGCATGGACATGGCCACGACTGGCCGCGTCGCCTCCTTGATGGGCGCACTCAAGATCGAACAACTCGGACCACAAAACCAGCGCTTCGATTTCCCGCAGTTCGCCGAGCAGTTCCGGCAGCACTTTGGTTACCGCTTGGGCTGAGCTCAGCCGCGGTTGAATTCACCGATGCCTTCGATCAGTTCGGTCATGGCCAGCCGCTCTGCTTCGGTCAGGTAAGGGTTCCAGGCATCCATCAGCAGGATCAGCCTTGGCTGGTTGCTGCGATTCCAGGCTTCGTGCTCGAAGGTGTCGTCGAACACCATGCAGCAGCCAGGCTGCCAGGCATGCTCTTCGCCCGCAACCTTGAGCGCGCAACCCTCGGGAACCACCAGCGGCAAATGCACCACCACCCGGATATTGCTGACGCCATGATGCGGCAGGATGTGCGAATCGGGCGCCAGCAGCGAAAAACAGATTTCCGGAGCGTGGCCGGGGATTCGGCATAGCGGAAACGCCTGCAGGGCGGCCGCCGTGGCCGGACAGGTGGCCAGGTGGTCGGCAAAGACCTCGCCATGCCGATAAAAGAAATAGGCGTCCCAACGCGGCGTCCCCTGCTGGCTGGCCAGGTAATCTTCCGGTCGATCCTTGCTGCCGAATTCCAGGAACGGCTGGAAACTGCCGCCGTCCTGGAGCAGGCGCGAAGCTTCGTCACGAATTTCCGGATACGCCGCCGCTAACCCGTCGACGCCCGGCAGCGACGCCGGGTCGAGATAACGCCGGGAGGGGATATCGGGGAAATACAGGAACTTCGGTTTTTGCTCCGGTTCCGGCGATGCGATGGCGCGATTGCCCAGGAACCCATCGAAGCAGGCTTGCACGCGGACCATTGCGTCGCGACCGAAACGTTCCAGCAACGGCGACATCAGGCTGGCTAGAACTTCGGTCCGGCCTGCTTCGACAACGGCCATGGCGCGCAGAACGTCATTGCGCAGGCGTGCGGGAATGCTGGCCTCGTCGAGCCACTGCTCGGCCATCTGTGCCCGGGTGACCGCGCGGAAATAGGCGCGCACGGCGCCGTGGCGATCGCCACGCAACTCCAGCAACTTGCCCAGCAACAGGAACGCGTCATAGCGATACGGCGCAAGGGAAACCGCGCTGCGCAGCGCCGATATCGCCTCGTCTATTTCGCCACAAGCCGCTGCAGCTTCGGCCAGGCTCTTGCGCAGATGCGGGTTGTCCGGCATCTGCGCGCTGGCCGCGCGCATCTGCGCCAGCGCATCGCGCGGCCGCCCTTCGGACATCGCCACGCCGGACAGGAACAACTGCGCCTCGAGACAATCCGGCGCTTGTTCGACGATGTCCTGGAATGCCGCCAAGGCGCGACGGTCGCCATTGCTGGCCATCTGCCGGGCTTGTTGCAAGTGAACTTCCAGCGCTGGCAGGTTCATGACGCCACTCCAGTTTCCGGCTTGATGGCTTCGACGAACAACGAATAATGCCGGCCACCATGCATGGCCCCGGCAACTTCGCTGTTTTCGTCCACGCGCAACCCGGCGTCCCGGCTTTGCATGTAGCCGGAGCGTTCGATGGCGACGAAACCGGCCCGCGCCAATGCGCGCGCCAGGGTTTCGAAGTCGTAGCCGAATTTGTGCGCCTGGAAGATGTGCGCAGGATCCGGGCCGGCCCCGGCGTAGGCGAGGAAATGTTCCAGTCGCGTCGATGAGGCGTCGCCACCGGGCCAAAGCTCTCGGCGCTCGCGGAAGAACTCGTCGTCGTTCTCGGCATAGGCGCGCAGGCACTGCTCGATGTCCGGCACGACGACGCGGATCCTTCCGCCCGGGGCAAGCACACGCTGCAATTCGGCCAGGAACGGCTGCACGTCATTGGGGTAGAAAAGATGTTCGAGCAGGTGCGAAAGGAACACGCGACGGACGCTGCCATCGGCAAACGGCAATCCCCACAGCACGTTGGTGGCCAACGGCGCTGGATGGATGTCGAGGTTGATCCAGCCGGGAAGATGGCAGGGTCCGCAACCGACGTGCAGTTGCAGGTCGCGCGAGTCCGGCCCGACCCCGAGCGCGCGCAATTGCGCCGAGAGATACGGTCCGCGCATTGTCGCCAGTTCCTGGCGCAGGCTTTCAACTTGCCCGGAAATCGCCGCCAGGCGGGCATCCAGGCCGATGCCGGTACGTTCGGTCAGCGCCGTGTCCGCCGCCGGCCCGAGGCCGAGCACATCGCAGGCCAGCTCATACACGGACACCGACAAGGCCGACAACCGGCGATCTGGTGCGGGCGCGGGCGCCATTGCCGCGGCACTCGCACCGGGTTCGACCAGGACACCGATGTCCAGGAGATACGATACGGCGCGCAGTGCGATCTCGCGGCCCGGTCCGGCGAGATCCTGCGCGGCCAGGTCGAGGTCGACCGGTGCGGCGAACCGAGCCAGCCAGGCGATCAGGCCCGGCTGGTCGGTCTGGAAGTCGGGCCGATCCGCGATCCGCGAACGCACCAGGGCGCGACCACCCCGGAATTCGACCTGGGCGCCGGGCACGAATACCAGCCGGCTCATTTCCTTTCGTCCTGATCGAACAAGAAGTAGGTCGACAAGATGTACTTGTCGTTGCTAACCGGGGCCCGGCCGGCGTGCTGGAACATCCAGTAGGGCGGAAATATCAGCAGCCGCCCGGCCTTGGCCGCGACCTTGATGTCGAGATCCACGAACTCGGTCTCGCCGCCCTGCTCGACGTCGTTCAAGTACCAGAGGAACACTAGGTAACGATTGCTGACCGGCCCGAGCGAATCGAAGTGCGGCTGGAAATTGTCGTCACTTCCGGCGCGGTAGCGCTTGATGATCAACTCGCTGAGCTTGTCGGTCGCCGGTAGCGGGATGGTCAGGCCCAGCGGTTCGAGATAGCGCGCAAGGTGCTGGTGCATGTTGTGCAGCAGCATCGACCGGAATCCGACGTCAGACAGCGCGCTGATGTCGAGTTCGGTCCAACGGCTTTGTTCCAGGCCGGCGCGCTCGCCTTCGCCATTGGCCCGCTGGAAGCGACTCAAGGCATGGAAGGAATCGATCATCCGTTGGCATAGCCGCGGGTCAAGCGCCTGGTCGAAAACCTGTATGAAACGATCGAGGGGGGTCGGCAAGGGAGGGTTCGAAACGTTAGACTTGCATCGGATTCGCCATCATAGCCCAAGCCCCATGACCCGACCATTTGCGCAGGAAGCGAACGCGCGGCTGGCCGAGGCGTTACGGCAACTGAACGCAGGAATGCCGGCCGCCACGGAGACATTGGCGCGGCAGGTATTGGTCGAGTTTCCGGGTCACCCCACCGGCTTGCTCCTGCTGGCCGTGGCATTGAGCGCGCTACGCAAAGCTGCCGACGCGTTGCCGATCTACCAGCAGTTGACTGTCCTGCAACCCGGTCTGGCAACGCACTGGTCCAATCTGGGCAACTGCCTGTGCGAACTCGGCCGCGAAGCCGAGGCACGCGACCCGCTAATGCGCGCACGAACGCTGGGCGCCGACGACGACGCCGTGCATTTCGGGCTGGCCCGCGTGTATTCGTCGCTGGGGCCGGCCAGCGTTGGCCTGGAGCATATTGACCAGGCCATCGCACTGGCTCCCGGGGATGTCGAATACCGCTTGTTGCGCGCCAAGCTCCTGACCGGCATGGACGATTGGGAGCAGGCCAATGACGAGGTCGAGCAACTTCTGCAACAACCGCTGGAACCCGCCCAGCGAGCCGAGCTGGCCTACCTGATGTTGCGTAATGGCCTGTACACCCAGGCCAGGCAGTTGTTCACCACCGTGCTGGCCGAGGATGCCACCGATCCTGACGCGCAATTGGGCATGGTGATGGTGCTCGAGCGGGTCAATCAGGTGGACGAGGCACAGCAGCGTTTCGCGTCACTGGAGTCTTGCCTGTCTGAATCCGAATCGCTGCGCCTGCGGGAAAAATTACTGCAGGTGCAGGCCAGCCTGGCGGCACGAGCCGGCGACCCTGCCCGCGCCCGCGACTGCCTGCAGATGCTGCTCGATGACTTCCCGTTGGATCCGGCATTGCGAGTCAACCTGTCGTTCGATCTTGGTGCGGCACTGGTCAAGCTGGCCGCACCGGCCGAAGCGATGCAGGCCTTCACCAAGGGCCACGCCGAACGCCGGGCCATGGTCAACAACGATCATCCGTCTCTGGTACGCGCCGACGGCCTGTTCAGCGTCCTGGACGAACCCACCGCCGTGCCGCGCCGGCTAGCATTCGACCCGGCCCGCGATGCCCGGAAGGATCCGGTGTTCGTGGTCGGCTTCCCCCGTTCCGGCACGACCTTGCTCGAGCAACTGCTCGATGCCCATGGCGAGCTGGCGTCGTTCGACGAGCAGCCGTTCCTGCAACGCATCGTCAAGCGCCTGTGCGTGGGAGGACGCTCAGTGCAACAGGCCATCGATGCCCTTGATGCCAATCAGGTAAGCGAACAACGTGCCCGCTATTTCGACGACATCACCCGCGTATTGCCGAACTTAGGCACACGTCGGCCCGTGGACAAGAACCCCTTGAACCTGATCCGGCTGCCGATCGTCCAGGATTTCTTCCCGGATACCCGGGTGATCCTGGCGCTCCGGCACCCCTGTGATGTGGTGCTCAGCTGCTACATGCAGAGCTTTCGTGCGCCGGCCTTTGCGGTCACCTTCGAGACGCTGGACTCCTGCGCCGACATGTACGACCGGGTGTTCAGCAGCTGGTGGCAGGCCCGTGACAACTTCAGCCTGCCGGTCTTGCAACTGCGCTACGAAGACCTCGTGGCCGATACCGAACGGGAAGCAAGGAAGCTGTTCGCGTTCCTGGGTCTGGACTGGCACCCGGAGCTGCTGGAATTCACCGAACGGGCAAAACGCAAAGGCGCGATCAGCACACCCAGCTATACCCAGGTGATCGAGAAAGTGAACAGCAAGGCGGTCGGGCGCTGGCAGGCCTATCGAGAGTATTTCAGTGCGGCCACCCTGGCACGCCTGGCGCCGTGGGTCGAAACTCTCGGCTATCCCGACATCGATCGCTGATTGCTCGCAACTGGCTCCCGGCATCCGGATTAGTCCGGCATAAAAAAGGCCGCGCAGTGTCGCCACTGCGCGGCCCGATGTTGCTCAGTCAAACGCTATTACTTGAACTCGACCGTGAAGCTGGCCCAGTAGTAACGGCCGACCGTGTCAAACGTGCGCTCGTCGGTGTTGCCGTTCAGCGTGTTGTTCTGGTACAGGATCGGCGGCTGCTTGTCGAAAGCATTGTCGACACCGACGCGGAACTTCACGCCCCAGGGCTCGTAGGTATAACCGGCCTGGAAGTTGTGGTAGGTCTGGGCGCCACGACGGAACTGGCAATCAGCACTACCCGGGGCGGAGCCGACGCTGGCGCAGAAGCCGTCCAGAGCCAGACTGCCGACGGTGAAGCCATGGATGTAACGTGCGGTCCACTGCACATCCCAGCTGCCCATGGTCCAGGTCACGTTGCCGAGACCACGCCACTTGCTGTAGTTGCCCGAACCGCCATTGGCCGGCGAGACGAAGGTACCAGCATTGACTTCCTTGCCGAGGAAAAGACCGGTGATCGGATCAATGAAGGTAATGTCGTACTTGTCGACGTAAGTCGAGTCGAGGCTGGTCTGGAAGCTGCCCCAACCATTGGTGTCGAAGTGATACTTGAAGCCGAAATCGATACCGTTGGTCTCGGTCTTGCCGACATTGGCCTTGTTGTCGAACAGACGCAGGATTTCACCGCCGGGCTGGCGCGAGAACAGGGCGCAGTACGGCGACGGGTTGGCAGTGGTGCTGTTGAAGCACTGGTTCAAGATGTTCTGGGTGCCAACATTGCCGATGGTGTTCGACAGGTTGACGCGCCAGATGTCGACCGTGGTCGAGAAGCCATCCAGCCACGACGGGTCATACACGACGCCGTAGGTGAATACGCTGCCCTCTTCGGCTTTCAGACTGGCATTACCGGCGTGGAAGGCCGATAGCTGGGTGTCGGACTGGGCGAAGCTGCCGTTGTTCGGAACACCGACGCAGGCCGGGTTGCCGTTGAGCGGGCCGGTGTAGCCATTGCAGGGATCGGTGAAGCCATCCGAGGACGACTGCACGCCACCGTACAGGTCAGTGATCTGCGGAGCGCGGAAGACCTGCGCGTAGCTGGCGCGGAACAGCAGTTCATCGTTCGGACGCCATTCAACGCCGAGCTTGCCGTTGGTGGTGCTGCCGCTGCTGGTATCCGAGTAACGCACACCCAGGCTGACGGTAAGCGACTTGGCCCAGGAGGCGTCGGTCAGGACCGGATACAGCATTTCGCCGTACACTTCCTTGGTCTCGGTTTCGCCGGCCGTGGTCGAAGCGCAGGCTTCGGCCGAGATCAGGCAGGTGTAGTTGACCAGCTCGATCCGGGCGAGGAAGTCCGGCGTGAAGGCGAACTGGGTCTTGCGGTATTCCACACCGAACGCACCCTGCACGGTACCGGCCGCGACATCGAACAGGTCGCCCGAGAAGTTGGCCTGGAAGCCACGCACGCGGGTGCTGGCACGATTGGTGCTGTTCGGCGAGATACGGGCGAGGTTGGCCAAGGCGGCCTGGCCTGCGGCCGTGGTCGGATCCGGCGGCGCGCCGAAGAAGTCGATCGGGGTGCAACCGGCAATCGCGGTGCTCGGATTACCCGGAGTACCGACGCAGGTGACGACGCCACCGATCAGCATGGATGGGCCGAGGCCCTGGGCCAGCGCCGAGGTCAGCAGATACCCAGTGGTGGTCGCGGCCTGGTTGATCTTGCCGTAGGTGAAGCCGGCATCCCAGGACCAGGAACTCTGGCCAAAGTTGCCCTTCAAGCCCATGGTGAACTGGTTGGTGTCGGTCGAGAAATCGTAACGCCGGTTGCCCAGGCGGCTCAGACGGATACGCAGGTCGGAAATATCGACGCCGAACGGGTTGTAGTAGTTGTACCTGGAGACAACGATATTGTCCGAGGACGGCCGGCCGTCGAAGGGCAGCGGCGCGATCTGCGAAGCGGAGCGGGTCTTGTTGACGAAGGCGTCAAGATAGCCGCTGACGCTGTCGGTCAGGTCGAAGTTGCCGCTGATGAACACGCCGGCCCGCTCCTGCGGGGTCAATTCGACGTTACCAACGCCTTGATAGTTGAACAGGTCGCTGCTGACGCGGCAACGGAAATCTGAAACCGAGGTACCCGGAGTGCCATCGATGCGGGTGACGGTGGCGCTGTCAAGCTTGTCGCCGTCGCCATTGCAATCCAGGTTGGCCGCCGCTTCAGTCACCTTGTAGCGACCGTTCGGGATGCGGCTGGAACCGCCGGTGGTGACCACGCCCTGATACAGAGTCAGCGCGTTAGCCGAGAACGCACGGTCCTTGGCATCGACTTCTTTCTGGTCATTCCAGTTGGCGCTGATGATCAGGTTGCCGCGATCACTGGTCCAGCCGATCGTGGAGCTGACGCCCTTACGCTCGCCATCATTGCGCGACGAAATACCGTAGTTCACGGTGGCTTCGACGCCGGTGTAGTTGGACTTGAGGATGAAGTTGACCACGCCACCGACGGCGTCGGTACCGTATGCGGTCGAGGCACCGTCTTTCAGGATTTCAACGCGCGACACCATCGACATCGGGATGGAGTTGACGTCACGAGTGACAACGCGGCGACCGTTGATCAGGACCAGGGTGCGCTCTTCGCCGAGGCCACGCAGCGACACGGTGGCTGCGCCATCGCCGCCGCCGTTGTTGACGGCCGGGTTGGTAGCGGCACCGGCGATCGCCGGAACCGACTGCAGGAACGCGCCGATGGTCACCGCGCCGGTACGATCGATCGCAGCGCGGTCGATTTCGAAAATCGGGCTGGAGGTTTCGGAATCAACGCGCTTAATGCGTGAACCCGTGACTTCCACCGTACCGATGGACTTGGTGTCTTGGGGGGTGCTGGTGGTGCTCTGCGCATAGGCAGGGCCGGCCAGTGCTACGGCCGCGCCGCCTGTCAGCAGTGCATAGCGCACTGCCTCGGCAAGCCTGTTCTTTCGTGACATGGAGGTGCTCCTTGATCGAGGCCAAAATTTAAAAGACGTGCCGCCGCCCTGGCAGGTTATCCGGCGAGGTTCGACAACAGCCTAGTATTAAATCATTGTTAAGACGTTGTCCAGCGAAAATAGCTCATTCCCCTTACCAGAATGGCTCTGGAAACCAGCCTACACGGAACAATTCGTCACCGTATGGGGCGAGCTGTGGCGAAGACCGTGACCGGAGTCAAGTCTCTGTGCCCCGGCAAACCGATACCCGCTTGAAGATTTGCTGCAGCGCCCCAAAAAAAGAACGCCGGATCGAAAGATCCGGCGTTCTGGGTAAAGCCCCTGGCGATGACCTACTCTTGCATGCGAATTGCACACTACCATCGGCGCGGCTGCGTTTCACTTCCGAGTTCGGGAAGGGATCGGGTGGTTCCACA
>JANXRY010000071.1 GCA_025356635.1 Gammaproteobacteria bacterium
ACGTGCTGGCCGCCGGCGCCGGAACTGCGGTAGGTATCGACTCTCAGGTCGGCCGGATTGATCAGCACTTCGCTGACTTCCTCGTAATCGGGAAGGATCGCGACGGTCGCGGCGGAAGTGTGGATGCGCCCTTGCGTTTCAGTGCCAGGCACGCGTTGCACGCGGTGGGTGCCCGATTCGAATTTGAGTTTCGAATAAGCGCCACGGCCTTCGATGCGCGCGACGACCTCCTTGTAACCGCCATGTTCACCGGGACTGGCCGATTCAATCTCCACTTTCCAGCGCTGGCGCTCGGCGTACCGGCAATACATGCGGAAAAGGTCGCCGGCGAAGATCGCCGCTTCGTCACCGCCAGTACCGGCGCGGACTTCAAGAAACAGATTGCCGTCGTCGCGCGGATCCTTCGGAATCAGCAGCAGGCTCAGGTCCGATTCCAACGTGGCGATACGCGCTTCGGCGGCGGGAATTTCTTCCTCGGCCAACTCGCGCATTTCCGGGTCGTTGCGCATGCTCACCGCGGATGCGAGATCGCGTTGCGCCTGGCCATGCGCAGCCAGTGATTTCACCACTGGATCAAGCTGCGCGTATTCCTTGGACAGATTGCGGAAGCGCGTGTTGTCGGCGAGCACGCCAGGATCGGCCAGCAAGCGGCCGACTTCCTCGTGGCGTTCGGTCAGGACCTCGAGCTTACGGCGCAGGCTGGGCGTCATCGTCGGCTTCGTACAGGCGTTCGGCGGCGCGCAGCAGATCGGCATCGCCATCGAGTGCGGCTTGCCGAAGTGCTGTGCTGGGAGCGTGCAGCAGCTTGTTGGTCAATTGATGCGCGAGGCGTTCGAGTACGTGCTGCGGATCTTCGCCACGCGCGAGTTCCGCCTGCGCCCGCGCCAGCATTTCTTCGCGCGCCGCCACGCCATTGGCGCGCAACTTGCGCAACGCATCCTGGCGCCCCTGCGCCTGCCACCAGGACAAATAGTGTTCGACCTGCAACTCGATGATCGCCTCGGCCTGCTGCGCGGCTTCGCGGCGCGAGGCGCGATTTTCCTCGATCGCCTGCTCTAGATCGTCAACGGTGTAGACGTAGACGTCGGGCAGTTCGGCGACATCCTCGGCGATGTCGCGCGGCACTGCCAGGTCGAGCAGGAACATCGGCCGATGCTTGCGTGCTTTCAAGGCGGCTTGCACCGCTTGTTTGTGCAGGATCGGTTCGCGGCTGGCGGTCGCGGAAATCACGATGTCGGCTTCCGGCAGATGCCGGACGACATCCGCGAGTGGCATCGCCACGCCACCATGACGGCTGGCCAGCGACTGCGCGTGTTCCAGCGTGCGGTTGGCGACTAACAATCGTTGCACCTTGGCTTCAACCAGGTGCCGCGCCGCCAATTCGATGGTGTCGCCGGCGCCGATTAGCAACACCGTAGCGTGATCCAGATCGGAGAATACCTGGCGCGCCAGGCGCACGGCGGCGAACGCCACCGAGACCGGATGGGCACCGATCCGGGTGTCGGTTCGCACGCGTTTGGCGACCGCGAACGTCTGCTGGAACAATCGATCGAGCGGAGTGCGCAAGCTGTGGCTGTCGCGTGCTGCCTGCCAGGCTTCCTTCACTTGGCCAAGGATCTGCGGTTCGCCGAGGATCAGCGAGTCCAGGCCGGTGGCGACCCGAAACAAGTGCCGCACTGCTTCGCCGTCGCGATGCTGGTAGAGGTAGTCCGAAAGGGTCCCGGGATCGAGGCCGTGGTGGCGCTCCAGCCAGTCCGCGAGCGCGGGTTCCCGGCCCTCGATTACCTGGGCGTAGATTTCCGTCCGGTTGCAGGTTGACAGCAACGCCGCTTCCTCGACGCCCGCGACGTCGCGCAATCCGGCCAGCGCCTGCGGCAGGCGATCGGCGTCCAGGCTCACCTTCTCGCGCAGGGCGAGCGGGGCGGTCTGGTGGTTCAGGCCAAGAGCTATCAGTGGCATAGCGCGATCAAGGGCATGGCGAGATCAGGGGCATGGGCGGGGCGGGCGATGCGGTAAGCTTTCGCGGCGCAAGCTCGTGTTGAGACCGCGCCTATCTTAGCCGCTCTGGCCTTGCGCCCCATGACTCAACTCAAATGGCAGCTCCATTGGCTTGTTCTTGCTTTGCTCTTGGTGGCCGGGCTGACGGCTTGCGTTGCGCCGACCCGGCCGGCCTTGGCCGAAGCGGATGCCGAAGCGGCGCAGACCGTTCGCGAGACGAAACTGGCCAATGACCCGGGCTGGTCACTGACTGGGCGGATCGCCCTGAGCCGGGGCAAGGACGGCGGTAGCGGTCGGATCGATTGGCGACAAAACGGCGAGGACTTCGAAATCACCCTGGCCGCGCCCATTACCCACCAATCCTGGCGGCTCCAGCGCAAGGCGGGGCTCGCCCGCATCGACGGCATCGAAGGAGGGTCGCGTGAAAGTGATGACGCGGAAGCCTTGCTTCTTGAAACAACCGGCTGGCGAATCCCGGTGAATGCGCTGGCAAAGTGGCTACGCGGCGTGCGTTCGGCCGGCGCATCGAAGATCTCCTACGACGGAAACGGCCTGCCGCTGCGCATCGAACAGGACGGCTGGGTCATCGAATACCGGGCCTGGAATGCCGCGAATCCGCCGCAGCCGACCAAGCTATTCGCAAGGCAGGACGACGCTAGTGTGCGACTGGTGATTGATCAGTGGGACGCGGTGCCATGACGTCGGACGCGCAAGGCTGGTCTGTCTGGCCGGCGCCGGCCAAGCTCAATCTGTTCCTGCATATCCTTTGCCGGCGAGAAGACGGCTATCACGACCTGCAAACGGTCTTCCAGTTGCTCGACTGGGGCGATACCGTTCGCCTTCGGCTGCGCGATGACGGCCAGGTGCATCGGGTGAGCGAGGTGTCCTATGGTGTGCCGGAAGCGCAGGATTTGATGGTCCTGGCGGCAAAAATGCTTCTAACTGCCGCTAAAAATAGCAAAGGCGTGGACATCAGCGTCGAAAAGCGTATTCCCGTGGGTGGCGGCTTCGGCGGTGGGTCGTCTGATGCGGCAACGGTTCTGGTAGCCCTGAACCAGCTTTGCGCGGCGGGCCTGTCTGAAGATCAATTGGCGGCGCTTGGCCGCCAGCTGGGTGCGGACGTCCCAGTGTTTGTTCGCGGCCGCAACGCCTGGGCTGAAGGCATCGGCGAACGCCTGACGCCACTGGATCTGCCTCCCGCCGCTTACCTGATCGTGGACTCCGGCGTATCGGTCCCGACTGCGGAGCTTTTCCAAGCCGCTGATTTGACGCGGGATGCAGCGCCAGCGACAATATCAAGCTTCACTTCCGGTGTTGTTCGGGGCAATGCCTTCGAACCGGTGCTGCGCCGCCTGCATCCGGCCGTAGATTCGGCTTTGCGGGTGCTGTCGCAGCTCGGCGAGGCCTGTCTCACTGGCACCGGGGGTGGTTGTTTCGTCCGCTTCGCGGATCGCGAGGCGGCCGAGGCTGCGTTGCACGCCTTGCCGTCCGGGTTCAATGCCTGGCTGGCGATGGCCGCACCGCACTCGCCGCTGCTCGATGCCCGCGGATCGTACGGAAGTTAGTCGTTTGTAGATTTAGGGGCGTCGCCAAGTGGCCCAAGGCACCAGGTTTTGATCCTGGCATTCGTAGGTTCGAATCCTACCGCCCCTGCCACACCGGGTTTGTAATTCCACTTTCCATCCATCCAGCGGCGGACCAACCAATGAGCAAGCAGAACCTGCTCGTCTTCTCCGGAAACGCCAACCGTCCGTTGGCGGCCTCGGTGTGTCGCCAACTGGGCGTGCCAATGGGCAAGGCCCTGGTTGGCAAGTTCTCCGATGGCGAGGTCCAGGTCGAGATCGAGGAAAACGTCCGCGGCCAAGACGTGTTCGTGATTCAGCCGACCTGCGCGCCGACTGCCGAGAACTTCATGGAGCTGCTGGTGCTGATCGATGCGCTCAAGCGCGCCTCGGCGGCGATCGTCACCGCCGTGGTCCCTTACTTCGGTTATGCCCGCCAGGATCGCCGTCCGCGCTCGGCGCGCGTGCCGATCACTGCCAAGGTGGCAGCGCGGATGTTCAGCACAGTCAACGCCGATCGCGTGCTGACGGTTGATTTGCATGCCGATCAGATCCAGGGTTTCTTCGATGTCCCGGTTGACAATGTCTACGCCTCGCCGCTGTTGCTGGCCGATATCTGGCGCAACCATGGCACCGACAACATCATCGTGGTCTCGCCCGATGTCGGCGGCGTGGTTCGTGCGCGGGCGATTGCCAAACGGCTCGATGACGCCGACCTGGCGATCATCGACAAACGCCGTCCGAAAGCCAACGTGGCGACGGTGATGAACATCATCGGCGACGTTTCCGGCAAGACTTGCGTGCTGGTCGACGACATCGTTGACACCGCCGGCACGCTCTGCGCTGCCGCGGCCGCGCTCAAGCAAAACGGCGCGAAGAAAGTCGTCGCTTACTGCACCCATCCGGTGCTGTCGGGCGCAGCGATCGCCAACCTCACCAACTCGGCGATGGACGAACTCGTCGTCACCGACACGATTCCACTCACCGATGCCGCCCGTGATTGCGGCCGCATCCGCCAGCTTAGCGTGGCGGAATTGCTGGCCGAGACCATCCGCCGGATTTCGGTGGGCGAATCGGTAAGCACGCTCTACGTGGATTGAAACCAAGTTCAACCGCTCACTTGGTCGCGAGTGAGTGTCATTGCCGCTGCGAGGCGGCCCAACACTGAAGAAGGCAACACAATCATGGCAACTGTTCATAACATCACGGCCAGCAGCCGCAAGGACGAGGGGAAGGGTGCGAGCCGCCGCCTGCGTCTGAGTGGTCACGTCCCGGCCATCGTCTACGGCGCCAAGCAAGAGCCGCAGTGCATCCAGTTCGAGCACAACCATCTTTGGATGGCCAGCCAGAACGAGTGGTTCTATTCGTCCATCCTCGAGTTGTCGGTCGATGGCAAGGTGCAGAAGGTCCTGTTGCGCGACCTCCAGCGCCACCCCTACAAGCAGCAGCTATTGCACCTCGACATGCAGCGCATCGACGAAAACGCAGCGATTCGCTTCAACGTGCCGCTGCACTTCATGCATCAGGATTCGTCGCCGGCCGGCAAGACCGCCGACGTCATCGTCTTGCATGAACTGAATGAGATCGAAGTCAGTTGCCTGCCGCGCGATCTGCCGGAATTCATCGAAGTCGATCTGTCCAGCCTGACTTTGGGCGACATCATTCACATGTCGCAGCTCACCCTGCCGACGGGTGTCACTCTGCCGGCCCTCAAGCTCGGCAAAGAACACGACCTGGCGGTGGTGATTGCCAAGCAGGCGCGCGTCGAGGCGGAAGAAACGCCAGTGGCAGCGGTTGCGGCCGAAGTGCCCTCGACCAAGTCGGCGAAAGCGGCGGCGGCTCCGGCGGCAGCTCCGGCCGGCAAGGGCGACAAGAAGAAGTAAGGCCAGCTGCCGCATGGCTGGTCTTCGCCTCATCGTCGGTCTCGGCAATCCGGGCGCCGAGCATTCCCGAACCCGGCACAACGCCGGGTTCTGGTTCATTGATGCGCTCGCCGAATCGCTCGGTGTGCGTTTCGGTCTCGAATCCAAGCTCTATGGCGAGTCCGCGAAAGCGGTCATCGGTGGGCAGTCGGTCTGGCTGCTCAAGCCGGCCACGTTCATGAATGCCTCGGGCAAGTCCGTTGCGGCGGCCTTGCGCTACTGGAAGATCGAGCCGACGGACGTTTTGCTAGCGCATGATGATTTGGATCTTCCGCCCGGCGCGGCGCGGCTGAAGTTCGACGGTGGCCACGGTGGCCAGAATGGCCTGCGTGACACCATTCAGCATCTTGATCACGGCCAGTTCCACCGACTTCGCATCGGCATCGGCCATCCGGGTCACAAGGACCGGGTGACGCCTTGGGTCCTGGGCCGGCCCGGCAAGGACGACGAGGCCGCGATCCGGCGTGCGATCCAGGATGCGCTGGATGTGCTGCCGCTGGCGGTGGCCGGCGATTTCAACGAGGCGATGAAACGCTTGCACACGCCGAAGACCTAAAGCCTGTCCGCGGTTCGCGCGGTCGCATCTCAAAATCACGGATTCGGATCACTCATGGGCATCAAATGCGGCATCGTCGGCCTGCCGAACGTTGGCAAATCGACCCTCTTCAATGCGTTGACCAAGGCGGGCATCGCTGCGGCGAATTTCCCGTTCTGCACGATCGAGCCCAACACCGGGGTCGTGCCCGTGCCCGATCCACGGCTCGAACAGCTGGCCGAGATCGTCAAGCCGCAACGCATCCTGCCGACCTCGTTCGAGTTCGTGGACATCGCCGGCCTGGTCGCCGGAGCGTCGAAGGGCGAAGGTCTGGGCAACAAGTTCCTGGCCCATATCCGCGAAGTCGACGCCATCGCCCACGTCGTACGTTGCTTCGAGAACACCGACATCGTTCATGTGGCCGGCAAGATCGATCCAATCTCCGACATCGAGACGATCGACACGGAGTTGGCGCTGGCCGACCTTGATTCCGTCGAAAAAGCATTGAACCGCGCTGAAAAAGAAGCAAAAGCCGGCAATAAGGACGCAATTGTCAGGAAAGAAGTCCTGGTCAAGCTGCGCGCCGGCCTCGACGCCGGCAAGTCCGCCCGGTCCCTGGGGCTGTCTGACGAAGACAAAACCCTGGTCCGCGACCTGTTCCTGCTCACCCTCAAGCCGGTCATGTATGTGGCCAACGTCCTGGAGGACGGCTTCGAGAACAACCCGTTCCTGGACAAAGTCCGGTCCCGCGCAGCAACCGAGGGCGCCGAAGTGGTGCCGGTCAGCGCCGCGATCGAGGAGGAAATGGCCCAGCTTGAAGACGCTGACCGGGCCGAGTTCCTGGAGTCCCTGGGCTTGGCCGAGCCGGGCCTGAACCGGGTCATCCGGGCCGGCTACACCTTGCTGGGCATGCAGACCTACTTCACCGCCGGCGTGAAGGAGGTTCGCGCCTGGCAGGTGCCGAAAGGGGCGACCGCCCCGCAGGCCGCGGGTGTGATCCATACCGATTTCGAGAAAGGCTTCATCCGGGCCGAAACGATCTCGTATGAAGATTTCCTCAAGTACCGGGGTGAGGCCGGCGCCCGCGATGCCGGCCGCCTGCGCCTCGAAGGCAAGGACTATCTGGTTCAGGAAGGCGATGTGTTGCATTTCCGCTTCAACGTCTAAGCTGGCGCAACCGTTGACAAAACCGGCCCCGGCCGTGAAAATTGCGGGCTCCCTAATGGAGGGATACCCAAGCGGCCAACGGGGGCAGACTGTAAATCTGCTGGCTCACGCCTTCGGTGGTTCGAATCCACCTCCCTCCACCAGTTTCGCGGGAGTAGTTCAATGGTAGAACCTCAGTTTTCCAAACTGATTACGCGGGTTCGATTCCCGCCTTCCGCTCCATTGATGCTTTGCGTTCCACGGCGGTTCTGATCTTGTTTCTTCGTTTATGTTTCATCGCGGCAAGCAGCATGCTCATCTAGCTCAGTCGGTAGAGCACGTCCTTGGTAAGGTCGAGGTCAGCGGTTCGATCCCGCTCGTGGGCTCCAGTTTTTTTAAAGATTTAAGAGGTAACGCCAGTGTCGAAGGGGAAATTTGAGCGCACCAAGCCGCACGTGAACGTGGGGACGATTGGGCATGTGGACCACGGCAAGACGACGCTGACGGCGGCGTTGACGAAGGTGATGGCGGAGAAGTTTGGCGGGGA
>JANXRY010000085.1 GCA_025356635.1 Gammaproteobacteria bacterium
CGAGTTCGACAGCATGGTGGAGATGAACGAGCCGGTGCAGGCTGCCATCCGTGACTGGCTGACCAGCCAGCGCGCGTTCCTGATAGATGCCTGGGAAAATTACCAGTACATGCGTTATCTGATGTGGCCAGAATACGAAAAGGCCGGCCTGCCTGAAGCATTGTTGTTCGGCATCATGGCCAAGGAATCGGGTGGTAAGGTGCATGCAGTTTCGCACTCTGGAGCCAGCGGACCGCTGCAGTTCATGTACAGCACCGGCAGTCGATTTGGCCTGGCCCGGGACGAAACCGGATTCGATTCGCGCTTCGATCCGCAGATGGCTGCGCGCGCGAATGCCGCTTACGTCAACGAGCGATTTGCCGAGCTCAACAAGAACATCGAGTACACGGTGGCCGCCTATAACGGTGGTGAAGGGCGCGCAGCGCGCCTGTACGTGGCCAGCGGCGGGAAGAGCTTCTGGTCGCCAGAGGTATACGCGCAGTTGCCTCCGGAAACTCGTGACTACGTGCCTGCGGTAATCGCCGCGTCCTGGTTGTTCCTGCATCCGAAGCAGTACGGCTTGGAGTTCCCGAAGATCGACACCACGCCGGACCAGTTCGCGCTCGTCCGCGACAGTTCGATCAATGAGCTAACCATCTGCCTGGGTAATGGTGGCAGTCGCGACGGCTGGTTCCGCGTGCTGCGCAATCTCAACCCGCGCTATGAACCGGGCGCGCTCATTCCTGCCGGCTCGGTGTTGCGCGCGCCAAAGCGGATTACCTCGCTCTACCAGAGCCAGTGCCTGCAAGGCCCGCATGCCGAAATGGCAGCGGAGCTGATGCGTGCGAGCAAGCCTGTGTTGCCGGCCAGTGCCATGGCTGCCGCGAACCCGGCGGGCGCGTCCGGAAAACATTCGCATCGGGAAAAATCCTCGCTACGATCACGCGTCTACCGGGTTCGCCCAGGCGACAACCTGCTGGCCATCGCCCGCGACCACAGCTGCGATCTCACTGTGCTCGCCCACAACAACCGTATCCATGGGCCGGACTACACGATCAAGCCCGGCCAGAAACTCAAGCTGACCGGTTGCGAGGGTTAGCTGCTGTAGGAGCAATCATGGCGTTCCTACAGAAGATCCCAGCCCGGTCGCGGCGAGAACCGGCTGCCGTAGCGCGTGGTCAGTTGCTCTAGCTTGCCCTTGAGCGATGCCGCGCCGACCGACTTGATGTAAGTGATCGGGCCGCCGCGGAACGGCGCGAAGCCGGTGCCGAAGATCACGCCGGCATCGAGTAAATCGGCATCCGTGACCACGCCATCGTGTAGGCAGCTCACCGCTTCGTTGAGCATCGCCAGGATCAACCGGTCCTCAAGATCGGCGGGCGCCTGGTAGTCCTTCGGCACATCGGGCTTGACCGCACGGCCGTCTTTCCATGCGTAGAAGCCTTGTCCATCCTTCTTGCCACGCTTGCCGGCTTCGACCTTGAATGTGTCGGGCAGGGGCTGGCCGTGGAACTCGGCCATGATCTTGCCGACCGATGCTGCGACGTCGAGGCCGACGGTATCGACCAACTCGATCGGTCCCATTGGCATGCCGAACTTCAGCGCGGCTTTGTCGATCACCGGTCCGGGAATGCCCTCGGAAAAACACAGGATCGCCTCCTGCATGTAGGGCGCGAGGATGCGGTTGACCAGGAAACCTGGCGTGCCGGCAACCGGCACGGGTAGTTTGTCAATGGCGCGGCAGAACGCCGCGAGGCGGCGCTCCATCTCCGGCGCCATGAAGTCGTGCTTGACGATCTCCACCAGCGGCATCAGCGCAACCGGATTGAAATAGTGGAGGCCGGCGAATTGCGACTGCTTCTTGAGGTTCGCACGCAAATCGGTCAGCGCAATTGAACTGGTGTTGGACACCAGCAGCGCATCCGGTTTCATCGATTCCTCGAGCTTGGCGTACAGCGCGCGCTTGGCGTCGAGATTCTCGAAGATCGCTTCGATGATCAGGTCGGCCTTGGCCACGCCGGCGCCTTCGACATCGGCGACCAGGCGCGCACCGGTGGCGGCGCGCTTGGCCGGGTCCTTGATCTTCTTGTCGAAGAGCGCGGCGGCGCGATCCATGGCCGGTTGCACGTACTGCATTTCGCGGTCCTGCAAGGTCACGTTGAACCCACGCAGCGCGCACCAGGCAGCGATGTCGCCACCCATTACGCCGGCGCCAACCACATGCACATGGGTGATGCCATGATCTTTTCCGCCCAATCCCTTCAGGCGATCCATCAGGAAGAACACCCGCACCAGATTGTGCGCGGTCGGCGTTTGCGCCAGCGCAACCACCGATTTGCCCTCGGCCTTGAGCGCGGCGCGAATCGGCAGGCCGCCACAGCGCTTCCAGGTCGCGATCAGCGCGAACGGGGCAGGGTAGTGTTCTTTGCGCGCCTTGCGGCTGACTTGCTTGAGCATCTGAGGGGCAAGAAGCTGTCGTGCCAGCCAGGTGTTGGTCGCCCAGGCCAGCAATCGTTGCTTGAGTGGCCGTGTGGTTCCGCGTTCGATCAGGCCAAGCGCTACTTCCAGCATCAGCGGCGGATCGACGACGCGATCCACCAGGCCAATTGCTTTCGCGGCATTGGCCGAGAGCGTGCGACCCGTCAACATCATGTCCATTGCCGCAGGCGCACCAACCAGGCGGGGCAGGCGAACACTGCCGCCCCAGCCCGGGTATATGCCTAGTTTCACTTCCGGCAGGCCGATCCGGGTGCTGTCGTCGTTGCTGGCAACGCGATAGCGGCAGGCGAGCGCGAGTTCGGTGCCACCGCCCATGCAGTGGCCGTGGATTGCGACGACTGTGGGGCAGCGCAGATCTGCAAGGCGCTGGTAGATCAATTGACCGCGCCGGATCCAGTCTTCGGTCTGGCCCTTGGCCGCGATGTCCTCGAAGCCCTTGATGTCTGCGCCCGGAATGAACCCGGCCGCCTTGCCGGAGCGGATCACTACTCCCTTCGGTAACTCCAGTTCGATCCGTTCGAGCATCTGGTCGAATTCGTTGATCACCGCCCAGGACAGAGCATTCACGCCTTGGTCCGCGCGATCGAGGGTCAGGACCAGAACGCGGTCAGGGCGAAGCTCGGGCTTCCAGTGGATCAGGCGCAGACCATCGAACATTGCAGCTCCATACGTCGCAGTAGGGTGAGTAGGCCGTATCATCCGGGTCGGGCCAGACCGGGTCAATGCGCCGTATTCGTATCCTCGGAGCTTGTTTTCCCCTGGCCTGAACTTTTTTTCGCAACGATGGTCTTTGAGGCGGCCCCACCGGCCGCATGGAGCAGCGTCCCGGATGGGCGAGAACGAACTGGACCTGGAACTGGTCAAGCGTGTACAGCGTGGTGACAAGACCGCCTTCGACCTGTTGGTACTCAAGTACCAGCACCGGATTGGCGCCGTCGTCGGGCGCTTTGTGCACGACCATGCCGAATGCCAGGACATTGCGCAGGAGTCATTCATCCGTGCCTATCGTGCAATCGGCAATTTCCGCGGCGACAGCCAGTTCTATACCTGGCTCTACCGGATTGCCGTGAATACCGCCAAGAACCACCTGGTGGCGAGCAAACGGCGACCGCCGACCTCCGACGTCGATGCCGAGGATGCCGAGCATTTCGCTGGCGCCACGCGCATGCACGACAACGACACGCCCGAACACGAACTGCTGCGCCAGGAAATCGCCCGCGAAGTCAGTGCCACCGTTGCCGCCTTGCCCGCTGAGCTGCGCCAGGCCATCACCCTGCGCGAGATCGAGGGTCTTTCCTACGAAGAAATTGCCGAGACCATGGAATGCCCGATCGGCACCGTGCGCTCCCGGATATTCCGCGCCCGCGAGGCGATCGATGCGCGCCTGCGCCCCCTGATGGACAGCGAACGAGTACGCCCATGAGCACCCCCATGAATCCGATTGATGAAAGACTTTGCGAGCAGCTTTGCGCCTATATGGACGACGAATTGCCGGCTGATGAGGCGCGCTTCCTGGAGCGCAGGCTCGGCAACGAACCGGCCTTGCGGGCAAAGTGGGAGCGCATGCAGCTTGCTTCTGCCTGCCTTAAGGGCCAGTCGTTCCGGCCGATGTCGATGCAATTGTCCAGTCGTGTCGCCGAAGCGCTGGCCACGCCGGCCCAGAGTCCATCGCGACGTTGGCGCGTGTGGGCGACGGCGGCCTCGATCGCTTTGCTCGCGTTGGCTTTCGCCCCGCGCATGTTCCAATCAGGTTCCAGCGACCATGGAATCGATCAGTCGGTCCCGATGGTGGCTACTTCCGGATTGTCGAAACCTGCGCCGAGCCCATCCTCGGCTGATCTGGTTGCCAGCGCTGTGATCCCGGTTGAGTCGCCGATGCCTGCGCAGACAGCGCCTCGTCCAGCCACCGGCCACGTAGCCACGACCAATGCCACTGCAACTCATGATCTGGCCTCGACATCGCAGTCGCCGGCTGATTTTCCGCTGGTCGAGTCAGCCTCCTCGCGAACCTGGCCACGCGCCGAATTGCCTGGCGCCGCGAACGACCCTTCGATCGAGGCCTATCTGGTGCGACACAACCAGATGTTGGCCAACGATGGGCTGGGTGGCTTCGTTCCCTACGTCGACGTGGTTACCAACACGCCAACACCCACTGCCGACGGCGGAGACAATTCTCAGTGAAGGCAGTTTCGCTACTGCTCGCGGTGATCCTCGTGCAGCCCGTGCAGGCGGCCGAACCATCGGCGCCCGCACGCTGGTACCAGGGTGCCAAGTCGTGGGTGCAGAGTTTGTGGAACCACGAGTCCGCCGCTGACTGGCTCGATAGAATCGGTCCGGCCTTGGCCGAGCAGGATTACCAGGGCACGCTGGTGATTGTTTCCGGTACGAGCATGCAGACTCTCGGTGTGTTTCATGCTTTCCAGAACGGCCACGAACGCATGCGCCTGGTGGCGTTGTCCGGCCCCCGGCGCGAGGTGATCCGCGACGATAACCGGGTCACCTGCATCGGTACCGGGCTTGGCCCGGTCGGTTACGACTCGGATACTGCCGGTCGCTGGAATCCGGGCGGAGAATTCGCCGGAGCTGCGCGGCTTTCCAGTTACCAGGCGCACTTGGGGCGGGTTGAACGTATCGCCAATCGCGACGCCCAGGTGATTGACCTGCAGGCCCGCGACTCCCTGCGTTACGGGTATCGGCTCTGGCTGGACAAGCAGACGGCGTTCCCATTGCGGATTGCCTTGATCGGTGAAGGCGGACGTCCGCTGGAGCAGATCGCTTTCACTGACCTCAAGCTCGGAGTCGCTCCAGACGATCGCGATTTGCGTGCATCTTCCGAACAAGGCTTGCAACGCATCCAGACTCTGAATCCGGGTCGCGACGTCGATCCAGGCTGGCGCGTGCTTGCGCCGCCTTCAGGGTTCTCGCTCCGTTCCGCCCGCCAACTCGGCAGCGCCGTACAACTGCTGTACAGCGACGGTTTGGCCAACGTCTCGGTGTACATCGAACCAGCGCCGGCTGGCCAACGCAGCGAATCAGCGCTTCGGCGCGGTGCGGTCAATGTCCATTCGATCATCCAGGGTGGGCGTCGCGTCGTCGCCATCGGCAAGGTGCCGGCGGCCACAGCAGCCTATTTCGTTCGCAATGCCCAGACCCGCCTGACTCCAGCCTCCCTCCCAGCCAATCACTGACGAGCAAACCTATGAATACCCTGCCACGTATTGCCATCGTATTTTCCGGCGTCGCACTCGCCGGGCTGCTATTTGTTGAAATGCACGGACAGGCTGGTGCCGCCGGCAGTGTTGATTCCACGACTACGCCGATCGCCTTGCAAGGCTCGATGTCGCCAGCTCCGCTGCCAGGCATCATGCTTCCGGATTTTTCCAGCCTGGTTGAACAAGCCGGCCCGGCGGTCGTCAATGTCGAGGCGACGATTGGCGGGCCAGACAACAATGACGTCGCTGACGAAGATTCCTCCAAGGGGGGCGACTCCAAGGGCCAGGGCAGCGACGGAGATGGCCAGCAGCCTGACCAGCAGGACGTTCCGGAGATATTCCGCCGATTCTTTGGCCAGCCGGGATCGCCAGGCATGCCGCAGCCTCGCGAGCGCCAAGGGACTTCGTTGGGCAGTGGCTTCATCATCTCTCCGGATGGTTACGTGCTGACCAATCATCATGTGATCGATGGCGCCAGCGAAGTCATCGTGCGCCTGACCGATCGTCGCGAACTCAAGGCGCGAGTCGTTGGCAGTGACGAAAACTCCGATGTCGCGGTACTCAAGATCGACGCCAGCAACCTGCCGGTCCTGCGCCTCGGCGATTCGCACAGCCTCAAGCCGGGCCAGTGGGTGATGGCGATCGGCTCGCCGTTCGGTTTCGACCACTCGGTGACTGCGGGAGTGGTCAGTGGCTTGGGCCGGCCAAGCGTCGATGGAAGCCAGCGTTACGTGCCCTTCATCCAGACTGACGTCGCGATCAACCGCGGCAACTCTGGTGGCCCTTTGATGAATACCCGCGGCGAAGTCATCGGCATCAATTCGCAGATCTTCAGCAACTCCGGTGGCTACATGGGCGTGAGTTTCGCGATCCCGATCGAGGTTGCGATGAACGCCGTACGCCAGATCCAGCAGACCGGGCATGTCACCCGCGGCCAACTTGGCGTGCAGGTCCGCGAGGTGCAGCGCGACGAGATGGCTGAACTAGGCCTGACGCGTCCGGGTGGCGCCTTGGTGAACAACGTCCAGAACGGCAGCGCGGCGGCGAAGGCTGGCATCCGTGCCGGCGATGTCATCACGGCATTCAACGGCAGTGAGATCGTCCATTCCTCCGATTTGCCGCCGCTGGTGGGTGCCATGGCGCCGGGCAGCCGGGCCAAGGTCAAGCTGCTGCGCGACGGCAAGCCGCTCGAACTGACCGTGGTGTTGGAACTGCTCAACGACCAGGTCGCCGCCGCTCCCGATGGCAAGCCGGGCAAGGGTCCTGCGGCCAGCGACGGCAATGCCTTGGGGATCGTGGTGTCCGAAATGGATGCCACAACCCGCTCCAAGCTTGACCTTGCCCCTGGCGAGGGCGTGCGTGTGAGTCGGGTGGAAAACCCGATTGCGCGCCAGGCTGGCCTCACTGCCGGTGACGTGATCTTGCAGGTGGGCAAGATGCCGGTCGGCAGCGTGGTTGCCTACAACGCGGCAGCCAGGAGTTACAAGTCAGGAGACAAAGTGCGCCTGCTTGTTCGAAATGCCGACAGCACCGGCCTGGTGACAGTGCTGGTGCCATAGTGCTAGACGGCAGTGGTCCCGGTCCCAGACTGTTCAGGGCGGTCTGGGGCCGGGGCGCTGTGCGATAATGGCCTGTTTACACAGCCCAACGGCGCCGCGCTGCCCCCATGCAAGCAAATTTCATGCGGAATATCCGCAATTTTTCCATCATCGCGCATGTCGATCACGGCAAGTCGACGCTCGCCGATCGCATCATCCAGATATGCGGCGGCCTAGAGGAGCGCGAGATGGAGGCGCAGGTGCTTGACTCCAATCCGATCGAGCGCGAACGCGGAATCACCATCAAGGCGCAATCGGTATCGCTGCCGTACACGGCCCGCGACGGCCAGACCTACCAGCTCAATTTCATCGACACGCCAGGGCATGTCGACTTCAGCTACGAAGTCTCGCGTTCGCTGGCGGCCTGCGAAGGCGCGTTGCTGGTCGTTGATGCTGCGCAAGGCGTGGAAGCACAGTCGGTCGCCAACTGCTACACCGCGGTCGAGCAGGGCCTGGAAGTGATCCCGGTGCTCAACAAGATCGATCTGCCGACCGCCGATATCGACAAGGTGAAGGCGGAGATCGAAGCGGTAATCGG
>JANXRY010000114.1 GCA_025356635.1 Gammaproteobacteria bacterium
GGCCAGAGCAGGCGCTGGGTCAGGTACACCAAGGCCGAATAACTGCCGACGCCGAGTTTTCCGTTCAAGGTCAGCCAGCCGCCGTAGAGCAGGGTGGCGACGAAACCAGTCAGCACCGCCATGCGAATCACCGGCGTGATCGCCGAGGAAAACCGGATCGCCTCGGCGTTGCGGGCGCGGTAGGCGTCCGACGCCGCGCGCACGTGTTCGGCTTCGAAGCGTTCGGCGGTGTAGGCCTGGATCGTGGCCATGCCGGCGAGGTTGTTGGCGAGCCGGTTCGACACCGTCGCCGCCGCTTCGCGCGCCGCCGCGTAGCGCGGATACAGCCGGCGCTGGAACCAGAAGGCACCGAAAAGGATCAGCGGGATCGGCAGCAGGGCGAGCACGGCAAGATCGGAGGTGAGCACGAAAAACACCGCGCCGACCATCAGCGAGGAACAGAACACCTGGATCAGGTCGTTGGCGCCGGTATTGAGGAAGCGCTCGATCTGGTTGACGTCCTCGTTCATCAGCGCCATCAGCCGGCCGCTGCGTTCGCGGGCGATGAAATCCGGCGACGATTGCTGCACGTGCGCATACGCGGCCTGGCGCAGCTCGTGCTGCAGGTCCTGGGCCAGCACCCGCCACTTGAGCGAATACAGGTACTGGAACAGCGACTCGAATACCCAGACCAGGACGGTCAGGGCGACCAGCACGTAGAGCTGGCGCATTGGTTCGCCCAGGCCGAGCCGGGCCAGGAACGAGGCGCGTCGGTTGACCACCACGTCCACCGCCACGCCGATCAGTAATTCGGGCAGGACGTCGAAGAACTTGTTGAGCACGGAATAAATCGTGCCAAGCACGGCATCGCGCCGGTACGGGCGGGCGAAGGCGGACAGGCGTTTCAGCGGGTGCATGGCGGGCCCGGCGGCGACAAATCGATCAGCCATTCTCGCACGCGCTACACTGGCCCCATGCTGATCGCCTTCAACAAGCCCTATGGCGTGCTTTGCCAGTTCACCGACAGCCACGAGCCGCCGCGACCGACGCTGGCCGACTTCGGCCTGCCACCCGCGGTCTACGCGGCCGGGCGCCTGGACGCGGATTCCGAAGGCCTGCTGCTGTTGTCCGACGACGGCGCCCGCATCGCCCAGGTCAGCTCGCCGAAATTCAAGTGGCCCAAGACCTACCTGGTGCAGGTCGAAGGCATCGCCACCGATGAGCAGATGAAGGCCCTGCGCCAGGGCGTGTCCTTGAACGACGGCCCGTCCGAGCCGGCGAAAGTGGCGCGGCTCGACCGCGAGCCCGACTGGTTGTGGCCGCGCGACCCACCCGTGCGTTTTCGCAAGACCGTGCCGGATGGGTTCCTCGAGCTGACCATTCGCGAGGGCCGTAATCGCCAGGTTCGGCGCATGACCGCGGCAGTCGGCTTGCCGACACTGCGGCTGGTGCGCATCTCGGTGGGGCCGCATCGGCTCGACGGCCTCGCGCCTGGTACTTGGCGCACCGAGCCGGTGTAGGCGCGAATGCGCGGAAGCGGTATTGCCTCCGACTTAGCGCCACCAACGACGTCGGAGGCGATACCCCTCCCGCGCACAGACCATGACAGGAGCATGGCATGAGTTTCAAAGACCACTTCTCCGGCCACGCCGCCGCCTATGCGCAGGCGCGGCCGACCTATCCGCCGGTGCTGTTCCAATGGTTGGCCACGCAATGCCCGCGGCGCGAACTGGCCTGGGACGCCGGTTGCGGCAATGGCCAGGCGAGCACGGCATTGGCGGAATATTTCGGCGACGTGTTTGCCACCGACCCGAGCGCGACGCAAATCGCCGCGGCCAATCCGCATCCGAAAGTGCGTTACGCGGTCGAACCGGCCGAGCAGTGTTCGCTTGCCGATGGCAGCGTCGATCTGGTCACGGTCGCGCAGGCCCTGCACTGGTTCGATTGCGACCGCTTCTTCGCCGAGGTCCGGCGCGTGCTCACGGCGACCGGCCGCATCGCGGTCTGGTGCTACGAACGTTCGGGCGTGTGTCCCGAAGTGGATGAAGTCTTCATGCGTCTCTACCAGGGCGAGCTCGATGCCTGGTGGCCGCCGGAGCGCCGGCATATCGAAGCCGGTTACGCGACCCTGCCGTTTCCGTTCGAGGTCATCCCCGCGCCCGAGTTCGACCTGCGCTGCGACTGGACGCTGGCGCAATACCTGGC
>JANXRY010000015.1 GCA_025356635.1 Gammaproteobacteria bacterium
GCCCGCACAAATTTCCTGCGCACACTGTCAAAGATCAATGGCTTGGCATACACCGCTCAAACCGATCCAAAGGGCCTTTCGCCCAACGGAGCCGCACATATACGGCCCAGACCAAGAAGGTCAACACCTTGGTTGCACGAAAATTGAGGCAGTCTCAGGCTGAGACCAGCCGCACCCGCTGGAAGCTGCGTTTGCCGATCTGGACCACACCCTCAAAGCCCGGCAGGAAGAGGCGCTGGGCGTCTTCGAAGACTTCGCCGTCGATCCGCACCGCACGCTCACCCAGCTTGCGGCTGGCTTCGCCATTACTGGCGGCCAGGCCCGCCGTTTTTAGAAGCGCAGCGATGCGCAGGCCATCGGCGGGCACCGGAATCTCGGCCAACGGCAATACCGACAAATCGCCCTGCCCGCTCACCGCCGCATGCCAACCGGCAACCGCGGTTTCCGCCGCCGCGGTATCGTGGAAGCGAGCGGTCAATTCGCGCGCCAGCCTTAGTTTGAGATCGCGCGGATGCAGTTGCCCGGCCGCGATGTCGCGCTTGAGCGTGACCGTTTCTGCCAGCGATATTTCGAAACTCAGCAATTCGATCCAGCGCCACATCAGTTCGTCGCCGATCTTCATGGTCTTGGTGACGATGTCGATCGCCGGCTCATTGATGCCGATGTAATTGCCCAGCGATTTGCCCATCTTGTTGACGCCGTCCAGGCCCTCGAGCAACGGCATGGTCAGCACGATCTGCGGCGGTTGGCCGTAATGCTCCTGTAGGCCGCGACCCATCAGCAGGTTGAATTTCTGATCCGTGCCGCCGAGCTCGACGTCGGCCTTGAGCGCCACTGAATCGTAGCCCTGCACCAACGGATAGAGGAACTCGTGAATGGCGATGGGCTGCTGGCCGCCATAACGCTTGGCGAAGTCGTCGCGCTCGAGCATACGCGCCACCGTGTACTGGCCGGCCAGTCGGATCATGCCGGCGGCGTCGATCTTGTCGAACCATTCGGAATTGAAGCGCAATTCGGTCTTGTCACGATCAAGTACCTTGAACACCTGCTCGGCGTAAGTCACCGCATTCGCGGCCACGTCTTCGCGGGTCAGTGGCTTGCGCGTGATGTTCTTGCCGGTCGGGTCGCCGATCATGCCAGTGAAGTCGCCGATCAGAAAGATCACCTGGTGCCCCAAGTCCTGGAACTGGCGCATCTTGTTGAGCAGCACGGTGTGACCGATATGCAGGTCGGGCGCGGTCGGGTCGAAACCGGCTTTCACACGCAAGGGTCGGCCGTCGCTCTTCATCGATGCGGCGAGGCGGGCTTCGAGCTCCTCGCGCTTGAGGATTTCCTCGGCGCCACGGCCGATCAGGTCGAGGGACTGCTGGATCTCTGTCATGGTTTCCGTGCGCTGCGAGTTAATCAAAAGTTAAGAAGAGCGGCGAAAAATCCCAACGGCCACAAGGGTTTGACGCACGTTACCCCCTCTAGGTATGGTACCGCGTCCTTTGGCCGGTTTGCCCTGCGGAGTCCGTTTTGAATCTACCCCCCCCGGAATCCGCGACCCCGCGCTGGACGCGTCAGCATTGGCTGTTGGCTGGCCTGTCGGCCTTGCTTGGCACCGCGCTTATTGCCATCGTGCCAGGCTTCGCCAACGCCATCCGGGTCTCGGCCGCCGAAACCCGGCCGGCCATGCTCTCGCTGGCGTTACCGCTTCCGCCCGTTTCTGCGGCAGACCAGTCCCGGCTCGGGATCGGTTGGCAGTTTGTCCGTGTCCACAGCGGCCAAACGCTCGGAGCCGTCTTCGGCCAGCTCGGGCTTTCGGCCACGTTGATGCAGCGCCTGCTCGACGCCAGCACGGCCAAAACTGCACTGATACGCTTGCATGAGGGCCAGGAACTGGCGTTCGAACTCGACGGCAAGGGCCAACTGCGGACGCTGCAGTTCGACCAAGGCGCTGAGCAGCGAGTGAGCCTGAGCGTGGAAGGCAGCGCCATCCACGAACGAATCGACACCCGCCCGGTCGAGCATCGGGTCGAGATCGCCGCGGGCACGATCAGCAGTTCCTTGTACGCCGATGGCGCCCGCGCCGGGCTGTCCAGCGGCGCCATCAACGACATGGCCAACATCTTCAAGTACGACATCGACTTCGTCGAAGACGTGCGCGATGGCGACACCTTCCAGGTCGTCTACGAAGAACTCTGGCGCGACGGCCAGCGGAGCGGATCGGGCGACATCATTGGCGCCACGTTCAACAACCGCGGCAAGCACTACACTGCGTTCCGCTTCGAACGCGGCGGCAAAACGGAATACTTCGACGAGACCGGTCGGCCACTGAAGAAGGCGCTGATGCGCATCCCGATCGAATTCGCTCGCCTGAGCTCGACCTTCGGCATGCGCAACCATCCCGTTCTCGGCCGCATGCGCATGCACAAGGGCGTGGACTACGCTGCACCGACCGGCACGCCGATCATGGCGGCGGGCGACGGCCGGGTGAAATTCGTCGGCTGGAAGAACGGTTATGGCCGTTGCGTGGAAGTCGACCACGGCCAGGGCCGCTCGACCTTCTACGGGCACATGTCGGCCTGGGGCAAGGAAAAAATCGGTCAGCACGTCGATCAGGGCAACGTGATTGGCTACGTCGGCATGACCGGCCTGGCCACCGGCCCGCACCTGCACTACGAATTCCGCGTCAACGGTACCCAGGTCAATCCGCTGACCGTGACCATGCCCAAGCCCGAGCCGCTGGTTGGCGCCGAGTTCCTGCGTTTCCGTGCCACCACTGCGCCCGCCGTTGCAAAACTACTGCTGGCCGAGAAGAACATTCGCGTGGCCGTGCGCTAAGCGCATGCCTGCCGATGCCCACGACGGGCTCTACATCGGATTGATTTCCGGCACCAGCGTTGATGGCATCGATGCGGCACTGGTCGAATTCGGCGCCACCCCCGTCCTGCATTTCGCGCGCACCTATCCGATGCCGGATGAGTTGGCGCATGAAGTATTGACGCTCTCGCAAGCGCACGGCAACGCCAGTCTCGATACTATTGGGCAGTTGGATACGCGCCTGGGCGAGGTTTTCGCCGACACTGCGCTGCGGCTACTCACCGATTCCGGCACTAGCGCCAATGCCGTGCGCGCACTGGGCTCGCACGGGCAAACCCTGCGCCATCGGCCTTCGGGCGCAGCGCCGTTCACGATGCAACTGGGCGATGCCAATATCATCGCCGAACGCACCGGAGTTACCGCGGTCGCCGATTTCCGCCGTCGCGACGTTGCCGCCGGCGGGCAAGGCGCGCCGCTGGTTCCTGCTTTCCATGCGGCGGTTTTGCATGATGCTGGCGAAGACCGGGCCGTGCTCAATATCGGCGGCATCGCCAACGTCAGTCTGTTGCCTGCGCGTGGACCGATACGTGGCTTCGACACCGGCCCGGGCAATGGCCTGATGGACGCATGGTGCCGGCGTCATCGCGGCGAACGTTTCGATCGCGGCGGCGCCTTCGCCGCCGAAGGCCGCGTTGATGTGGAGTTGCTCGCACGTTTTCTCGAAGATGATTTCCTGGCGCTGCCACCGCCCAAAAGCACCGGCCGCGATCATTACCACCTAGCTTGGCTGGACGAACGGCTCGCGGGTCGATCGTTGCCTGCAACTGACGTGCAGGCGACTTTGCTGGCGTTCACGGCACGCTCGATCGCCGATGCGCTGCACGCCCATTTGCCATCCTGCCGGCGCATGCTCGCCTGCGGCGGCGGTGTGCACAATCACACCTTGATGGTGGCGCTACAGGCCGAACTTCCCGGGGTCATGGTCGAATCGACGGCCGCCATGGGCATCGACCCCGACTTCATGGAAGCCATGGCCTTTGCCTGGCTGGCGCGGGAAACCCTGGCCGGGCGGCCCGGCAACTTGCCCGAAGTCACCGGCGCGCGCGGGCTGAGAATTCTTGGTGCCATCTACCCCGCCTGAACGCCGGCATCGAATATCAGCGTTTCTTTGGCGCTACACCCAGCGGCGACTGCTCGTAGGCGGGCGCATCGTCAGGCAGGCCAGAAAAGGCGTTCATCGCCGCCTCGAAAGCGCGCGTTTCTTCATCGCCCCAAGCGCCGGTCAGGCGCGCGATATCGCCCGGCACGGCTGGCGGCTCCGGTTCGACCAGCCCCAGCGCCTGCTTGACCAGGTGCAGGATGACGTCGTTCAGCGGCCAGCCGCGTTGCCGCGCCATTTCCTTGATGCGCTCGGCTACGCGTTCGTCAATGTCGCGAAGCAGGAAATCGGCCACGGCTAGCCTCCTTGGCCTTGCAGCTTAAGCCGAGGCAGCAGCCAAAGGAACAGGGCAAGGCTCACGCCGCGGGCTCCGTGGTTCCCCGGGGTTCCTGACCACCATGGTTTTGGCGCATCAACCACAGGATCAGCAAGATCGCTGGCAACGCCACCGCGGCGGTGTACGCGAAGAATGCCTGGTATCCGATGGCGTCCACGATCCGCCCCCACTGGCTGGCGAGGCTCTTCGCAGGCAGGCTCCAGAGCGTTCCGAACAAGGCGTACTGAGTGGCGGTGTATTCCTTACTGGTGAGCGAGGACATGTAGGCGATGAAGGCAGTACCCGCAATGCCGTTGGCGACGTTATCCAAGCTGATTGCCGCTGCCAGCCAAGCAATGCCGGGTGCGGTTTGACCGGCCAACGTCGCCAGATGACCGTAGAACAAATTGGCTGCGCTAAGCATCAGCACGCCCAAGAGCATTGCGCGCATGAAGCCGATCCGTCGCACCAGCCACCCGGCGTAGACAGCGCCGGTAAGCGTGAGGATTACACCGTAAAACTTGGAAATGGCGGCGATCTGGTCGAGCGTGTAGCCCATGTCCAAGTAGAAAGTGTTCGCCGCCACGCCCATGGTCATGTAATTGAGACGGTAGGTGACGATAAGCAGGAGCATCGGGATTGCGAGTCGCCAGCCATAACGGAGCACGATGTCGCGCATCGGCAGCACGACCGACACCACCAGTTTGTCGCGCGCGGCGCGCAGCGCGCCGACGCTAATGACTGCGAGCAAGACAAGCTCGATCGCACCAAAGGCTCCGAAGCTGGCATCGAGCGCGAGCGTGGAATCGCCCTTGTCCGCCAGTGGGCCGCGCAGCAACAGCCAGAGCAGAGCGGTCGCCAAGAAGGCAATCAGCAACGTCATCGGGCGCAGGCGTTCGGCGGTGGCCTGCACGAGCGCGCGATCGAGCGAAGCAGCCGAAGCAGCCCGGCGTTGCGGCTCGGCGATGCGCAATGTCGTTACGACACCTACCAGCAACAAGGCCGCGATCAGAAAATAAGCTTGCATCCATCCGGCGTGGCTGGCCGTGACCAATGCGCCCGCACCGCTGCACAGTAACGCCACCTGGTAGCCGACTTGGTATGCCGCCGACGAGGTGCCCTGCAGGCGTACATCCACGGATTCGATTCGATATGCGTCTACGGCGATGTCTTGCGTTGCGGAACAGAAAGCCGTGAATGTTGCCAGCCAGGCGACCCGTTCCGCATTTGAGCCTGGATCGCTGAACGCGAGCATCACCAGTCCGGCGAGGATTCCCAATTGGGAAAAAAGCATCCAACCACGACGCTGTCCGAACCTGCCCAGCACCGGCAGCGAGTAGCGGTCCACGATCGGGGACCAGGCGAACTTCAACGAGTACGCAAGGCCGACGAGACTGAACAATCCAATCGTCGATCTATCGATACCCGCGAGGCGCAGGCGTGCCGACAAGGTGGTCAGTACCATCGGAAACGGAAGCCCGGATGCGAATCCGAGCAGCAGCATCTCGCGCACGCCAGGAATCGTGTAGTCGGAAAGGGAGGCGAAAAATCCTTTCTTTTCCGCTACCGCAGTCATTTGTATTCCACCAGGTACGGCGCGTGATCGGAAAAGCGTGGCTCGCCGGTGATCGCGCAGGCCTGTAGGCGATCGCGCAACGACGGCGTCACCAGCTGGTAGTCGATGCGCCAGCCGACGTCCTTCGCGCGGGCCGCGCCGCGCTGGCTCCACCAAGTGTAGTCCTGCCCTTCCGGTTTGAGTGTGCGGTAGCTGTCGATCCAGCCCTTCGCGCACAGGTCGTTCAGCCAGTCGCGCTCGACCGGCAAGCAACCGGAATTTTTCTGGTTGGAAGTCCAGTTCTTGATGTCGAGGTGCGAACGCACGATGTTCCAGTCACCACACAGAACGTAATCGCGACCGCTGGCCAGCCACTGCTGCAGAATCGGCGCGAGCCAGGCCATGACTTCGAACTTGAATGCCTGGCGCTCTTCGCCCGAGGAGCCGGACGGGATATAGAACGACACCACGCTGAGGTTGCCGAAACGCGCCTCGAGATAACGGCCCTCGTCGTCGAAAGGTGCCCAGCCGAGCTGGGTGCGCACCTCGTCGGGTTCGCGCCGCGAATAAATCGCCACGCCGCTGTAGCCTTTCTTGGTGCTCGCGTCCTTGAACCAGGCCTGGTAGCCATTGGGGCGAAACGCGGCATCGATCAGCTGATGCTCCTGCGCTTTGGTTTCCTGCAGACACAGTACATCGGCCTTCTGGTTGGCGAACCAGTCGAAGAAGCCCTTGCTGGCGGCCGAACGCAGGCCATTGGCATTGAAGCTGATGATGCGCATCCGGCGGACCATGGGCGGGAAGCGGCAAGCGTACCCGAATCCCGCCACTCCGGATTACCATAGACGCATGCTGCCCTATCAACGCCGATTCCTGGATCTTGCCCTGTCCCGGCGTGTCTTGCGTTTCGGCGAGTTCATGCTCAAGTCCGGGCGGGTGAGTCCCTACTTTTTCAATGCCGGCTTGTTCGACTCCGGTGCCGCGCTGGCAAGCCTGGGCGAATGCTACGCCGACAGCCTCGCGGCGAATGGCCTGGCCTTCGACATGCTGTTCGGACCGGCCTACAAGGGCATCCCCTTGGCCACGACGCTGGCGATCACACTGGCCGCACGCGGTCGCGACGTGCCGGTGGCGTTCAACCGCAAGGAAGCCAAGGCGCATGGCGAGGGCGGCTTGCTGATCGGCGCGCCGATCGCCGGCCGGGTGCTGATCGTTGATGACGTCATCACCGCCGGTACCGCCATTCGCGAGTCGCTGGAGATCATCCGTGCGGCGGGGGGAATTGCTTGCGGCGTGGCCATCGCACTGGACCGGCAAGAACGCGGGCAGGTGGGAGCACTTTCGGCCGCGCAGGAGGTAGCAAAGGATTTCGGCTTGCCTGTCATCGCCATCGCCGGGCTGGCCGACCTGCTGGCACTGGCCGATGAACGGCCGGAGCTGACTGCTCACAAATCCGAGCTGGTGGCGTATCGTGCGCGGTATGGCAGCTCGGCCTGATCAGGAAAATCGCCATGAAAACCAGGACTCTCGTCGTTGCCTTGCTTGCTGCGGCCCTCACCACGAGCGCGTTCGCCCAAGACAGCGGGCCCAAGCTGTATCGCTGGGTGGACAAGGACGGCAAGGTGCATTTCGACGATGCCCTGCCCCCTGAGGCCGTTAATCAGGCGCGCGATGAGTTCAGCGTCACGAGCGGCAACAAGGTCGGCGCCGTGGCGCGCGCCCTGACCCCGGAAGAGCGCGCCAAACTGGCCGACGATCAGGCGGCGGCTGCGCGGGCGGCGACGGCGGCCAGCGAACAGGCGCGAATGGATGTCGTGATGCTTTCCAGTTATGAAACCGAGGGCGAACTGGTGCGCGCTTTCAATGATCGCATCGGCCTGCTGAAGTCCTCGCTGCAATCGGCGATTATCGGCGTGCGCAGCCTGCGCAACAATCTCGTCGACCAGCTCGCCAGCGCTTCCGAGACCGAACTCGATCATCGCAAAGTCATCAGCAAGCGTGCTGACCAGATCGCCGCACTGCACCGCGAACTGCTCAAGCAGGAAGCATTCCAGATCCAGCGCCAAGCGGAATACACCGCACTGAACGAAGAATTCAAGCAGGCACTCGCGCGCTACCGCGAACTGCGCAAGACGACCCCGGCAAGCACCGCTCGCTAGGCGCGATTACACGGCCGGCCGTTCAGAACGGCAACGACAGATTAGGCGCGATCGCCGTCAGTTGCGCACGGAAAGCTGCCTGGATTCGCGCCAGCGACTCGGCGTCCTTGGCATCGAAACGCATGACTAGCACTGGCGTCGTGTTGGAGGCGCGGACCAAGCCCCAGCCATCCGGCCAATCGGCGCGCAGCCCGTCGATGGTGGCGATGCGGGCGCCATCGAACTTGGCCTTGGCCACGAATTCGGCAACCAGGCGATATTGCTCGCCTTCCTCGACCGGAACCTTGATCTCCGGCGTGGAAACGCCCTTGGGCAATTCGGCGAACAAGGCTTCGGGATCATCCGGCGACGCGGCCAGAATCTCCAGCAGGCGACAGGCCGCGTACAGGCCGTCGTCGAAACCGTACCAACGCTCGCGGAAAAAGAAATGTCCGCTCATCTCGCCCGCCAGCTCGGCTTCGGTTTCCTTCATCTTGGCCTTGATCAGCGAATGCCCGGTCTTCCACATCAACGGGCTGCCGCCATGGCGCAGGATGTGCGTGGCCAGGTGACCGGTGCACTTGACGTCGTAGATCACGCAGGCACCAGGGTTGCGCTCGAGCACATCGGTGGCGAACAGCATCAGCAGGCGATCGGGATAGATAATCTCGCCATGCTTGGTGACTACGCCAAGCCGGTCGCCATCGCCATCCAGCGCCAGGCCGATATCGGCGCCGACACGCTGCACCACGCGGATCAGGTCCTGCAGGTTCTCAGGCTCGCTCGGGTCGGGGTGGTGATGCGGGAAAGTGCCATCCACTTCGCAATAGAGAGGCTCGACTTCGGCGCCGATCGCCACCAGCAACTCCGGTGCGATGCCGCCAGCAACACCGCTACCGCAATCGATAACGACCTTGAGCTTGCGTTCGATCTGGATGTCGCCGCTGATGCGCGAAATGTAATCGGCCTTGAGGTCACGCTGGGTCAGCAGGCCGGGTGCGTCGCTTCTCAGCAGGCGGTTCTCGGCGATGCGCGCGTACAGGTTCTGGATGGCTTCACCGGCCAGCGTTTCGCCGTCGACCACGATCTTGAAGCCGTTGTAATCGGGCGGGTTGTGGCTGCCGGTCACCGAGACGCAACAGCCGGTGCGCAGATGGAATGCGGCGAAGTACGCCATCGGCGTCGGCGCTTCGCCGATGTCGATGACTTCGCGTCCGGCTTTACGCAAGCCTTCGATCAGTGCGCCAGACATCGCCGGCGACGATAGCCGGCCGTCGCGACAGACCGCAATCGTGCGCTGGCTGCGCTCCTGCATCAAACTGCCGATCGCCTGGCCAATCAACCGGGCGACGTTGCTATCAAGCGTCACGCCGACCACGCCGCGAATATCGTAGGCGCGGAAGATGCTGCGATCGAGCCCGATCGCCGGGGCCGCCGGCCCTTCCGAGGTAACCTTAAGCGGTACCGCCTTGGTCGGGGCGACGATCAGGCCCGAGCTTTGCATCTGCGACAAGGTCAATTCTTCGGCCTGCGCCGCAGGTGCTGCCATCACGCGCCGCAGCACGCGCCGGTGGACGATCGGCGCCAGGCGCGGCCACCAGAACGGAGCGGCGGCGGCGGTAGCCAGCAGGGCGGCCAGGATCAATTCGCCCCAACCGCCCGCATGCAACATGCCCGGCTCCGCGGCTGGCGCTGCGGCGACGACCTTCAGCGAAGTCCCCGGAATAACCTGGGCATGCGCTTCGGCCTGGAATTGCAGCTCTTCCTTGTTGCCGAATTCGGCAATGTCGTAGTTGCCCTGGCGGATCGCCAGATAGGCGTCGTCCGGCACCGAGCCCTTGACGACGTCATGCATGGCCGCCACCGGGAAATACGCATAGGCCAGTGCCAGTAAACGGCCGCCATCATAGATCGGTACCGCAACCGCAAGCCGCGGCCGCATGGCGTCCTTGACTACCGCCAGCGTTGCCTTTCGATTGAGGGCGGCGCGCTCGAGAAGGCCCAACTTGCCGTAGCCGAAAAACTTCGCATTGGCATAGCCGACCTCGAGATCAGGAGCATGCAGTTCGATGAACTCGGCACCGGCCAACTGTGTGCGGGCGATCCCTGTCGCGCCGTCCATGTCGTTGCGCTCCAACGCATCGATCAAGGCAAGCTGCTTGGCCAGGCCATTGGCCTGCTGCAACCGGGTCGCAAGCAAGGGCTGGAGTACGTCGGCAACATGGGCACGGGCCTGGCCGGCCGTCATCGCCAGCCGCCGTGCCGAAAAAATGTCCCACGCCGCCCACAGCTGCCACGCCGAGCACAGCAGCAGCGCCAAGGCTACCCAGGCGCGCACCCCATTGGGCTTGAAAGACTTGATGTCCAATGAAAGTCTCATCCTGTCCTCGTCAAGACTCAGCGCACGCCGGTGTGGCCGAAGCCACCTTCACCACGCGCACTTTGCACGAATTGCTCGACCTGCCGGAAGCGCGCGCGCGCCACCGGCAGGAACACCAGCTGGGCAATGCGGTCGCCCGGCTCGATCCGTTGCTGATTTTGCCCGCGATTCCAGACGCTGACCATCAGCGGGCCTTGGTAGTCGGCATCGATCAGGCCGACCAGGTTGCCCAGGACCAGGCCTTGTTTGTGGCCAAGCCCCGAGCGCGGCAGGATCACGGCGCACAAAACGGGATCACCAATGTGGATGGCCATGCCGGTCGGCACCAGTTGCGCCTCGCCCGGAGCCAGCTCCAGCGGCCCGTCGCAAAGCGCGCGCAGATCAATTCCGGCCGAGGCCGCGGTGGCGTAGTCCGGAAGCGGGAATTGCGTACCCAGGCGCGGGTCGAGCACGCGGAATGCGATTTCGCAGTTCACAGCTTGAGATCCAGCCGGTCGGCGACCAGCACGAGCAAAGCCCGCGCGACCTGCGACTTCGGGCCGAATGGAATTTCCTGGCGGGCATCGGCAGTGAACACGCTCAGGGCATTGTCGTCGCACTCGAAGCCCACACCGGGCTGCGAGACATCGTTGGCGGCAATCATGTCGAGCCGCTTCTCGCGCAGTTTTCCCAGCGCATAGCGTTCCAGATCGCCGGTTTCGGCGGCAAAGCCGACCACACAGCGCGGGCGTTCGGGATGGCCGGCTACTTCCGCCAGGATGTCGGGCGTCTTCACCAGGACCAGGGTCAGGGTATCGCCGGTTTTCTTGATCTTCTGCGCCGCCGTGTGCTCGGGCATGTAATCGGCCACGGCAGCGGCGGCAACGAAGACATCCTGCCCGGGCAATTCAGCGAGCACCGCCGTGCGCATTTCCAAGGCGCGGCGAACGTCAATGCGGCGAACTCCCGCCGGCGTCGGCAACGCAACCGGGCCGGCGATGAGTGTCACTTGCGCGCCCATGGCAGCCGCTTCCGCCGCCAGCGCGAAACCCATCTTCCCGGAGCTGCGATTACCCAGGAAGCGAACCGGATCGATGTCTTCGAAGGTCGGGCCGGCGCTGACCAGCAGCCGCATCCCCGCGAGCCGGGCGTTATCAGTCATGCCGACAGTGCCTGCACGATCTGGGTCGGTTCAAGCATCCGTCCTAGGCCGGTTTCACCGCAGGCCTGGTCGCCTTCGGCGGGGCCGAGAATGGCCGCGCCGCGCGAACGCAAGACGGTGACATTAGCCTGGGTGGCCGGATGCGCCCACATCACCCGGTTCATTGCCGGAACCAGCGCGAGCGGCGCTTCGCTGGCCAGGCACAAGGTGCAAAGCAGGTCGTCGGCCATGCCGTGCGCGAGCCGGGCCAGGCTGTTGGCGCTCGCGGGAGCGATGACGATGCGGGTCGCCCAGCGGGCGAGTTCGATATGGCCCATGGCCGCCTCGGCGGAGTCATCCCAGAGCGAATCGCGCACCGGATTTCCGGACAATGCCTGAAGTGTGGTCATCGTGATGAAATGCTGCGCGCCTTCGGTCATCACCACCCGCACCTCGGCGCCGGCCTCGCGCAGGCGGCGAACCAGGTCGGCGGCTTTGTAGGCGGCGATGCCACCGGTGACGCCCACGAGGATGCGCTGTCCCGCCAGTGCGGCCATGTCAGGAAATTCCCAGGCTCAGATCGGCCCCTAGCTTACCCGAAGCGGTCTCAATTCCCGATGCCGGCGATCCCCGCCGGGGTCGATGCTGTTGCCATGAGAATCCGCGACTGGCCCGATATTGAACGTCCCCGCGAGAAGCTGCTGGCACGCGGTGGCGGCGCATTAAGTGACGCCGAACTGCTGGCGATCTTCATCGGCTGCGGTCCGCGCGGGCAGACGGCGGTGGATGTGGGGCGCACGCTGCTGGCGCAAAACAACGGGCTGCGCGGCCTGCTTGACCGCCCGGCGGTGGAACTGGCGAAGCTACGCGGATTGGGTCCGGCGCGTGCCTGCGCCTTGGTCGCGGCGCTGGAGCTGGGCACACGGCACTTGCAGCAGCAGCTTGAACGCGGCGATGCCTTCAGCGACCCGGACGGTGCCGGCCAATATCTATCCCGACGTCTGCGCCAACTCCCGCACGAAGTCTTCGCCTGCCTGTTCCTCGATACCCGGCATCGGCTGATCGCCTACGAGGAACTGTTTCGCGGCAGCCTCGACGGCGCCGAAGTGCATCCGCGCGAAGTGGCCAAGCGCTGTCTGGCGCACAACGCTGCCGCCGTGATCCTTGGTCATAACCACCCGAGTGGCAATCCCGAGCCCAGTGCCGCCGACCGAGCCGTCACTGCCCGGCTCAAGCAATCGCTGGCATTGCTGGATGTCCGCGTCCTGGATCACTTCGTCATCGGCGATGGCCCGCCCGTCTCCCTGGCCCGACGTGGCTGGCTCTAGCGCAGCCGGCACGGATGGCTTGCGTATACTCGGGACTGGCCTTCCACCGTGAAGCGGGCGTCCGTGATCCTAGACGACCTCCAGCACTATCCGCCCGATGCTATCGAACTGGCCTTGCCTGATGCGCCGTCGGCACGGCGTCTGCTCGAAGCCAGACTCCCGCAAACACTGTCCCGGCTGACGGACGTCGCCCAGCGCATTGGCGCCGATTCCCGCGTTCTCGATGCGGTCGCGCTCGCCACCACCCGCTTGGGATGCCGGCATGGCAGCCTCGGCGCTGATTTCCACGCCTACCACAACGAAAGGCATGTGCTGGAGCTGGCGGAGCGACGGTTGTTGCGCCTGATCGATACGCTCCTGCCTGCCACGCTGCCCGCGAGCGACCTTACTGCCCTGCTCCTGTTCGCGGCCTGCCACGACCTTCGCCAGCGCGAACCGCAGGATCCGCCCGGCCCGGTCGGCGGAAACGAGATGGCCAGCATCGCCGAGGCCCGACGCATCCTGGTCTGTTGCGGCCTGGATTCCGGTGCGCACGCCGACCTGCCCGTCGTGCTGATGCTGATGATCGCCGGCAGCACCTTTGACGCGCGGCCCTTGCCTTCCGCCGATGCCCAGCCGGAGGACCTGCCCGTGCTGGCCGGCGGTGCCCTCGCCCGTGGCCTGGCATTGTGGCTGGACAGCGAATGGCCGCATTGGCGCCAGGAGCCCGCCGCGGTTCGTGGCGAGCGCTTGGCCCGGCTTGCCGCCGACCTCGACACTGGCAACGTCGGTGAAGAATTCACCCAGTTGTGCGATACCGCGCTGCGCCTTTGCCAGGAGCGCGAATCGCGGGCCGGCCGTCCTTTGGAGTCGCCAGACTCGGCCGACAGCTGCCTGGCTTTCCTGGGTCTTGGGCAGCAACACTATTTCTTCGAGCTGCACCGGTTCTGTTCGCGCGAAGGCGAACGCGTTTTCGGCCCCGGCAAGCAGGCCAACGCGGCGCGCGTGCGTCAGACCACCGCCGCTTTGCAGGAGCGCTTCACGCAACAACCGCCCGCCAACGGGCAAGTGGTGATCTCGGCCTTCGCAGCGCTTGCCGGCATGGCGACCGCGTGACGGTTCGGGTCGCGCTACAATGCGCGGCTGAATCCTTCGACTTTAGCCCGTGAAAGAACACCTGCGCGAACTGCTGGCCCAGGCCCTGCTCGACCTGCGTCGGCAAGGCCGACTGCCCCAAGACCTGGCCACTCCCGACTACGTGATCGAGCGCACCCGCTCGCGCGAGCACGGCGATTACGCCAGCAACCTTGCCTTGCTCCTGGCCAAACCGGCAGGAATGAAACCGCGCGAACTGGCCGAGGCACTGGTCGCGAACTTCGGCCAGTCCCAACATGTGTCCAAGGTCGATATCGCCGGGCCGGGTTTCATCAATTTCACCATCTCGCAGCCGTGCCGCCTGGCGACGATCCGGCGTGTGTTCGAATTGGGTGCCGATTACGGCCGCCAGCTCGAGGCCACGAAGGAATCGGTCACGGTCGAGTTCGTCTCGGCCAATCCCAACGGCCCCCTGCATGTCGGTCATGGCCGTGGCGCCGCCTATGGCGCATCAGTGGCGAATCTGCTCGAGGCCGCCGGCCACAAAGTCCAGCGCGAGTACTACGTCAACGATGCCGGCCGGCAGATGGACATTCTCGCGGTCAGCGTCTGGTTGCGCTATCACGAGTTGGGCGGCATCAACGTGCGCTTCCCGGACAACGGTTACAAGGGCGACTACGTGGTCGAAATCGCCCGCTCCTTGCGTGGCAAGGAAGGCGACCGGCTGCGCCACTCCGCCATCGAGATCAGCGATGGTTTGACCGCCGATGAATCGCAGGGCGGTGACAAGGAAATCCACGTCGACATGCTGATCGCGCGTGCCAAGCAATTGCTTGGCGACGCCGACTACCGGGTGGTGTTCAAGGCGGGACTGGACTGGTGCCTGGCCGACATCCGCAACGACCTGGCCGGTTTCGGCGTCATCCACGACACCTTCTTCTCCGAGCGCTCGCTGGCTACTGATGGCTACGTGAAGCGGGCGATCGAAGGCCTGCGTGCGAACGGCCATTTGTTCGAACAGGACGGCGCCACCTGGTTCCGGGCCACCAGCTTTGGCGACGACAAGGACCGTGTGGTCGTGCGCGAAAACGGCGCGACCACCTACTTCGCCTCCGACCTGGGTTATCTGCTGTCGAAATTCGAGCGTGGCTTCGGCCGGGCGCTGTACATTCTCGGCGCTGATCACCACGGCTACATTGCCCGAATGAAGGCGGCAGCGCAGGGCCTTGGCCTGGACCCGGAGCGGATCGAGATCCAGCTGGTGCAATTCGCCATCCTTTTCCGCGGTGCCGAGCGTGTGCAGATGTCCACCCGTGCCGGCAGCTTCGTCACCCTGCGCGAACTGCGCGAGGAAGTCGGCACCGACGCCGCGCGTTTTTTCTACGTAATGCGCAGCAACGACCAACACCTGGACTTCGACCTGGAACTGGCCAAGAGCCACTCCAACGACAACCCGGTCTACTACATCCAGTACGCGCACGCGCGCATCGCCAGCCTGTTCCGCCAGCTCAAGGAAAAAAGCCTGAGCTACAACGACAGCGCCGCGCTGTCGGCGCGGCAGCGGCTGACCGACCCGCATGAGGACGCGTTGCTGGTGGAACTGATGCGCTTCCCCGAAGTGCTCGAGTCGGCGGCCGCGAGCCGGGGACCGCAAATCCTCGCCAACCACTTGCGTGAAACGGCAGCGGCATTCCATGCCTTCTATAACGCCCTGCCCATCCTCACAGCCGAGGAAGAATTGCGCCACGCCCGCCTGGGCTTGTGCAAGGCCGTCGGCCAGGCACTCGCTAATGGCCTGGCGCTGTTGGGCGTGTCCGCACCGGAGAGCATGTGATGGCCAAGCGTCCCAAGACTCAGGCGCGCCGCAATGGTGGCCGTGGCTTTCCTGGCTGGGCCTGGTTGTTGGTCGGACTACTGCTCGGCGGGGTCGGTTTTACAGTGCTTTCGTTCCGCGAACATTGGTCCACGCCGGCGACACTGCTGCCGCAACCCGATCCTGATGCGCGTCCACCGGTGAGCAGCGACGACAGCGTTCCCGTCGCCGGGCCGGTGGAAAAGCCCAAGCCGAAATTCGAGTTCTTCGACATGTTGCCAAAAAACGAATTCGTCATCCCCGATGCCGAACTCGAGGCGCGCGCCCGGGCCGAAGCGGCACGCCGCGCGACGGCCACCAGCATGACGCCAACGCCGACCAATCCAGTGCCGGCTACCCCGACACCTTCCAGCGAGCCGGCGGCCGCCACGAACGTTGGCGAGCGTTACCTGATCCAGGCCGGTGCCTTTCGCGGCAACAGCGATGCCGAAGCGCTCAAGGCGCGCATCGCCCTGACCGGCGAAGTGGCACGGATCGAATCGGCCGACATCAATGGCGTCACCGTCTACCGGGTGCGCATGGGGCCGTATCCTGATGCCAGCGCCCTGGCTGCCGCCAAGCAGGCATTGGCCGCGCACGGCATCGACGGCGCGCAGGCGATCCGGGTCAAGTAGGGCCTTGTTGCCAACCGCCACCCAGTTTTCCATGGCCGGGCTATTGCTCGGTTGGCTGCTGTTGGGAATCATCATGTTGCGTGCCCGACTGGGCCAAGCGTCAGGCGGAACCACGCAGAAACTCGACTTCGGTTCGTGGTTTGGGCTGGGCCTGCAAGGCCTCGGCTTCGGACTCGCCTGGGGTTGGAGTGGCCGCGGCGATGTTGGCCTGGTTTCGTCGCTGCCGACGTCAGCGCAGTGGCTGCTCGCTCTGCTCCTGACAGCACTGGCGGTGGCATCGGCCCTGTTTGCCGGCGCTGCCGTTCGCGAACTCGGCAAGCAGTGGAGCCTGACCGCCCGGGTGCTGGAAGGCCATGAACTGGTCACCAGCGGGCCGTTTCGGCGGGTCCGCCATCCGATCTACAGTGCCTTGCTTGGCTTGCTGGTCGCCACCGCACTGGTGCGCAGTTCGCTGCCGCTGTGTTTGCTGGCCATCGCGATCTATGTACTCGGCACCCACCTTCGCGCGGCGCGCGAGGAGCGCTTGCTGTCGACGATGTTCGGCGCCCGCTACGAGGCCTATGCGCGACGCGTGCCACGCCTGCTGCCACGCATCAGCCCGGCGCCTAGCCCCGGCGCTTGAGCGTGATCAGCGCCGAAGTGTCGGCGTCGCCCAGTCCGCGTTCGACCAGTTCGGCGTAGTCGGACAATGACTGCTCGATCACAGTGGCGTTGACGCCGACAGCGCGAGCCATCTCACGCACGATGCGCAGATCCTTGAGCAGGTGCGCGCATTTGAAGCCCGGGGTAAATTCGCTGCGCAGCATGGTCGCGCCGCGCTTGTCGAGGAACCAGTTGGCGGCAGCGCCCGACATCAGCGTCGGCAAAAGCTTGTCTGGATCGAGGCCGAGTTTTTCACCCAACGCCAGGCCTTCGCAGACCGCTTGGTTGATCCCCGCCACCAATACCTGATTCACCGCCTTGGTGGCCTGGCCGGCGCCGGATGCACCCATGTGGGTGATGCGCGCGGCGTAGGCTTCCAGCGCCGTTCGCGCTTTCTCAAGCTCATCGGCAGCGCCGCCGACCATCACCGACAACTTGCCGTTCTTCGCGCCTTCGACACCCCCGGACACCGGCGCGTCGAGGAAGCCGATGCCATGTGCGGCCAAGCGCTCGCACGCCGCGCGAGCGGTATCGACCGAGACGGTGGAATGATCGACGACCACGCTACCCGGCATTAGCACGGTGGACAGCCCGCCGACGTTGTCGAGCACGTCGGCATCCATCGGCACGCACAGCATGACGACATCGCAATCGGCGAAGGCCGCGGCCGATGCCGCGGCGCGCAGGCCGCGTTCTTCGGCGAATGCCCTCGCCTTGGCCAGCGTGCGATTGCCGACCACCGCGAGCAGGCCCTTGCCGTGCAGGTGCCCGGCCATGGAGTGGCCCATGGCGCCCAAACCAATAAACCCCAGCTTCATATCAACGTGCTCATTCGCTGGCGCTCTCGTGCAAGTAAGGGTAGCCGGTGAGTCCGGCCTCCAGCGCCGCCAGCAAGGCCGCCGATTCGTCGGCGCCGAAGCCGGCGGCCGCGACCTTGGCCCGGTAGGCCGCGCGCACGTCGTCGAGCGCGTAGCCGACGTAGTCGAGCATCACGTCGGTGGTGTCGCCACGGCGCTGACGCAGGAAGGTGTAGCTGCCGTCGGCGTTCATGCGCACGTTGGCGGTGTCGGTATCGCCGAACAGGTTGTGGATGTCGCCAAGCGTTTCCTGGTAGGCGCCGACCAGGAAGATCCCGAGCCGGTAGCTTTCGCCGGGCTTGGGCGAATGCAGGGCCAGAGACGTACCCAAGGATTCCGCTTCAACATAGTGGTCGATGCGGCCGTCGGAATCGCAGGTCAGGTCGGCGATCACGCCGCGGCGATCGGGCTCTTCGTCGAGCCGGGCGATCGGCACGATCGGGAACACTTGGTCGATCGCCCAGACGTCGGGCACGGTTTCGAATACGGAGAAGTTGACGAAGTATTTGTCGACCAGGCGCTCATCGAGCTCGTCGAGCGCATCGCGATGGCTTTTTTCGGCGCCGTTCAAGCGCGAGCGGACGCCGTGGGCGATGGCATAAAACAGATCGTCCAGTTGCGCCCGCTGCGCCAGGCTCAGCTGGCCCATCGCATAGAGCGCGTGGCCTTCGGACCAGGCGTGCTGCGCCTCCAGGTACAACTCCAACGCCGGGCGGTCCTCGAGATCGGCGTGGGTCCCGCGCAGATGCCGCAATACCGCCGGCTCGTTCGCGGCCGGCGGCGGCACCCTGCCCGCAGGCGCGCGCTCGACCTCGGACACGTTCACCACGGTCACCGCGTGGTGCGCGGTCATCGCCCGGCCGGCTTCGGTAATCATCATCGGCGGCGCCAGTCCATGCTCGGCGCAGGCTTCAGCCAGGGGCTGCACCAGCGTATGCGCGAACTGCTCGAGGCCATAGTTGACCGAGCAGAATCCGCGCGAGCGCGTGCCTTCGTAGTCCACGCCCAGGCCGCCACCGGAATCCATGTAACGGATGCCGCAGCCGAGCTGGGACAGTTCGACGAAGTAACGCACCGCCTCGCGCATGCCGTTGGCGATGTCGCGGACGTTGGAGATCTGCGAGCCCATGTGGAAGTGCAGCAGCTGCAAGGCGTCGAGCATGCCGGCGGCCTTGAGCTGTTCGACCAGGTCGAGCACCTGGCGCGGCGACAGCCCGAACTTGGCCTTGTCGCCGCCGCTGTTCTGCCACTTGCCGGCGCCGAGCGTCGCCAGGCGCATGCGCACTCCGAGGCCCGGCTTCACGCCGAGGGCTTTCGCCTCTTCGACGACCAGGGCGAGCTCGGAGGGCTTTTCCACCACGATGAAAGTGTTCAGGCCGAGCTTGCGACCGACCAGGGCCAGGCGGATGAATTCGCGATCCTTGTAGCCATTGCAGATCACGATCGATCCGGGTTTGGCGAGACCAAGCACCGCCATCAATTCCGGCTTCGAACCGGCTTCCAGGCCGAAGCCCTCGCCGCCTTGCGCGGCCAGTTCGCCGGCCACGCCGTAGTGCTGGTTGACCTTGATCGGATACACCGCAGTGTAGCCGCCGGCGTAGTCGAGTTCCTTCATGGCGCCGGCGAACGCCGCCTGCAGCTTGCGCAGGCGATCGCCGAGGATGTCGGAAAAACGCAGCAGCAGCGGCAGTTTCAGTCCCGCCTCGGCGGCGTGGTCGAGGATCTCCGGCAAAGGCAGCACCGGCCCGCCAGCGCCGTGCGGCAAGGCGCACATGCGGCCTTGCGAGTCCACGTCGAAGTAGCCGTCCGCCCAGTACGGAATCGAGTAGGTGTGGCGGGCGCGGTCGAGCGTCCAGGCGGACATCGGCAGCATTCCTGTCGGCAGGCGGAGGGCGCGTATTGTAACCCCCGCCGCCGACGTGTTTCGCTACAATGCGCGCCCCTGCCGCCGACGCCTTGCGAGCCCGCCCATGTCCCCGAGCACCTGGCTGCACGAGAACTTCGAACACACCGGCTCGGCCTTCGGCGTGCGCATCGTCCGCAAGCTCGAGGAAGTGCAGTCGCCATTCCAGAAGATCGAAATGTACGAGAGCACCGACTGGGGCAACGTCATGCTGATCGACGGCGCCATGATGGTGACCACGCGCGACAATTTCTTCTACCACGAGATGATGGCGCACGCGCCGCTGTTCACTCACCCCAACCCCCGCAACGTGGTGATCATCGGCGGCGGCGATTGCGGCACCCTGCGCGAAGTGCTGCGCCATCCCGGCGTGCAAACCGCGGTGCAGTGCGACATCGACGAGCAGGTCACGCGCCTGTCCGAGAAGTATTTCCCGGAATTGTGCGAGTCCAACAGCGACCGGCGCGCCACCGTGATGTTCGACGACGGCATCGCCTACATGGCCAACGCGGCTCCCGAGAGCATCGACGTGATCATCGTCGATTCGACCGATCCGGTCGGCCCGGCCGAGGGTCTGTTCAACCGCGCCTTCTACGAAAACTGTTTGAAAGCGCTACGCCCGGATGGCCTTCTCGTACAACAGAGCGAATCGCCGTTGGCGCTGATGCATTTGATCCTGGACATGCGCCGCGCCATGCGCGCCGCCGGCTTCAAGGACTTCCGCCTGCTGCCGTTCCCGCAGCCCTGTTATCCGACCGGTTGGTGGAGCTGCCTGATCGCCTCCAATCGATCGCGCGACCTCACGCAGTTCCGCAAGGCCGATGCGGCGGCGAAGTCCTTCGCGACGAACTACTACACCGCCGACGTGCACCAGGGCGCGCTGGCCTTGCCGCCCTTCGTGGCCAAGGCGTTGGCCGACTGAGCGGCGCGCTTAAGCGTTCCCATAGCCCGAGGCTTTTGTAGGCCGCAGATCAGCCTTCTCGGCGGAATTGATCGAAGAACGCGTGATCTATTTCGAAAATCTGCTTTGGCTTCACACCAAGTTTCGCGTCTTCGAACAACGCGACGAGGCGCTCCCCATCGACAAGCTCGATGGGGACAACCCCATCCCTGCCTGCTTCTGATTCCGCATCCGCGGTAAATCTGCCTGTGGTGATGAACACGCCCTTCTCGGCGCGACCCAAGAGAGCATTTCGAAACTCGCCAACTGCCGCGCGCGATACGACGTCCTTGTATCGCTTTGCCTGGAACGCGACTTTTACGCTGACGAATGGGCTTAGACGCAGCACGCCGTAGCCATCGATGCCTCCATCACGAGATTTCTGCGTGACTTCTACATCTTCGAATCCATGCTCATGCAATAGCCTCTTGCACAACAGCTCGAATCCGTAAGGCGGCAATGACTTGAGAACACCGAGCAGATTTTGGTCGCTCGTTTCGTCTGGCGGCAGTGTTTCTGGAACGTCCTCGTTTTTCGCTTCCTTTAGAACAGAGGGGCCTTTTTGGCTTGTTCGATTGAGCTTGTTTCTGCGCGCCATTACTTCACGCGCAGCGGCCTCATCCAGATGCGTTTTCCAGCCGAGGGGCGTAAGCGACCACACGCCACGTCGACTATCGTCCAACAATCCCTGCCAGACCAGAAATTGGCGCGCCCATGCAACCTGGTTGTAGTAGCGGTTGACGCCCGTTTTGGTGGTTGATCCTGTGATTTCGGCTGGCAGATCGAGCTTTCGCTGAATCCAAATCGAAACTTCCTTCGGCTTTGCGGAGCCTCCGGCTGCTCGAAGGCCATCCAGGATTGGCCCAAGATACTTGCCGACCGCGGACAAGCCTTGTGTTGTCGCGCGTTTCACAACGCATCCCCGTCGAGTTCGCTGGTGCGGATGCGCATGACCCGTTCGAGTTCGTAGACGAAGATCTTGCCGTCGCCGATCTTGCCGGTGTTCGCCGCCGCCTGGATGGCCTCGACCACGCGTTCGACCTGGTCGGACGTTACCGCGACCTCGAGTTTGATCTTGGGCAGGAAGTCGACCACGTATTCGGCGCCGCGGTAGAGTTCGGTATGGCCTTTCTGGCGGCCGAAACCCTTGACCTCGGTGACGGTGACGCCCGTCACCCCAACTTCGGAAAGCGCCTCGCGCACGTCGTCGAGTTTGAACGGCTTGATGATCGCCATAACCATTTTCATGCGGGCCCCCTTGGCTGCGCTATTGTGCCCTATGCCGCGCGACTCGCCAGCGCTCGCGCTTTGTAGGAAGATTCTTACGCCCCTGCCCGACTTCCACCGACGGAAGGCGCGCATTCGCCGAGCTAGGCTGATCGCGTCCACCGGAGAACCACGCCAATGATCGATCTGAAAGCCATCGACGACCTCGCCCGCCGTCTCAACGACCTGGTGCCCCCGGGCTTGAAAGACGTGCGCGCCGACCTCGAACAAAACATGAAAGCCACGTTGCAAGCCGGTCTGGCCAGGCTCGACCTGGTGACTCGCGAGGAATTCGACGTGCAGCGCGCGGTGTTGATGCGTACCCGCGAGAAACTCGATTCACTCGAGCGCGCCGTGGAAATCCTGGAGGCGCAGCTTGCCGTTGCGCCGTCCGGGCCGTCGCACTAAGCGCAGGGCTTTACTCATGTCTCTGGCGTTGGCGCACAGCCGCGCCCGGGTCGGCGTGCACGCGCCGGCGGTCCGGGTGGAGGTCTACCTGTCGGGCGGATTGCCGGCACTGAATATGGTCGGATTGCCAGAAGCCGCAGTGCGCGAAAGCCGCGACCGCGTGCGGGCCGCCATCCAGTGCGCGCAGTTCGAATTCCCGGCGCGGCGTATTACCGTCAACCTCGCGCCAGCCGATCTTCCGAAAGACGGCGGTCGCTTCGACCTGCCGATCGCCCTCGGCATCCTCGCCGCCAACGGCGTGATCGAACCTACCGCGCTGTCCGAGATCGAGTTCATTGGTGAACTCGCGCTCACCGGCGAATTGCGTGCGGTCGATGGTGTATTGCCTGCGGCATTGGCGGCAGCGAGCGCCGGCCACAGCCTGATCGTTCCCGCCGGCAACGGCGCCGAGGCGGCGTTGGCGGGCAAGGGCCGCGCCTACACGGCGCGCACTTTGCTGGAAGTAGTGGCGCATCTCAACGGCGAGAAAACCCTGCCCTGCGCCGTCGCCGATCTTGTTGCCCGCACCGACCCGGGCCATCCGGACCTGGCCGACGTACGTGGCCAGATCCAGGCGCGGCGTGCGCTGGAAATCGCCGCCGCCGGCAACCACCACCTAATTTTCATCGGCCCGCCAGGCGGAGGAAAAACCTTGTTGGCAGCCCGCCTGCCCGGCCTGTTGCCCGATCTCGACGAACAAGAAGCCATGGAGGCCGCGTTGGTCGCGTCGGCCTGCGGCCACGCCCTGGATCCGGCGCAATGGCGGCAACGCCGATTTCGCGCGCCGCACCATACCGCCAGCGCCGCGGCGCTGGTCGGAGGTGGTTCGCGGCCGCGCCCCGGTGAAATTTCCCTGGCCCACCATGGCGTGCTGTTTCTCGATGAACTCGCCGAGTGGAGTCGGCGAACGCTTGATGGTCTGCGCGAGCCGCTGGAGTCGGGCGTGGTCACGATCTCGCGCGCGGCCCATGTCGAAGAATTTCCGGCCCGTTTCCAACTGGTCGCGGCGATGAATCCCTGCCCCTGCGGTTGGGCCGGCGATCCGTCTGGTCGTTGTCGCTGCCCGGGCGAAGTGGTGGCGCGTTATCGCGCGCGCCTGTCCGGGCCACTGCTTGACCGCATCGACTTGCACGTGGCGGTACCGCGCCTGGCCGCGCACGAGATCCGCAGCGACGCGGTTCGCGGCGAGAGCACCGCCATTGTGCGCGCGCGCGTCCTGGCGGCTCGCGAGCGCCAGCACCAGCGCGCCGGGAAGTGCAATGCCCGGCTCAGTTCGGCGGAAGCCGAGCGCGATTGCGGGTTATCACCACGCGACAGCAATCTGCTCGAACGCGCGATGCACACCTTGCAGCTTTCGGCACGGGCCGCACACCGCATCCTGCGGGTGGCGCGCACCATCGCCGATATCGAAGGAGCCAATGGCATCGCCACCCCGCACTTGAGCGAAGCCATCGGCTACCGGCAGCTCGATCGCGGCGTGATTCGCGACGCCGCCTGACGGTGTCTTTCAGCGCACCGCTTTGCCAAGCGGGTCGAATTCGATGTTAGCGGCGCTATCACTGCGCCGGCCGAATCCGCAGACGGCGATCGCGCCCGTGCTGATGCCATCGAGCTCGAACAGACGCTCGGCGCAATCGTCGTTGATCGCGGCGGTGACGAACGCCCCGTAGCCCAGCTCGGTCGCCGCCAGCTGGAAGTTCTGCGACAAATGCCCGGCATCGAGCAGGATCACACGCCAGGCCTTGGCGTGTTGCCGGTATTTCCAGAATGTGCGCTGGAAGCGAGCGGCCATCAGCACCAGCACCGGCGCGTTGGCGAACCAGGACTGGCCCGCGACGAGTTCGCCCGCCAGCGGCGCGATCGCGTCCTCCTCCAGCAATCGCAGCGGCACCAGCGCATGCGCGACCCCGTGGTAGTGGTAGAGGCCGGGCGCGAGCCCGTCGACATCCTGCACGAGGACGAAGGCTTCGACCGGATGCAAGCCGCCGCCCGACGGGCTGTTCTTCTTGAGTGCCACGACATCGGGAGCGACTGTCTGCGTGGCCTGCGCGCCGAAGACCCGATGCAGGATGGTGCTGGCATCGGCCAACGGCAGCGGATGCGAGCGATCGAAATTGCGGCAGGTACTACGCGTTTCCAACAATGCGCCGAGCGCGGAGCGCCCCGGCATCGGCAAGGCCTGCCAACTCGTGCGAGGCCGCAGCTCAGGCGCTTCCGGCGGTGGCGGGCCATGCGTGCCGATCATCTCTTTCCAGGAACGGCCACCATCGCGACTTTCGTCCGCTTCGACGTCAACGTCGCGCCAGCTTCCGAATACTTGCGCGAGTGCCGCCGGTCCCCACCATGCAGTTTCGCGCAAGGCTTGTTCGCGGGCGCGCAGCGGCTGGTGTTCGGCATGGTCGCCGATCAGCAGCCCGGCATCGACCAGCCGGTCGATGCGTGCCTCGCCGAACAGTGCCGCCAGTTCCGCGCGTGGCCGGGCCTGCCCGGGAGTGACAACCTCGAACACCGGGATGTCCGCCGCCTCCAGTACTACCTCCCTGCCCAGGTGCGGGGCCAGTGCCACCCATTCGTCGTGTCGGACAACCCCGGCGCCGCCGCCAAGAAGGTCCGCGAGGGAAAACTCCGGCCGCACGCGACGCTGCAGGAACAAAAAGCCAGGTCTGATCAAATTCATGGGTAGGCCAAACTCAGGACGTTGCGATGATCTTGCCACAGGCCGTGGTGTGCGCTGTTGCAGACCTGCGGCGCAACCGCTAGCCTGATCCGGCCCCAGCAAGGGGCATCAGGGGAACACCATGGCCAGCAATTTTTCATCCGAATTTGCCGACAAGCTGCTCGACAAGTTGTCCAACAATGACGCATTTCGCGCCAGCTTCGAGAAGAATCCGCGGGCAGCGCTCAAGGATCTGGGCTATGAAACGCCTGCCGCCGATCGCGACGTGCGCGGCGCCGATCCGGTGTTGTGCACGTACAGCGCAAAGCCGCTGGCGAGCAAGGAAAAAATCCGGGCGGCGCGCGGCGACCTGCGTATGGAGTTGACGACAGCGCCGTTCCGTTTTTCTTTGTCGGCCTAGAGTTATTTCAATGTCTATTGGCCACGATATCCACACCTAGTGCACGTGCCTCATGCTTATTACAATGAGCCTACGAACGGGGCTAGTCTGCCCTTCGGCAACGTTGCCGAAGGAGAGGGTTCAATGACTGTGTCTTTTGAATCTCGAGAGCTTGGCGATTTGCAAGAACTGCACTTAACTGAGCAAGCACAAACAACTGGCAAGCAATTCTCAACCGTTGTCGCAGAACGCTTGCTTGACCTATTGTCTACCGATGATGCGTTTCGTTCTTTGTTCGAACGTGATCCTCGCGCAGCGCTTCAGCAAATCGGACATGCGACACCCGCAGTGGACTGTGGAATAAAAGGCGTAGACCCAGTGATATGCGTCTCCAGTGCGAAACCGCTAGCGAGCAAGGAACAGATCCGGGCGGCACGAAGCGAACTGCATTCGCAGCTCACCTCGGCGCCGTTCAAGTTCGCCCTCTCGGGTCTGGCGTCAGGCTGAAGGCAGCGCTCTTCGCACCGAGTCCACCCTGGGTGCGACGAAGGGAATCTTCTCGGCGTTTGGCCAAGCGGCGAGGAACGCATCCAGCTTTTCCCGGGCCAGCTTCGGCTGGCCCAGTTTTATCTCAATCTCCGCAGAACTGAGCAGGGCCAGGTTGCTCTCGACGATATTGGCGGCGGACCACATGTCCCAGCTATTCCATTCAGCGTAGGCGCGGCCACGTTCTCGGGTGAGCCATTGAGCTTCTGCCAGGGCGCCCGGAAGATCGCCGGCCTGTTGCTTGGCCCTCATCAGCAGGGCATGGCTGAAATACAGTTCCGTGCCGTCGTTTCCCGCGGTGAGCAGCACGATCGCCTGCTTGGGCTGGTGCTGGGCCATGGCCAGCTCGGCCTGCACCAGGGTCGCCATGCTGATCTTCGACGCATCGCCACCCGATCGCGCCAGCCCTTGGGCTTTCGCAAGCGCTGACTTGGCGGTCGCGAGATCGCCGTTGCGCGCCGCGAGCCAGCCGCCGGCGAGCACCGGGAAGACGGCGGCGTCCTGCTCCAGAGCGTCTTCCGACGAGAGGTGCCGTGTCTGTTCGTAGACGAAGCCGCGCCACTGCTCGGCCGACAAGCGGCCCTGGTAGTTTTCCAAGACGAGCTGCGACCCATGTATCGCCACCGCCTGGTAGGGCGATACCGATTCCGCCAACTTCTTCAACGCCTCCAGTGAGTCCGTCGCCTCGTCCCACCGACCTTGGTCGACCATTAGTACCGGGTCATCCGTGCGCATATGCAAGTCAAGCCCACCCGCAAGGCCGTTTCGCGTCTGCGAGGTCAACAAGCGCCTCGCATCGGCAAAATTCCTTTGGGCTGCATAGGTTTCGGCATACTCGAGTTTCTCACCTGCCACGCCCAGAGCCTCGCTTTGCTGAAAGGCGGCGCGGGCCTCGTCGTAGCGATTGAGCGCCAGCAGGATCGCGCCCTGCAGGTAGTAGGCATTGCCGCTGGAAGGGTTCTTCGGTGAGAGCGCGGGTGCTAGAAATGACAGGGCATCGGCATAGGCATGATTATCAAGAGCGGCCTGCGAATAGCCGTTGTAAGCCGGAAAGGAATCGGGATACACCGAGGCCCAGACCTTGTACTTGGCCAGCAAGGGCTGGATCGGGCCGAACCGGGCGATGAACGCATCCAGTTGCAAAGCCTCGCGCTGGGTCATGCGTGTACTGTTTTCTTTGGCCTGGAGCGCCAGCCGCCTGGCTTCGGCCAAGTCGTCGTTCCTCGCTCGTACGCGTGCCATGCCCAGCTGCGCCATGGCGAACTTCGGATCCAGGGCCAACGCCTGCTGGTAAAGCGCCAGCGCCTCGGTATCACGACTTTGGGCATAGGCGGTCACCGCCAGCGAGTAGGCGCGCAGCGCATCGAGGTTGGCGGTGGTGACCTCGGCCAGCGGTTGCCCGCTGGACTGGATGGCTGGCAGGGATTCGCCCAGTCGTTCGCGCAGACGGCCATTGACGGTATCGAGTGATGCCAGAACCGAATCAGCGCCATGACCCTCGGCCGATTCGGCAAAAACGGTGGTCTGGCTGTTCGGGTCGACGACTTCCAAGCTGACCCGCAAACGCCCGCCGACTTCGGCCACAGTCGGCAGCAGCAACGCCCGGGCCCCTTCGCGCAAGGCGATCTCGCTGCCGATCGCCCGATCGATAGCCGTGTGCTCGCTGCGACCCATGCGCTGGAGCGCTGCCTGCATCTTGAGGTCGGAAATGACATTGACGAAGCGCGATTGCTCCAGGTCCACGCGCAGCGCGGTCTGCACCGATTCTTCGAAACGCGGGTCGTCGGTGAAGTTGCTGACATCGCCGAGCACGACCCAGTCGCGGGCATGGAAAGCCAGTGCCTGAGGGCTGCTGAAAGTACCGTAAAGATAGAAGCCAGCGACCACGAAAAATGCCAGCAACTCCGCCGCGATTACCGGTGGCCGCTTCCACAAGGGCAGCTCGCGCCAGGCCTTTATGCCGGAAGGTGGCAACGCCAAGGGTGCCAGTCCCGCCTCACCGACTTCGTGCACCAGCATCGCAGCGGGCACACCCTTGAAGCGGTAGCGGCCATGGACCAGCCAGCGCAACCGTCCGGCACGCTCGCCCAGCTCGGACTGCGCGCGCTGGGCCAGGCTCTGGGCCATGCTCGTCATCAGGATTTGCCCAGGCAACGCCAAGGCCATCAATCGCGCCGCCACAGGTTTGGCCAAGCCTTCGACTTCCAGCGGCTTGGCGCCCAGCGCGACCGCTGCAGTCGGATTGGTCCAGGCCATCAGCTCGCCGACATGGATGCCAATGCGCGCGCGCAAGGACAAGTTTTCGCTCCGTTCGACCTGACGCAGGATCTGTTGGTAGCGAAGGGCGAAATCCACGGCCTGGATGGGTCGTTCGAACAGCACCAGCAGGCCGTCGGCCTTGTCGATCAAGCGACCGCCGGTGAACTCGATCAGGTCGCGGATCCGCAAGTCCAGATTCTGTAGCAGCTGTGCGGCCTCGGCATCGCCCATGCGCTCGACCAGGGCGGTCGAGTTGGCGAGATCGGCCAGCAGCACCGCCCGCAAAAGCGGGGTGAGTGTCCGGCCAGCAACATCGGAGCTGGGAATGGCCATCAGTGAACCGAGAGGAAAAAGCCGTGGGTTGTTACTGAGAACGCGACCGGCCCCACTGACCGGCCACTGCCCTGGCGGATCAGGAGGCCAACCGCCAGCGATCACCACCCGCCCGCTTGGCCTCATAGAGCGAGGCATCGGCCAGGCTGTACCAGGTCGACCAGCCGCCCGGGTCTGTACAGAACGTACCGCCAATGCTGATGGTCAGCTGTTTATGCAGCAGGCTGGGCAGGCGCATCGAACGGACCGCGGCCATCAGGCCCAGCGCCCGGTTGGCCAAATCGCCTTCGTCGGCCACCCGCAATACCAAGGCAAACTCGTCGCCGCCCAAGCGGCAAGGCAGGTCCATAGGGCCAGCATGGCGACGCAACTCGTCGGCGACTGCACGCAGGGCGGAATCGCCGGCGAGATGACCGCTGATGTCGTTGATGCGCTTGAAATGATCGATATCCACCAGTAGCACGGCCAAGTGTTCGCCGGCGAGTGGGTAGCGGATCAATTCATCGAGAAACCGGTACAGGCCTCGGCGATTGGACAGGCCGGTCAGATCATCCGAGCGCACCAACTGCTGGGCTACCGACAATTCGCTGCGCGTCTGGCGCAGGGTGTCGAGGGTTTGCATCAAGTCTTCATTGCGGCGTTTCAGGCTGAGTACCAACTGATGCTCGCCCGCTACCAAGTAGGCAAAGCTGCGCTGCATGAACTGCGCGGCCAGCACCGGATCGCTGTGCAATAGCGTTTGGAACGCCGGTCTGGTGATTTCACAGAGCGCTCCGGCTGACTCGACCACGGCACTGGCGTAGCGCTGGTGCTGGCCGATGAAGACCGCCAGCTCCCCGAAATACTGACCCGGGCCAAGCACTTTGTCGCTTTGCCCGTCATCGAAGGTGAGCCGGACTTCGCCCACCTCGATCAAGTACATGCTCTGACCCGCATCGCCACGCAAGAACAGGTGCTCGCCAGGCAAGCTGGCGCGGACGACGCCCACGGCAACCAAAGCCTCGCGCTCCGCCGGCGTCAGCTCGGTGGGGGAGCGAATGACGAGATCGCCGCTTTCACTGACTCGGTGATCGGTATTAGGCACGGCATCCACACGGGGCGAGGGACAGGCTGGGTGAGGAGTTTACACCCGCCCGCCTGCCCATACCCGTTTTTTGTGATCCGATTCTCAGTTCAGGCCGCGCGTACCTCGTCTCCGTGGAACTGTTCTTCCTCGGTTGAACCCTTCAGGGCCACCGTCGAGGACTGGCCATTCTGGATCGCCTGGGTGACGGCATCGAAGTAGCCAGTGCCCACTTCACGCTGGTGCTTGACTGCGGTGAAGCCACGATCGGCGGCGGCGAATTCGGATTCCTGCAACTCCACGAACGCGCTCATCTGCCGGCGCGCATAGCCGTGCGCAAGATTGAACATCGAATAATTGAGCGCATGGAAGCCGGCCAGGGTGATGAACTGGAACTTGTAGCCCATCGCCGCCAGTTCGATCTGGAAGCGGGCGATGGTGGCGTCGTCGAGGTTCTTCTTCCAGTTGAAGCTCGGCGAGCAGTTGTAGGCCAGCATTTTGCCCGGGTACTTGGCGTGGATCGCCTCAGCGAACTTGCGCGCGAAGGCGAGGTCGGGCTTGCCGGTTTCGCACCAGACCAGGTCGGCGTACGGCGCGTAGGCCAAGCCGCGCGAGATCGCCTGGTCGGCGCCGGCCCGGGTCTTGTAGAAGCCTTCGACGGTGCGTTCGCCGGTGCAGAACGGTTGGTCGTTCGGGTCGACATCCGACGTCAGCAAGTCGGCGGCCTCGGCGTCGGTGCGCGCGACCAGCAGGGTTGGCACGCCACAGACGTCGGCTGCTAGGCGCGCGGCCGCCAGTTTTTCCACTGCCTCGCGGGTCGGCACCAGCACTTTGCCGCCCATGTGGCCGCACTTCTTGACGCTAGCAAGCTGGTCTTCGAAGTGCACGCCAGCCGCGCCGGCTTCGATCATCGCTTTCATCAGTTCGAAGGCATTGAGCACGCCGCCGAAACCAGCCTCGGCATCGGCGACAATCGGCTGCAGGAAGTCGATGTCGCCGCCGCCCTCGGCCTGCTGGATCTGATCGGCACGCAGCAAGGTGTTGTTGATGCGCTTGACCACCAGCGGCACCGAATTGGCCGGGTACAGAGACTGATCGGGATACATTTCGCCGGCGACATTGGCGTCGGCGGCCACTTGCCAACCAGAAAGATAAATTGCCTTCAAGCCAGCCTTGACCTGCTGCATCGCCTGATTGCCGGTCATCGCGCCGAGCGCATTGACGAAGGGTTTTTCGTGCAACGATTTCCATAATTTGCTGGCGCCGAGGCGAGCCAACGAATGCTCGACGACGACGGTGCCGCACAAGCGCACCACTTCCTCGGCACTGTAAGGACGGACGATGCCGGCCCAGCGCGGGTTGTTGCTCCAGTCAAGGCGGAGTTGTTCGGCGGATGGCAACTTGCTGGTCATGGTGGTGTCCTCGGGTCAGGGAAGTAGCGGGTAGGCGGATAGCGTCAGGAACTCGGCGAGTTCATCGGCATGGGTGAGAGCATCAAGCAGCACAATGGCATCATCGATGCGTGCGGCGCCCGGCAGTTTCATCCGGTCGGCGAGTTTGGAAGGCAACGCCAGCAAGGCGCGATCGAACAAGGTGAAATCCACCGGCGTGCCGTCGTCGAGGTACAGGTTTCCGTGATGTAGCCACTGCCAGAGTTGCGTGCGGGAAATCTCCGCTGTGGCCGCGTCTTCCATCAGCCAATGGATCGGCACGCAACCCTGGCCGTCGAGCCAGGCGGCCAGGTAACGCACGCAGACTTCGACATTGCCATCGAAGCCGGCGCGAGTGATGGTGCCGATGCATGGCGCAATCAGTTGGTCGCGCGACACCACAACATCCTCGCGTAGGCGATCAAGCTGGTTCGCCCCGGGCATGCCGGCATCGAAGATTTCACGGGCGACCGGGATCAAGGCCGGATGCGCCACCCAAGTGCCGTCGTGGCCGGCACCGACTTCGCGGCGCTTGTCGGCGCGCACACGCTCGAGCGCGCGTTCGTTGGCCTCGGCATCGCCGCTGATCGGGATTTGCGCCGCCATGCCACCCATCGCCAGCGCGCCGCGCCGGTGGCAGGTCAGGATGAGCAGATCCGAATACGCTTTCAGGAACGGCTGCAGCATCGTCACTTGGCCGCGCTCGGGCAAGACTTTGTCGCGATGCTTCCGAAACATCTTGAGGTAGGAAAAAATATAATCCCAGCGCCCACAGTTCAGACCCACGATGCGGCCGCGCAGCGCATGCAGGATCTCGTGCATTTCGAATGCCGCTGGCAGCGTCTCGATCAGCACGGTCACTTTCATCGTGCCGATCGGCAGTCCGAGACGCACTTCCAGGAAGGCAAGCACTTCATCCCAGAGCGCGGCTTCTTCCATCGACTGCAACTTGGGCAAGTAGAAATACGGTCCGCGATCCTGTGCGTGCAGCGCCGCCGCGTTGTGGAAGGCGAAAAGGCCCAGGTCAAACAGCGATCCGGACATCGACGCGCCGCCAATGCGCACGTGTTTTTCGTCCAGGTGCCAACCGCGAGGCCGCACCATCAACACCGCGAGATTGTCGCGATTGAGCACGTAGTGCTTGCTGCCGTCGGGCGCCATCCAGTCGAGCGTGCCAGCGACTGCCTTGCGCAATGCGCGCTGGCCGGTGAGCAGGTTGTCCCAGGTCGGCGCGGTCGAATCCTCAAAATCGGCCATGTAGCAGTTCGCGCCGGAGTTAAGCGCGTTGATGACCATTTTCGGATCGGTCGGCCCGGTGATCTCGACCCGACGATCGAGCAGGGCTTCCGGAATCTCGGCGACACGCCAATCGCTTTCACGAATCGCGCATGTATCAGTGCGGAAATCGGGGAGTTCGCCCGCATCGAAGCGCGCCTGGCGCTTCTGGCGTTCGCTCAACCGGGTCTGCCGCGCAGCCTCGAACCGCCGATGCAGCGCAAGCAGCAGCTCACGGGCGAGCGGAGGCAGAAGTTCGCCCTGCCCTGGGAAACGTGGGCCCAGCAGCTCGAGATCCTCCGGGGCAGGTGCGAGGGATTTTTGGGCGTTGGCAGTCATGGCCCGACCATAGGCTGCCCCGCTTTATTTGACAAAGTAAATATTTAAATAGACTTCATTAACATATGTTATAAATAATTGAATCAACCGCTTGGCCTAGAGCCTTACTTCTAATTCCACCATGCCAAAGAAGTCCGCCACGCAGCGCTTCTACTACAAGGGCGACCGGCTCAAACCGCTTCGCGCCTTCTGCCAGGCGGCGCGCCTGGGCTCGGTTTCCCGGGCGGCTGAGGCCCTGTTCCTCAGCCAGCCTGCGGTCACCCTGCAATTGCAGGCTCTGGAGCGGGACATTGGCAGCCGGCTGTTCGAACGAATCGGCAGGCGCCTGAGCCTGACCCGTGAAGGGGCTGTCCTGTATGAGCTGGCCCGTCCCCTGGTCGATGGCCTGGACGGCCTGGAGGGCGAGTTCCGCAGTCGGCTCAAGGGGCTGGCCGGGGGTGAGCTGCACGTCGCCGCCGGCAGTTCCACCATCCTCTACCTGCTGCCGCCGCTGGTGCAGGCGTTCAAAAATGCCCACCCGGATATCCAGCTGGTGCTGCACAACGTCACCGGCCAGGACGGCCTTGGCCTGCTGCGCTCGGATGCCGTGGACCTGGCCGTGGGCTCGATGCTTGAGGTGCCCAGCGACATCAGCTACGCGCCGGTCTATTCCTTCGATCCAATGCTGATCATGGCCAAGGGCCATCCGCTGGCCGCAAAAAATCCGCTACGCCTGGAGGATCTCTCGCCGCATGGGCTGATCCTTCCACCAAAGCGGCTCACCACCTGGCGCCTGGTCGATCTGGTCTTTCAGCAGCGCCGCGTACCCTATACGGTCGCGCTCGAAGTCGGCGGCTGGGAAGTGATCAAGCAATACGTAGCGATGGGCCTCGGCATTTCGATCGTCACCGGCATCTGCCTGACCGAGGCCGATCGCAACAAACTCGAGGCGCGCAACCTGCGCGAATATTTCCCGCCGCGCAGTTATGGCGTGGTGGTGCGCAAGGGAAAATTCCTGTCGCCACAGGCGCGCGCGTTCGCCGACCTGGTCAAGCCTGGTGTCTTCGAGCGCCAAGGCTATTTCGAATCCGGCCATTCCGACCGCTGAAACGATTCACACGCCGCGATTGCGGCCACGGTAGGGCGCGAGCAGAGCGCGCAGGCGCGCCATGTCGGCCGTTATATCGTCGCTCAGTTCAACGACCGGGCCGAGCCCGAAAGTACGATTCGGATAATGGAACCAGGCGCAGAGCACCGGCACTTGGGCGCGTCGGGCGATGCGCCAGAAACCGGGCTTCCATTTCTCGACCGCGCGCCGCGTCCCTTCCGGCGCGATCACGAACCACATTTTCTCGCTGCTGCGCATGCGTTCGACCACTTGCTCGACCACGCCACCCGGGGCGCTGCGATTAACCGGCAATCCGCCGAAGCGACGCAGCAACCACCCGACCGGCCCCCAGAACGCTTCCTGCTTACCCATGAACACCACGTCGACGCCGACCGCGACTTTCACCGCCAATCCCCAGACCACATCCCAGGCCGACGAATGCGGCGCGACGATCATCACCACCTTCGGCAAATCGGGCCAGTCGCCAACGATCTTCCAACCGCCCAGGCGCAACACCGTGCGACCGATCCAGCGGGTGAATGCATTGCCGCCGCTGCGCGGGACGTTGGCCGGCAAGGGCGGAAGCCGCGCCGTCATCCGTCGTGGCTCCATTGTTTGCCGCGTTGCTGTTTGACACCGGCACGAACTTTTTTCCCGACCAGGCGCCGTTCTTTCGATGCCCGCGTCGGCCGCGTGGCCACGCGCGGTTTGGGGGGCACCAGCACCGCATGGATCATCGCGGCGAGGCGCTCACGCGCATCGTCGCGATTGCGTTCCTGGGTACGGAAACGCTGCGCGCTGATCACGATCATGCCAGCGGCGGTGATACGCCGGTCGCGCCGGGCCAACAAGCGTAGCCGCACCGGCTCGCTAAGCGAGGGCGAATGGGCCGCATCAAAGCGCAGCTCGACCGCCGTCGCCACCTTGTTGACGTTCTGCCCGCCCGGGCCGGTCGAGCGCACGAAGCGTTCGATCAACTCGTCGTCGGGAATAGCGATGTCGGAACCAATGGCGAGCATGCGCAGTGAAACCCGGAGCATTGCCCGACATCTTAGCAAGATGGCGACTTCAAGAACGACAGGGGCTGCGTGGGCCGACAAAATCCTGCAACACGATGCCAGCGTGGGCCATTTGGTTGCATGCAAATCAGGTAAATTTCCGTGTGTCACAAGTCATTCCCACCTCATGCACATGTTTTACATTCGTAAATGGCGAACCATGCAGCCACGGAAACAGGCGACAACACGTTGCCTGCCGTGACCCCAAGGAGATGCATCATGAATTTCAAGCCCGTCGTCGCGTTTGCCCTGCTGGCCGCCAGCGGCGCGACGCTTGCCAACCCCGTCTTGCCGGCTGTCGCGGTGCACGCGGATCCGGCAAACCAGCTCACCATCGCCTGCGCCGCGCCCAACCTGCCGAGTCGCGCTGAAGTGGTCAGCTTGCTCAATATCAACGACACCACCCAGGCCACCCGACTGCGTAACAAGCTGATGATCGCTGCGAGCGATGCCTGCTCGGCCGGTGCATCGAAGATTGTTGTTTTGCGCGGCGCCAATGGCCAGTCGTTGACCTGGAAATCGGCGCAGTAACGAATCTCCGGCGTTGCCAGATCAGCGCCCGGACAAGCCAAAGAACCGCCGCGCCGCCTTCGTGGAGGTCGCGGCGGTTGTTTCGACACACTCACCGCGGTCGCGCGCCAGTTCCTCGGCGATATGCCGCAGGTACATCGGTTCATTGCGTCGGTGCGAAGGCGCCGGCTTGACCGTACGCGGCAGCAGATAGGGCGCGTCGGTCTCGATCATCAAGCGGTCGGACGGGATGTCCTTGACGAATTCGCGCAGGTGCTGGCCGCGACGTTCGTCGCAAAGCCAGCCAGTGATGCCGATGTAGTAACCGGCATCGAGGCATTCAAAGCATTCTTCGCGGGTGCCGGTGAAGCAATGCACGACCGCCGGGCCGATCCGGCCAGCGAAGTGCTTCAGGATCGCCAGAAAATCGGCGTGCGCGTCACGCTGGTGCAGGAACAAGGGCTTGCCAGTATCCACGGCGATCTGCAATTGCCGCTCAAACGCACGCCGTTGCGCAATGCGCGACGACAAGTCGCGGAAATAGTCCAGGCCGCATTCGCCGACGGCAATTATTTCCGGCGCACGATGCAATTCGCGCAACTCGGCATCGGCCTCATCGGTGTATTCGATCGCGTGGTGCGGATGCACGCCCGCCGTGGCGTACAGCAGGCCCGGATGCGTGCGCGCGATTGCCAACGCCTGCCGCGAACCCTCGCCGCTGGCGCCAGTGACGACCATCTGCACAATGCCCGCCGCCCGTGCCCGGACTAGCACGGCATCAAGGTCATGGGCGAAGCTTTCGTGGCCCAGGTTGGCGCCGATGTCGATGAGTTCGAGCGGGAGTTCCATGCGCGAATTCTAGCCGAGCCGGCGAACGCTTAGACTGTGTGGGTGAACCCGCCCGATTTTCCGATCACTGGACTGTTGCCGCAGATCCTGGCAGCGCTCGTCGCGCATCCCAGGCTCGTGCTGGAAGCGCCGCCAGGCGCCGGCAAGACCACCCAGGTGCCACTGGCGTTACTCGCAGCCTCCTGGCGTGGCGATGGCAAACTGTTGATGCTGGAACCGCGCCGGGTTGCGGCACGCGCGGCGGCCGGTTTCATGGCGCAACAGCTCGGCGAAGCCGTCGGCGAAACCGTCGGCTATCGCATCCGTTTCGAGAACAAGGTGTCGGCACGCACCCGCATCGAGGTGGTTACCGAAGGCATCCTGACCCGGATGATCCAGGACGATCCGACGCTCGACTGCGTGGCGGCGATTTTATTCGACGAATTCCACGAACGACACCTGGCCGGCGATCTTGGCTTGGCGCTGGCGCTGGATGTGCAAGCGCAATTACGCCCGGACCTGCGCATCGTGGTGATGTCGGCGACGCTCGATGGCGAAAGATTGGCGAATTTCCTCGACGCACCGCGGCTGAGTTCAGCCGGTCGCAGTTATTCGGTACCCGTTGCGCATGTTGCGGCACGACGCGACGAAGCAGTTCCGTTTCAACTCAAGCGCTGCGTCGGCGAGGCCTTGAAAAAACATCCCGGCGATGTGCTGGTGTTCCTGCCTGGGCAGCGCGAAATCGCCGACGCCGAACGCCAGCTCGCAGAACTGCCAGCAAACGAGATTGCGGTCATAGCCCTGCATGGCGAACTTCCGATTGAACGCCAGAGCGAAGCGCTGTCGCCCGACCCGCAAGGCCGCCGGCGCGTGGTGTTGGCCACGAATGTTGCCGAATCCTCGGTCACCTTGCCCGGCGTGCGCGTAGTGATCGATGTCGGTCTCGCACGGGAGCCACGCTTCGACCCGAGCAGCGGTTTTTCGCGCCTGGAAACCGTGGCGATATCGCAAGCCTCGGCCGACCAGCGCAGCGGTCGCGCTGGCCGCGTTGCCGATGGCTGGGCTTACCGCTTGTGGCCGGAATCGCAACGTCTCGAGCCGACGCGCACACCGGAAATCGCACATAGCGAACTTTCTTCATTGCGGCTCGAATTCGCTGCTTGGGGCAGTGCCGAGTTGCGCTTCCTGGATGCCCCGCCCAGTGGCGCTTTCGCCGCAGCCGAGGATTTGCTGGTGCGTCTTGGCGCACTCGACGAAGACAAGCGCATCACTGCGTTCGGCAAGAGAATGCTCGCACTCGGCACCCATCCACGGCTGGCGGCGATGTTGCTCTCGGCCAGCAACGACAGCGAAAGCGCATTGGCTGCGGATCTGGCCGCGCTGGTCGAAGCCCGTGACCCGTTGAAGGGTCCGCGCCGCGATGACTGGGCCACGCGCTGGCAGGCGCTGTCGGCATTCCGGCAGGGTCGCGCTCCGAATGACGCCAGCCGTGGCGCGCTCGCTGCGATTGACCAGGCGGCAAAGCAATGGCGACGAAGGATCCGTTGCGACGTCGCGCCATCGTCCTCAGTTCCCGCGCATTTACTCGGCGACCTGTTGCTGCATGCGTTTCCGGAACGCATCGCCCGCCAGCATCCGACCGATCCGCGCCGCTACCAGCTGGCCAACGGCCGAATGGCGCGCCTGCTCGACGACAGCGCCCTGTATGGCGAGCCGTGGATCGTCGCAACCGAGTTACGCTTTGAAGCCAAGGATTCGCTGGTCTTGCGCGCTGCGCCGCTCGATGAAACCCGACTGGAGCGCGACTTCCCCGAGCGCTTCGTCGAACGCGATTTCGTACGTTGGGACGGCGAAACGCGCGCGCTGATATCGCGACGCGAGAAACGCTTCGACAAAATCGTGCTGTCGAGCAAACCCGCTGGCCGCCCCGACCCCGCGTTGTCCGCACAGGCCTTGTGCGCTGCCGTCGTGGAACTGGGCCTCGATGCCTTGCCCTGGACCGAGCCATTGCAACAGTTCCGTGCTCGCGTGCGCTGCCTGCACGAATGGCTCCCGGATCTCGGCCTGCCGGATTTTTCCAAGGCCGCACTGCTGGCCACGATCGAGCATTGGCTCAGGCCCGCATTCATGGGCAAGACCCGGCTCGATGCACTCAGCGAACAAGAACTAGGCGAAGCGCTGCGTTCGAAAATCGACTGGGGCATGCGGCAGAAACTCGACCAACTCGCGCCGTCACACATCACTGTGCCTTCGGGAATGAATCGCAGCATCGCCTACACGATCGACGATCACAGCCACGCCGCCGCGCCGGTGCTGGCAGTGAAATTACAAGAATTGTTCGGTCTTGCCGACACTCCGCGCATCGCCGATGGCCGCGTGCCGGTGTTGTTGCATCTGCTTTCGCCGGGCGGCAAGCCGCTACAGGTGACCCAGGATCTGCGCGGCTTCTGGGAGCGAACCTACCCGGAAGTGAAAAAGGAAATGAAAGGCCGTTACCCGCGCCATCCGTGGCCTGACGATCCCTGGACCGCCACCGCCACCCACAGGGCGAAGCCGCGCGGCACGTGAGCGGTGGCGCCGATCGTCAATCGTAGGGCCAGACTTCAAGTCCATGGATGGCGTTGCGGATATCCATGGTGATATTCACCGACTTGATCGGGGCTGATGCCCGCAAGTCGATCGCCGTGATGGTCGAGGGCGATGAGCCGCAGAAAACAATCCCCTCTGCCTGGACACAGAGTCCACGACCGAAGCCCTGCCGGGCCAGTCGATCATCGCCCAAATCACCATTGACCAGCGCTTCTTCCGGGTACCGGGGTATGGCTACGGATGCAAACTCGTCGCCCTTCTGGAAGACCACCAGCTCGCCTACGGTGTCCTGATAGAGAATGCCGCCGTCTCCGTAGGGAAGCGCGTTGTGGGTGCCCAACGGGATCGGGCAGTATCGGTGGACGACGCCCTTGTTCAGGCGCAACACGAAGGGCAGTTGCCGGGCACTGGCGAAAATGCCGGTGTCGTCCTGGTAGACATTGTTCAAATGCAGGGTGTTGGCCGGCTCCGGCCCCGTCTGCCGAGGGTCGAACAAGCTGACAATCATCCGACCCGATTCCTGGCGAAGGCGCCAGCCCTTGTCGAAAACCTGCTCGCTCAGATCGAACCGAAGGATGCTATCGAAGCCGGTGGACGTTACGAGAAGATGCTCTTCGAACCGGACGATCTCGTGCGCATGCTTGAGGTAGGGAGAGCGGAACGAGGCAATGACATTGAATTTCTGGTCGAAACAATACAATTCATCGCTGGCGGCGATGTAAATCTTGTCATTGTGCAATGCGATCCCGCGCAGGCCGCGATCCCAGCCACGCCCCGACCAATCGATATCACAGTTGTTCCAATCGACCACTTGGTCAACCTTTCCGCTTGCCATGTCGACCAGATAGACGCCGCCATGGCTTTGATTCTTGTGCGCGCCACGCACCACCGAGGTGGCAATGACTGTCGGCAGGGCAGCATCGAGGCGAGCCCGGGGTCTATTCCCGGCATTGGCCGCAAGTTGTTTGTTCCTGGATTCGAAATTGCGACTGCAGATCGAGGGCTTGTTGTTTTCGGGCGGCAGATAATCGACGATCAAGTGCACCCGTGCGGCATCGCCGCCATTGACCACCGAGTGCTGAACCCGGTTGTTGACCTCGTAGAGTTTGCCCGCCTCCAGCACCACCCGCTCCCCGGTCACCCGGAAGTCAACTTGCGGATTGGAGACGATGGGAACATGCAAGCGATGCGTCGCCATCAGGATCAGGGAAGCGTCGGTGTGCGGTGTGATTTCGCACCCGGGTTGCATGCGCGCGAGTTGTACGCGGGTCACGACCCCTCCCGCAGGAAAATGCGCGATGACCTGTGCCACCAAGGGATCGATCAGCTCATGAAGAAGGTCCCAACCGGCGCCACGAGGAACATCGGCAGCGCTGATCGGCCCTTTTTCTATCAACGGCTCGAAATCCACACTGGCCAGCGAGAGTAGAAAGATGGAGTTGGTGTCTCGATCGCCGGCTATCTTTTTTTGCATCACCTGGTCGGAAAGCCACAATTCCTCGGGAAGCTCCGGCAGCCTCTCAACGAGCGCACCGATATCCATTTCCGCCAGCAGACGACAGCGTTCGGTAATCCACACAGCTACACCTACCTTCCTTTCGCTGCTTGCGCGTCGAGCCAGGCGTCCATGCGGGTTTCGAGCACCGACAGCGGCAGGGCGCCGGCGCCGAGCAATTCGTCGTGGAAAGCACGAATATCGAAACGATCGCCGAGCCGCGCCTGCGCTTTTGCGCGCAGTTCGCTGATCTTCATCTGGCCGATCTTGTAGGCAAGCGCCTGGCCGGGCGTGCCCAGGTAGCGATCGATTTCGTTGGTGATGTCGTGTTCGGATTTGGGCGCATTGGCGATGAAGTAATCGATCGCCTGTTGCCGGCTCATGCCCTGGCTATGCATGCCGGTATCGACGACCAGGCGCACGGCGCGCCACATTTCGTAGCTCAGCTGGCCCATGCGGTCGTAGGGATCGGAATACAAACCCATGTCGTAACCGAGTTGCTCGGAATACAAGGCCCAGCCTTCGACATAGGCAGTGAAGCCGGCCTGGCGACGAAACATCGGCTGCTCGGGCAATTCGTTGGCAATGGAAATTTGCAGATGATGGCCGGGCACGGACTCATGCAAGGTCAGCGGCAGCATTTCCCAGATCAGCCGGGTTTCCGGCTTGTACAGATTCACGTAGTAACTGCCGGCACGACGACCATCGACAGAGCCGGCGTTGTAGTACGCCGTGGTGGTGTCGGGCGCGAGCGCGTCGGGGATTGGTGTGACGCCGTAGGGCGCGCGCGGCAACGTGCCAAACACGCGCGTCAACTCGGGATCGATGCGCTTGGCCAACGCCCGATAGGCAGTCAGCAAGGTGGTGCCGTCGTTGTAGTGAAACTTGGGATCGTTGCGCAAGTAGGCGAAGAACGCCGGCAGATCGCCCTGGAAACCGACTTCAACGCGGATTTTCTCCATCTGCTCGTGGATTCGCGCGACTTCCTTCAAACCGATCTGATGGATCTGGTCGGCGCTCAGATCGGTGGTGGTGTAAACGTGCGCGAGGTAATCGTAATAGGCCTTGCCATCGGGTAGATCGCCGGCAGCAACGCTGCTGCGGCAATGCGGCAGATATTCTTTATTGAAGAAGGCCTGGAAGCGCTTGAGCGCCGGTAACACGACTTCGGCCACGGCGGCCTTGGCTTCGGCGCGCAAACGCGCTTGCTCATTGGCAGGCACGTTGGCCGACATGCTCGCGAACGGGCCGTAGTACGAACTCTGCTCCGGCGTCGCCACGATCTGCGTCGCGATCTGCGCGGGCACGCGATCCATGATCGCTTTCGGTGGCGTCCAGCCGCTGTTCATGCCGGCGCGCATCAGTGCGATGTTCTGGTCCATGTAGCTGCCATAGCCGCGCAAGCGCGCAAGCCAGTCGGCGTAGTCCTTGGTTTTCTCGAAACGCAGCGACTGCAACATCTGGTCGGCGATATCG
>JANXRY010000023.1 GCA_025356635.1 Gammaproteobacteria bacterium
CACCGCTGCAGGCCGCGGCACTTGGCTTGACGGGCGTCCGGTGCCGTTTTAAACTTCGCGTTCTCCTATCGGTGGGGCTATAGCTCAGCTGGGAGAGCGCTACAATGGCATTGTAGAGGTCATCGGTTCGATCCCGATTAGCTCCACCACTTGGTTCCGCACGCTGTCCCCATCGTCTAGAGGCCTAGGACATTACCCTTTCACGGTAGCGACCGGGGTTCGAATCCCCGTGGGGACGCCACTGCTACCAACGTGCACAAAAACCCGGCTCTGGCCGGGTTTTTTGTTGGCACTCAGTGGGCCGTGTAGCCGCCATCGATCACCAGTTCGGAGCCAGTGACGAACCTCGATTCGTCCGAGGCCAAATAGACCACGCCCCAGGCGATGTCATCGGGCTCGCCCATATGACCGAGCGGGTGCAGTTTGCCGACTTCAGCCATCGCCGCTTCCAGATCGGTCGCACCACTGGCGCGCAGGTGGTTTTCCACCATAGGCGTGCGAATGTAGCCAGGGTGCACGGAGTTCACCCGGATCTTGTCTGCGGCATAACAAATCGCATCGGTCTTGCTCAGCAGCCGCACCGCGCCCTTGGACGCGTGGTAAGCCGGAACATCAGCCGCGCCAACCAGCCCGTAGATAGATGAAAGATTGATGATGCTGCCGGCGCCTGCGGCTTTCATGAAGGGTATCGCGTGCTTGCTGCAGAAGAACACACCTTTGACATTCACCGCCTGCACGAGATCCCATTCTGCCTCGGTGATTTCATGGGTGAGCTTGGTGCTGCCGGAAATGCCGGCATTGTTGACCAACACGTCTATTGAGCCGAAATGTGCCGCGACTTCGGTCATAGCCTGCTTCACGGACGCCTCGTCAGCGACATCCACGTGCCAGTAACGGGCAGGGACGCCCCGTGCGTTCAGTTCCAACGCCAGCGCGGCGCCGGCTTCATCGAGGCGGTCGAGCACCGCGATTTTTCCACCTTCCTCGGCCAGCCGTAGCGCGCAAGCCCGGCCGATGCCCAGCGCAGCGCCGGTGATGACGCATACTTTGTCGCCGACCCGTTTCATGAGACCTGTCCTTGCTAAGCGGGTATTCGCCAACAGAATAGGGCGCCCACGAGGCGTGCCGCGTGTTGATCGGGATCAAAGAAAGGTATCCCACACACACTGCATCTTATAATTTACATAATATACATTATGCGAAGTGTTAGGCAACCACAAAAGGAGGCGCTGTAAGGTAACCTCTGGGCACATTTCCAGACCGCCTCGACAATGCACGTCCCAGTACGCTTCGAGCCTCGCCCCACCTTGCGCGGTACCGTTTCGGAACATGCCATGCCGCCAATGAGTAACAATGCAATCGTGGTCACCAACGGGGTTACCGAGGTCCGTCGTGACCACGTCTGGCAGTGGCTGTTTAGCTTCCATGGCGCCAGTGGGTTTCGTGGCCACCAGGGCGGCAGCGAGACCCTGCTCGACACTTGCTGCGCAGTCCTGATCCTGGAAGGTATCGGGCGACTGGGCGACGCGACAGCCAAACAACGGAAGTCCATCTCGCGCTTCCTCCTGGACTCGCAGGACCGGGCAACGGGACTATTCGTGGATCCGGGAATTCTGCCCGTGGCCGGCCCCAGCAACTGGCAGTCATCGGTCGGCACCACCTGGTTTGCATTGCAGGCACTGGATGCCCTCGAATTGCGCCCACAGTTCCGATTCCAGTTCCTGGATGCAATCGCTGACCAGCCCGGGATGATCGGCTGGATGAAAGGCCTGGATTGGACGAATGCCGCCGCATCAGCCGATCTGGTCGCTTCCGTCTTGCAACTGCTGATCTATCGCGTGGAAGTCGAACGCGATCCCATGGCTGCGGACCTTTTTCATGCTGTGCTCGATGATCTCGACGCATCGCAGGATCCGGAGACCGGATTCTGGGGGCTGAAACCGGGCCTGCCCCTGGCCGATGGTCTGCGGGCAACCCATCGCCTGCTTGCCTGCTACGAATACGTGCAACGACCGATCATGCGCGTGTCGATGATCATCGACGCCGCCTTGAGCCTGGCGCAGGCGGATGGGTCGTTGATTGGCGCTTTCGGCGCTGGGCCGCGTGAAGAACTCGCGGCAGTTGATCTCCTCGCCACGCTGGGCGTGCAGTTTCGCTACCGGCGCGATGAAATCAAGCTGGCGCTACTGGAAACACATCGCATCCTTGGCGAACGATACCGCGATCATGGCGGCTTCCGTGCTGCTGCCCCTGGCCCGATGGCGATCAGTGAAATGGAATCGACCTGGCTGCGGATGCTCACCCTTGCCGCCGTCGAACACGCCTGCCCCGACCCGGAACGAGTGGAACGCCCGTGGCGTTTTCGCCGCTGGCCAACGCTTGGTTATCACCGCAATCCCGGATGCCTCAATCCCGGCGAACACGACCGGATGCCGCTCTGGCTTCAACGGACTGCCTGGTCGAACCGGGCGCCGGTTGCGACCCCTGTGGTCAGCGTGGTCATGCCCTGCTACAACCTCGGCCGCTTCTTGCATTTGGCGGTTGAATCGGTGCTCGCGCAAACGTTCGAAGACGTCGAGATCGTGATCGTGGACGATGGCTCGACCGACGAATTCACCATCGCCCTGCTTGATGATTTCGAACGACCACGCACGCGCGTGTTGCGCCAGGCCAATGGCGGAGTTGCGTCGGCGCGCAACCACGGCATTCGCGAATCGACCGGGCGTTATATCTGCTGTCTTGACCCGGACGACCAACTTCGCCCCGGGTTCTTCGAACGTGCCGTCGCTGTCCTTGAGGTGCAAGCAGATGTCGGGATCGTCGCCGGCGCCATCGAGATGTTCGACGAGCGCAACGAAGTAACGCGTAGCGATCACCAATGCAATCTGCCGTGCATGCTCACCCAGAACGCGATCCACGAAGCGGCCGTTTTCCGCCGCTCCGCCTGGGAGCGAAGTGGCGGATATTTCGGATCGTTCAGTACGCCAGGCATCGAGGATTGGGATCTGTGGCTGCACTTGTGCGAAATGGGATTTCGCATCGAGGTGCTGCCGGAAATCGTCGTCGATTATCGGATTCGCGTGGATCAAATGTCATCCGACATGTACCAGCCCGACCGCTGGCGCAAACTTTTGTGCGAACTCGTCGATCGTCATCGCGAGTCCTACGCAGTGCATTTCGGCGAAGTCGTCGGTGGGCTTGGCGCAGTCATCGCCACGCAACACGGCTGGATCGACAATCGCCGCCGATCGCTGGCATGGTGGCGACGCAACGGCGCGGGTTGGCAGCGCATAGCCGAAGAGCGGCGATTCCAGGAAATGCAATCGACCACTGCGCCACTGGACCCGAAGTCGGTTGTGCCCTACTCCGCGGCGATCGTTGATCCAGTCGCGACCGACTTCGCCAATACACCCGCCTCACCGCGGCGCCGGCCCTATACATACGCCCCTGCCAACCCGTCCGCGCAACCGGCCGTCAGCATCATCACGCCATTTTTCAATATCGGGGATGTCTTCCACGAAACCGCCAATACGGTTTTCCGGCAGTCGTTGCAGCAATGGGAATGGCTCATTGTCAACGACGGATCAACCGACGCCGATGCGCTTGCGATGCTCGCCCGCTATCGGGGCATGGATCCCCGTATCCGCGTCCTCGACCACCCGACCAACTTTGGCCTGAGTGCGGCCCGGAATACCGGCTACCGCGCGGCGCGTTCGCCCTATGTCGTGCAGCTCGATGGTGACGATCTGATCGAACCGACCGCGATCGAGAAATGGCTTTGGTTCCTCGAGTCGCATCCGGAATTCGATTTCGCCAAGGGTTATACCGTTGGCTTTGGTGCGCAGCAGTATTTGTGGAACAAGGGCTTTCATCACGGCGACGAATTCCTGAATTCGAATCTGGTGAATCCGACCACGATCGTCCGACGCGCAGTGCACGAAGCCGTCGGCGGCTACGATGAGGCCGATCGCGGCGGCCTGATGGATTGGAATTTCTGGCTGCGCTGCGCAAATGCCGGGCATTGGGGCGCAACCGTTCCCGAGTATCTGGACTGGTACCGCCGCCGTCCTTCTCACAATGATCTGTGGCCTGACTTCGACGAGGGCGAACGGCAATCGGCGTACCGGGAGCAACTCAAGCACAAGTTTCCCGGGCTTTGGCAAGGGAGATTTCCACGGATCACCGCACAGCCGCGCACGACTCTTGATCCGGCCCATGACGTGCTGCCCTGCGCCAACCGGCTGATCGGGCGCAAGCCGCGATTATTGCTGCTCACGCCTTGGCTTTCCTGCGGTGGCGCCGATCGCTTCAATCTGGATGTACTCGATCAGCTTACGGCGCTTGGCTGGGAAGCGACCATCGCGACCACGCTCAACGGCGACGCTGGCTGGGCCAGCGAGTACGCGCGCTACACTCCGGACATCTTCCTGCTCGCGAATTTTCTTGAGAAGGTCGACTTTCCGCGCTTCCTCAGGTACCTGATCGACTCACGCCAGATCGATGTCGTGCTTGTTTCGCATAGCGAGTTGGCCTACAAATTATTGCCGTATCTGCGTGCGAATTGTCTTGGCGTTACGTTCGTCGATTACTGCCATATCGACGAACCTGTCTGGGAAAATGGCGGGCATCCACGCTTTTCCGTCAATGCCCACGAAGGTCTCGATCTTTCGATCGTGTCGTCCGAACACCTCAAGCGCTGGATGGTGCGCGAAGGCGCGAGCCCGGACCGGGTGCGAATCTGTTACACGAATGTCGATACCGAGATGTGGCGGCCCGATCCGGTCCGGCGCGCCGCAACGCGTGCCGAATTCGGATTCCCCGACTCGTTGCCGGTCATTTTGTTCGTTGGACGCATTTGCCAACAGAAGCAACCGCAGGTACTGGCTGAATCGCTACGTCGATTGCGCGATGCTGGCGGAAAATTCGCCGCACTGGTTGCCGGCGGCGGCCCGGACCTCGAAAAATTACGCGCTTTCGTCAGCGCCAACGGGCTGGAATCGCACATCGGGCTGATCGGCGAAATCCCCAACGAGCGCGTGCGCGATCTGATGGCGGCGGCGGACATCTTCTTCCTGCCATCGCAGTGGGAAGGCATTTCGCTGGCGATTTACGAGGCAATGGGCTGTGGCCTGGCCATCGTTGGCGCCGATGTTGGCGGGCAACGCGAATTGGTGACGCCAGAATGCGGTGTGCTGATCGCACGCGGTTCCGAGGAAGAGGAATCCGCACACTATGTGCAGGTGCTGGCAGAACTACTCGCTGCTCCTGAGCATCGCGCCGCACTCGGCCGAAATGCCTGCGCACGTGTACGCGCCAGTTTCAAACTGGCGGCTATGGGCCGGCAAATGGATGCACTGCTGGCAGAAGCACGTCGTCGCCATGCGTCCGAGCCACGACCGAACGTGACACTTGCAGCCGGCTTTGCCAGCGCCGCGCAGGCCGTCGGTGCAACGCCAAGCGTTGCCAAAGCCCCGACCAAGCCGGTCGCTGCGCTGCCAGTGCCCTTGCCCTACCGGATACTCCGGCGCCTGTTCCGCCCCGCTTACCAGTGGGGCCTCAGGCACCGGTGGCAGTGGCTCGCGCGTGTCGGCGCGCGGGTGCGGCGGTCGCTGGTCAGATAAGCCGCTAACGACGCCGCTGGATCATCCATTGCAGATGGTTGTCCAACGCAATGACATCCCAGGCTTGCGTGGCGCAAAACTCGGTCACCGCACGCAGCACGCCGTGGTGGATATGTGCAGGATCTTCCTGCCAATCGTGGCCGGTTATCACCCCGGTTGGTTTCGTTTTGCGTTGCAAAACTTCGAGTTCCTGTTTTGTATGCTCATACTCATGCGACGAGTCGAGATAGGACCAGTCGAGACTGCCATCGGCCAGTGATTCCAGATAGGCGACATCCTCGCCAACGTGCACGATCACTTTCGCGTCCCCACGTTCTGCGGCGACAGCCTGCAACGTCTGTTCATAGGCAGCTTTGGTGCCGAGCCGGCCGAAATCCGTGTAATCGCCCCAGTCCGGGTAGGTATCGCCCCACTCCGTCCACCAAGTGTCGACCAGATGCAACGCCTCCGGTGTCGTCATACGAAGGATTCCGGCGGAAAACTCACCCTTGAAAACGCCCAATTCCGCGCCAACCGTTCTTTTCGGCAACATCGCGAGGAAATCAGCGCGATCCTGGTATTCATAGCGCTTTGGCGGTCTGGGCAGGGGTAACGCTGAGCGAAAATGCCGGCCCAACCGCAAGTGCCGCAGATAGTAGCCGACGCCCGACAGGCAACCGAAAATTTCCTGGCGCAACGAGCCGTAACTCGGATGCCGATCGCCCTTGAGAATTCGCCACGCTCGGCCGGCATACATCGCGGGAAGCTCGCGCAGGAGTCGGCGCATATTGCCAGCGTGCCCATAGCGTTCGTGCTGCACCAGCAGTGCAGCCGCATGACCACGCATGTAGCCGAAAATCTGGCGCCGGAATCCGACCAGGTCACCACGATGATGATGAAACACGACCGCCGCTGGCTCGTAGCGGCAATGCCGCCCTTGCGCGAGCAACCGATACCAGATCTCGGAATCGCCGCTGCAGCCGGCCGCGCCCACATCAAGCCGTTCATCGAACAGGCCGACGGCCTCGAACGCATCGCGATGGAATGCCATGTTCGCGCCAGCGCCGACTTCCCATGCCGCAATGGCGCCTTTGCCGGCACCGGCAACGAAGCTCGCGTCGAAAGTTCGCGCTTCGAAGCCCTTGTTGAAACTCCAATAGGTTTCGAACAACCACTGCGCCTGCGTCTGTAGTTCGGCCGGAAGCACCATGCCGGTAACCGCCAGCACTCCGGGGTTTTCGAATCCCGCGAGCAAGCCGGCGATCCAGGCTGGGTGAACCTCGGCGTCGTCGTCGGTGAAGGCGATGATCGCACCGGTTGCTGTCTTGATCCCGGCATTTCGTGCCCGATCGAGCCCTGGTCGCGGTTCGCACACATACCGCACACCGGGGAAGCGCGCGACGCAACGCTGGGTTGCATCGTTGATGGGCGCGTTGTCGACGACGACGACTTCGTCAGGCGCCGGTAGCAGGCGGCCGATCGCTGTCAGCGCACGTGCGAGCGTTTCCGCGCGATCACGACTGCATACGACCACCGACACAGTCGGTCGCGATGCCGGCAACGCATTCGTTGACGACGCAACTACGGGGGCAGTCTGGACCGGCGGAAGCTTTGCCCACGCGCGCGCGACTGCCTCTGCCGGCGTCAGCCGCTCGTTTTCGAACGAGAACCAGGCGTCTGCCACTGGCCGGCCGGATCGCCAGAGAACCACGTACACCCCACCGAAGCCGTCCGGGAAGGGGCTTGCCGGTGCTTCCATCGCGAATTCCACGTGGAGAACATACCAGGGTGCGAATGTTCCGTTGTTGCCGGTCATTGCCGTGCCATTAACGCGTCAATCTTCGACTGCCCGCGTGTTGCAAAGAACAACTGTGTTTCCGGCTCAACCCGGTACCGGTTCGCCATCCGTGGTCCAATACGGTCATGCGCGTAGGGAAACGCATGAAAGGTCAATCCCGATGCTTCGACCCGCTTGCCATAATCGTGCCCATAAAGCCTGGAACAGGTCTCGTGCCCATATAACCGGAGCCGGTCGCCCGGGCTTGTCGCGGCCGGATCCTCCAGTGTCGCCAGGTTTGATTGTTCCACCCACACCTGAATCCAGGCCCATCCGCCAGGCTTCAGGATGCGCTGTATCTCACGCAATGCAGCCGAGTCGTCATTCACCACTTCCAGCACGTGGCAGCACAGAATCACGTCAAAGCTTTGGTCGGGGAATGGCGCCTTGGTCAGGTCCATACGCACATCCATCGCGGGCAAGTGCAGATCGCCGGTCACGTATTGGACGTCCGGCGTCAATCGCATCAGGGGCTTGAGCATTGGCTCGGGCGCCAGATGGAGAATGCTGCCGTAATGGGGGTGGAACAGCCGAAATTCGCTCGCGAACAACCAGAACAGCCTGTGCCGTGGGCGCGAATCACAAACAGGGCAGATGACGCCTTTATACTCCTCGTTCCAGTTGAGAAAGTCGGGACTCTCGGTTTCACAGCATGGGCAGTAATACGAGGTATCGGAATCAGACCCGGGCATCCCGGGCAAATTGAAACCGGTTGCTTTGCGCCCACTCAATTCGCTCCCGCCGAAAACATTCGTTCGGAGGGTGCGCAGGAAATTGATGAAAGATGCTGCCAAGTAAGCGAGTCCTTTCCAATCCGGTTGGCCGCGACACGGCTCCCGACAAGCATCGGCCCCGATATGGCGACTGGCGCGGTGGCCAGTCGGCGGGCTTCGAGCAAGTATGCTGATTCGAGCCGCGGCCCTCAAGCGTAGCCTGCTGTCGCTTTCGATATCTCACTGGCGCA
>JANXRY010000068.1 GCA_025356635.1 Gammaproteobacteria bacterium
GGCTCGGTTCCATCGCAGCAGGGCTATTGCTATATGTGGTTTGTGATCCGCAGCATAATGACTCCAACTTTATTGGAGTCGGATTGACTGCAGTAATTTTTAGCTCTGCATTTTTTTGTTATCAGATTCTCATGTCAGCCGCGCGAAAAAGAGCTGCCGAGTAAGAGTCTGTCAAACCAACTGTGAGAGGGAAAGGTGCCAGGGACACTTCCTGCTCGCGCATGACGCAAGGCCCGCAGTGATGCGGGCCTTGTTGTTGGTGTAACAAAGGGGCCAGATCCCTTTTCCCCAATCGTTAACAATGGGGTCAGATTGAGCTACCACTGGTTTCTCTGGCCCCGTGACACCACGACAAACCGCAGGAGAGCAGCGCGCATCACGCCGCCTCCCGCTCCGCTGCCGGATCGCGCCAGCGCGCGAGCAATTCGCTCCACTTCGCCTTGACCTTGGCGACATTGCCTTCCTTGACGTGGCCATAGCCGCGGATCTGTTCGGGTAGCCGCGCGATCTCAACGGCGAGTGCATGGTTGCCCAGGCTCAGATGGGCAAGTAGCTCGTCGATGCTGTTGCGATAGTCGACGATCAGTTGGCGCTCCATCTTGCGTTCCGCGGTCTTGCCGAACACATCGAAGGCGCCGCCACGCAGGAACTTCAGGCGCTTGAGCAGTTTGAACGCAGTGAATACCCAAGGGCCGTATTCGGATTTCAGCAAGTGTCCGTTGGCGTCTTTCTTCGAGAACAGCGGCGGGGCGAGGTTGAATTTCACCTTGTAGTCGCCGTCAAAAGTGTCGCGCAGGCGTTGCTGGAAATCGCCGCTGGTGTACAGGCGCGCGACTTCGTATTCGTCCTTGTAGGCCATCAGCTTGAAGGCGTAGCGGGACACCGCTTCGCTCAAGCCGGTAAGGCCGGGCGTGCGCTGTTGTTCGACACCGCGCACCTTGGCGACGAAGTCGGTGTACTGCTTCGCATACGAGGCGTCCTGGTAGTCGGTAAGGAATCGCTTGCGCAAATCCACCGCTTCCTCCGGCAAGAAGGCGCCCTTTTCGCCCTCCACGAACGCGTATGACGTCGCGGTGGTGAAACCTTCCTCGAGATCCTTCTCAAGGCCAGCGGCTTGCTTGACGGCGTCGAGATCGTGCGCGGCCATCCGGCCCCAGGCGAAGGCCTGCTTGTTCATCTCGATCGCGGCGCCATTGAGTTCGACGGCGCGCATCAGCGCCTCGAAGCTGATCGGCACCAGCCCTTGCTGCCAGGCGTAGCCGAGCACGAACAGGTTGGTGGCGATCGCGTCGCCCATCAGCGCCAGCGCCAGTTCGCTAGCGTCGATCACCATCGGATCGCATTCGCCGAGCGCGGTTTTCACCGCAGCGATAATGTCCCTGGCCGGGAACTGCAGGTCGGTGTTGCGGGTGAACGAGCCGGGCATCGCTTCGTAGGAATTGAGCACGACGTGGCTGCGGTCGGCGCGGATCTTCGACAGTGCCCAATAGTCGTTGACCACGACCATGTCGCAGCCGAGCACCAGATCGGCCTCGCCCGCGGCGATACGCACGGCATTGATGTCGGATGGGTCGCGCGCGATGCGCACGTGTGTGGTGACCGCGCCGCCTTTCTGCGCCAAGCCGGTCTGGTCGAGCACGCTGCCGCCCTTGTGCTCCAGGTGCGCGGCCATGCCGATCAGCGCGCCGATGGTCACCACGCCGGTGCCGCCGACGCCGGTGATAAGGATGTTCCAGGGTTCGGCGAGATCGCTTTTGAACGCCGGCAGCGGCAGCGCGTTGAAATCGAGCTTGGCGGCGCTGGCCTTCTTCTTCTTCAGGCCACCGCCATGCACGGTGACGAAGCTGGGGCAGAAGCCCTTCACGCAGGAAAAATCCTTGTTGCAGTTGCTCTGGTCGATCTCGCGCTTGCGCCCGAATTCGGTTTCCAGTGGCAGCACCGAAACGCAATTCGAGGTGACCCCGCAATCGCCGCAGCCTTCGCAAACGGCGGCGTTGATCATGGTGCGCTTGGCCGGGCCGACCATCTTGCCGCGCTTGCGCCGGCGGCGTTTTTCCGCTGCGCAGGTCTGGTCGAAGATGATCACGCTGGTGCCCGGCACTTCGCGCAGACGCTTTTGCACCGCGTCGAGTTCGTCGCGATCGAGGAACTCGACGCCTTCGGGGAAGATCTCCGGCTTCGACCACTTCTCGATGTCGTCGGACAGCACGACGATGGTCTGCACGCCTTCGCTGCGCACTTGATAAGCGATCGCTGGCACCGACAGCGTGCCATCCACCGGCTGGCCACCGGTCATCGCGACGGCGTCGTTGTAGAGGATCTTGTAGGTGATGTTGACCTTGGCCGCGACCGATTGCCGGATCGCGAGCGAGCCGGAATGGAAATAGGTGCCGTCGCCGAGGTTCTGGAAGACGTGCTTTTCGTTGGTGAACGGTGCTTGCCCGCTCCAAGTGACGCCTTCGCCACCCATGTGGGTGAAGGTGTCGGTCTTGCGGTCCATCCAGGTGACCATGTAGTGGCAGCCGATGCCGCCGAGCGCGCGTGATCCGTCGGGAACGACGGTCGAGGTGTTGTGCGGGCAGCCCGAGCAGTAGTGCGCCGGGCGCGGGAACACCGGCCGCGGCAGCGCCAGTTCCTGCTCCTTGGCGGCGATCCACTGCAGCCGTTCGCTGATGCGCTCGCTGGTGAAGAACCTTGCCAGGCGCTTGGCGATCACCCGGGCGATCCGTGCCGGCGTCAGCTCGTTGGTGCTGGGCAGGATCCACTCGCCAGACTCGTCGTACTTGCCGACTACGCTGGGTCGAGTGGATCGGTCCCAGTTGTACATCTGTTCCTTCATCTGCGACTCGATGAAGCTGCGTTTTTCCTCGACGACGATGATGTCCTCGAGGCCGCGCGCGAAGTCGCGGATGCCGACCGGTTCCAGCGGCCAGGTCATGCCGACCTTGTAGACGCGGATGCCGATGTCCTCGGCGGCGCGGTGGTCGATGCCGAGATATTCCAGCGCCTGCAGTACGTCGAGATAACTCTTGCCAGTGGTGACGATGCCCAGGCGCGCGTGCGGCGAATCGAAGATGATCTTGTCGATGCGATTGGCGCGGACGAACGCGACCGCGGCCTGCACCGCATATTGATGCAGGCGCATTTCCTGATCGAGCGGCGGATCCGGCCAGCGGATATTCAAGCCACCGAACGGTACTTCGAAATCTTCCGGTAGCAGGATGTCGAGCTGGTGCGGATTGACGTTGACCGAGGCCGAGGACTCGACCGTTTCGGCGATCGTCTTGAAGCCGACCCAGCGGCCGGTGAAACGCGACATCGCCCAGCCGAGCAGGCCCATGTCGAGGATGTCCTGGACGCCGGCCGGATTGAGCACCGGCATCATCGCCGACACGAATTCCAGTTCCGAACCATGAGGAAGAGTGGAAGATCGGCAGGCATGATCGTCGGCGGCGAGCGCAAGCACGCCACCGAATTTCGAAGTGCCCGCGGCGTTGCCGTGCTTGAACACGTCGCCGCAGCGATCCACGCCCGGGCCCTTGCCGTACCACATCGAAAACACGCCGTCGTATTTCGCGCCATCGAACAGATTGGTCTGCTGCGAACCCCAGACCATGGTCGCGCCGAGGTCCTCGTTCAGGCCCGGCGTGAATTCAATTGCCGAGGCTTTCAGATGCTTCTTGGCCTTCCACAATTCCAGATCAAAACCGCCCAGCGGTGAACCGCGATAGCCGGAAATGAAACCGGCGGTGTTGATGCCCGCCGCGCGGTCGCGCATCTGCTGCATCAACGGCAGGCGTACCAGCGCCTGCACACCGGACAGGTAGATCCGGCCTTCGGCACGGGTGTACTTGTGCTCGAGCGTGTAGTCCGGATCGAGGATCGCGGCGTCGGTGGAGGCGGCGGGCACTGACATGGCGGGGCCTGCGTGGGGCGAGAAAGACCGCGAATTATAGCAGCCGGCCCCGCGCCGGCCCGGGCGGACTATCTGGCGATCATGTGCAGCCCGGTTAGCAGCAGGTACGCCGTCGCCTCGGAAAGCCGCAAGGAGAGGTAAGCCATGCACTACGCTGGCAACTTGACAACTATATCTAATATGGATATAGCTATATCCAACATAGAGGACCTGCCATGTCGCGCGCAGCCAAGAGACCGGACACAGTCAATCTCACTCCCGCCATGGTCCACATCCTGATTGCGTTGCTGGAAGGCGAACGCCACGGTTACGCGATCATGCGGGCGATCGACGAGATCACCGCTGGCGAAATGCGCATCGGGCCGGGAACGTTGTATACCTCGATACGAAAATTGCTCGATGCCGGCCTGATCGGCGAATCGGGTGAACGTCCTGATTCAATGGATGACGATGAGCGTCGTCGCTACTACCGGCTCAGCGCCGAAGGCCGACGCGCTGCCAGTCAGGAAATCGACCGCCTGTCGCGACTGTTGCGTTTCGCCAAGCGTCACGCGTTCACGACGCACACGGTCACGGCATGAGCCGGCCACTGCCCAAGCAAGGCGATGTGCCATGGGTAACCGCAGTGGTCACGCTTCACGGGTGGCTGCTGCCTTTATATCCCGCCGAGTTTCGCCGCGAATACGGCACGGAGTTGCGTTGGGCGCTGCGCGAACGATGCCGCGATGCGGTATTCGAACAACGAGCCGTCGCCAGTTTTCTGCTGGGCGAACTGCTACCCGATCTTTGCCACTCAATCTGGGAAGAACAGACCATGGCTTTCTACGCCAGCTCTTCACGACGCTCATGGGCCCTGGCTGGCGGCTTGTTGTTTACGTTGCTGGCGCTTGTTTTCGCCGACCGTGCCGGAGGCTGGTACTGGGACAACTACAACCCACAGCGGTTAGCTTTCGAGAAGTACGAAGAAGAGCAGGCCGAGGAGCAGCGGCACTTGCAGTCGCTCATCGATTTTCTGGCCAAGAGCGATCAGCCTGCCAGTCAGGCGACAGCCATTTATCTGGGCGTTGCCGGCATTGAAACTGGTCCGGACGGGCTGTCGGACACGCAGCAAGCAACGTTGCGCAGTGCTGCGCAAGAGATCGCCTTGCTAGCGCAAAGCAACCGGGATGCTTTCGCGCTGGCGATTCTCGGGCGTACTTGCGGGCTCGATGAGGACTGCGATGCGGCCGCGCTGGCGCGCCGCTTTCTGCAGGTCTATCCCGATAACGCCGACGCTTGGCAGTTGGCGTTAGGCGCAGCGTTGAAAGCGAAGGACGCGCCCGGCATCCGGACGGCGATTGCCGGGCTTGCCGTTGCGCAGGACGCCGACCTTGACGCCGGTCGCTTTGTACACTTGTTGCTAAAGCAAGCGGCTGCCTTCGCGCCGTCCGACGAACGCCTTGTGCGCGCGCTGGCCAGCCGGGGTGAAGTTTGGACTTGGGCTGTCGTGCGGCCAACCTACCGGCTGCGTGCTTATTGCGACCCGACTTCGATCGAAGACGATAGCCAATTGCGCGCGGACTGCGGCCGGATCGCCGAACGGCTGGCGCATTCAAGCAATGTCTCTGCCGGCGTCAGCGGCACCATCTTGCAGTACCGTTTGTCCGTCGACGCCGAACGCAGCGGCCTGCTGCAGGAATATCGCAATCGCCTGTGGCTGCGGGACCAGTACTCGAAAATGATCGGCTCGGTGAGTCTCTACAACTACGGAGACCTCACACTTGTCGACGATTACGATGCCAAAAGGCTTGCGGCAAGCAGACGCTGGCAGGCGGCCTGGAACGGTGCCGGTAACGAAACCCAGGCGCTGCACAATTGGCTTGCATTGCAAGGATTGCCAACCACGGTATCGGCGGATTTCCAACTTTCCGACACCGACATGCAGAGGCTATCCGATCGCCCAGCCCGCCTGCCCTGACGACTAGTCCGCCGGCACGGTCCGCGTGCGCGCCCATTCGCGCAAGGCCGCGACTTGCTCGGCCATCAGCACCGACAGTGGTCGGGTACCGGCCAGCTCGCGCAATAGCAAGGCCTCGTCGAGCGGGCGCTTTTCCGCATGCGCGGAGTACAGGGCGCTGACGATCGCCTGTTCGATTTCCGCACCGGAAAACCCGGCGCTGGCGTCGGCGAGGGTGTTGAGCGAAAAATCGCCCCAGGCGACCTGGCGCTTCTCCAGGTGCAGTCGGAAGATCTCCGCGCGCGCGGCGGTCCCCGGCAAATCGACGAAGAAGATCTCGTCGAAGCGGCCCTTGCGCAGCAGCTCCGGCGGCAATTCGGCGACGGCGTTGGCGGTGGCGACGAGGAAGACCCGGCTGCTGCGTTCGGACATCCAGGTCAGGAAATAGCCGAGCACACGCCGCGACACGCCTCCATCCTCGCTGGAACCGGAGCTGGCCAGTCCTTTCTCGAGTTCGTCGATCCACAACACGCAGGGCGCGACCTGTTCGGCTGAGGCCAGCGCCTCGCGCAAGTTCTTTTCGGTTTCGCCCTGGAACTTGTTGTAGAGCGCACCGAAGTCGAGGCGCACCAGGGGCAGGCCGAAGCCGCCGGCGACCGCTTTCGCCGCCAGGCTCTTGCCGCAACCTTGCACGCCGAGCAAGAGCACGCCCTTGGGCGGATCGAGCCCGGCCGGCAGTACGCTGCCGTCGAAGGCATCGTGGCGCTGGCCGATCCATTGCTTGAGCCGGGCCAACCCGACCACGTCGGTGAAATGCGCGGTGTCGTATTCGAAATGCAACAGCCCACTCTTGTTGAGCAGCTCGAACTTCTGCCGGGTCAATTCCGGCAGGTCGGGCGGGCCGAGCGCGCCGTCGCGATAGATCAGATTGCGGGCGATCTTTCGTGCCTCGGTCAGGGCCAGGCCGCGCAGGTTGCGCACGATCGCCGGCAGCACTTGCGGATCGATCTCGACGCGGCGGCCGCCGTTCTCGCGCATGTACAGTGCGGCCTCGTCCTTGACCATCTTCAGCAGCGTCGGCTCGTCGGGCAGCTGCAGGGAAAAACGCACCGCCAGCGGCTCGAGTTCTTCCGGCAATTCGACCTTGTTTCCGACCAGTACCACCGTGTGTTCGATGGCCGTGCTGCGGCGCTCGAGGATCTCGCGCAACGAACGCCGGGTGCTGGCGTAGCCCAGGTAGGGCACGGCATCGAGCAGCAGGTAGATGCCGCGCTGATCGTGCTCGCGGATCGCCTGCAGGGTGGCGCTGAGATCCGGTGCCGTTTCCGGCGGGTCTTCGCGGTCGAGGTCGACCCGGCGCAGGCCCTCTGTGATCGACCAGCGATACAGGGCGCGCCAGACGTCGATCAGCAAGTGCCGGAACAGGTCGACCACGCGCGCTTCGTCCGGCGTCTCGATCACGATCAAGGGCGTGTTGGCGCGGATCAGCGCGGTCAGATCTTGCAGTTCGCTCATGCCGGGCAATTTACCAGAGTGCCCCGCCTTCCTTGGCCGTGCCGCGCGTTGTAGAGTGCAATCTCCCCCCAGTGGAGAGGCCTGCATGCGCACCATTCTGGTCGCCAGTTCCAAAGGTGGCGCCGGCAAATCCACGGTTGTGACCAACCTGGCCGCGCATTTCGCGCTCGAGGGCAAGCGCACTGTGCTGGTGGATGCCGACCGGCAGGAATCATCCAGTCACTGGTGCGCCAAACGCGCCGGGCTCGACTCGGCGGTGCTGCCGGTGGATGGGAGCCGCCGCGGTTGGGAAAAACAACTGCCCAGCGACACCCAGTACGTGGTGATCGATGCCGCCGCCGGCGCTATGGCCGATGACCTCGATGCCCATCTGGCGCTGGCTGATGCCGTGCTGGTGCCGGTGAACCCCTCGATGATCGATCTGGAGGCGACCGTCCCGTTCCTCGATTCCCTGGCGGCGCTGCCGCGTGTGAAGAAGGGCAAGCTGCCGGTCGCCCTGGTCGCCAACCGGCTCAAGCCCTGGACGGGCGCCTCCCAGCAAGCCGTTGCGCAGTTGCAATCCTGGCCCTATCCACTGGTGGGGCAGTTGCGCGATACCCAGGCTTATGTGCTGATGGTGGCACTGGGCAAATCCGTGTTTGATTACCACTCCGAGCAGATCCGCGGCCACCAGGCCGACTGGGCGCCCCTGCTCAAGTGGCTGAAGAAGGTGCTCTGACCCATGCGCGAACTGGTATTGCTGCGACACGCCCACGCCGAATCGGCGGCCCCGGGCCAGGACGACATCGACCGACCGCTGTCACGCGATGGCTTGGCGGAAGCCGAAGCGGCCGGAGCGTGGTTGCTCAAACATTCGTGGACGCCCGACCTGATCGTCTGCTCGCCGGCCCGACGCACCCGCGAAACGCTGGAACAGGTCTTGCTGACCACCGGTTACGTGGAGCAGCGCCAGGACGAACGCATCTACGGCGCCACCTCCGGCACGCTGATGCAAGTTGCCGACGAGCACCGCGACCAGGGCCGGGTCTTGTTGATCGGCCACAATCCGGGCCTGGAACAGTTGATGGCACTGCTGACTTCAGGCCAGTCCGACGACAGCCGGGGCATGCCGGCCGCCGGCATCGCTGTCTTGCGCTTGCCGGCTTCGGCAACACTGGAACCGGGCATCGCTGAACTCGCCGCCTTCTGGTGGCCGTGACCCGATGAGCTTGATGGCGCTCGCGCTCGCGCTGGCGCTTGCACCGAACGCGCAAGTGCAAGTTCTGGACGGCGCCCGTTCGAGCGCGCAATTCGAAGTGCACTTGCGCTTGCCCTTTCGCGGTGTCGGTCAGTTCAGCCGGATGAGCGGCGAATTGTCGGGCGATGCCGGCACGGGCTGGCAGGTGGCAGTGCATATCGACGGCCGCAGCCTGCATTTCGACGGCCCGGGCTGGATGGGCACGATTACCCGCTCGCATGCCTTTCTGGACGTGGACAGTTTTCCGCGCATTGAATTGCACACGGGCACGATCCCGGACGCTGTCCTGCACCACGGCGGCCAGGTGCGCGGTGAACTGACGCTGCGTGGCCGCACGCGCCCGGCGACGTTTGCGCTGCTGGCACCGACTTGCGCGCTTCCGGGCAAGGACTGCGACCTGGAAGTCCAGGGCACGGTCAGCCGGCGTGACTTCGGCATGACCGCCTACCGGATGACGCTGCGCGATGGTGTCGATGTCCGGGTGCATCTGCGTTGGCGCGTGGCGGCGAACCAATGACGGCGCTTCGGCGTTGGCTGCTGGCGTCGGCCTGCCTGGCGCTGTCGGCGTGCGCGCATCTGTCCGGCCCGCAACGCGCCGAGGCCGGTGCGATCGCCGAGCAGGCGCGCGATGTCCGCGTCGTTTGCGGCGAGGGTTGCCAGATCGATTCACCGCTGCTGGCCTTGGGCGCCGCCGCTTACGCCGACTCGACTTCCGCGCAACCCCGGCATTCACTGGTGCTGCTTGACGGCGGCCAGGACGCGTTGCTGGCGCGTCTGCACCTGATCCGTGCCGCTCGCCACTCGATCGACCTGCAAACCTTCCATTTCGAGCACGACGATGTCGGCCAGCTGGTGCTCGAAGCCCTGCAGGATGCGGCGCGGCGTGGCGTGCGCGTGCGCTTGCTGATGGATCCCTTGAGCGGCCTGGATGACCCGACGCTGCAGGCGGAGTTGGCCGGGTTTCATCGCAACTTCGAAATACGCCTGTACAACCCGCTGTTCCGACTGTCGCGCATCGCGCCGTTGCAGCTGCTCGGCGCGATCCTGTTCCGCTTCCGCGACCTCAACCAGCGCATGCACAACAAGCTCATGGTGGTGGATGGTCAGGTCGCGCTGATCGGTGGCCGCAACATCGAGGACGACTACTTCGACTGGGACAGCCAGTACGACTACCGCGATCGCGATCTGCTGGTGGCGGGGCCGGCAACACAGGCCATGGAGGCGAATTTCAACGCGTTCTGGAACCATCCGCGCGCCGTGCCACCGACGCAGCTGGACGATGTTGCGCGCATCCTGATCGAGGAACAGCGGCCGCCACCGCAGCGGCAGGAACCTTTGTCGGAACGCGCCCAGGCGATGGCCGCCGCCGCGGGCGACGGACCGGCGGTTTTCGCCCGACTCTCGGCACAGGTGTTCAAGGTCGGGAAAGTGGATTTCTACGGTGACCTGCCGGCCAAACACGACGGCACGACCGTGCCGGTCAGTGAAGCCTCACGCGCCCTGCTCGACGTACTTGAAGGCACACAACACGAATTGCTGCTGCAGACGCCCTACCTGGTGATGTCGCGGCCAGCGCGGCAGCTGTTCCGGCGCCTGCACGGACGGGCCGAGCCGCCCAAAGTACTGGTGTCGACCAACTCGCTGGCAGCGACCGACGCTTTCCCAGTCTATGCGATGTCGCACAAATACAAGCGCCTGTACCTGCGCGAACTCGGCTTTGAGATCCATGAATACAAACCGTTTCCACTCGACGCGCCGATCGACTTGGCCGCGACCGGTGCCCTGGCCGGCGTTCCGGCACCGTTCGAACCCCCGGAATTCCCGGGCGCGTTCGGCTCCCGCCACGGGCCGATGCCACTCAAGGTCGCCGGGGTACGGATCGGTCTGCATGCCAAGTCGATGGTGGTGGATGGGCAGATCGCGATCGTCGGCAGCCACAATTTCGACCCACGTGCGAGCGACTACAACACCGAGAACCTGGTCGTCGTGCATGACGCCGCATTCGCCGCCGCGTTGGCCGCGAGCATCCGCCGCGACATGGCTCCGGAAAATGCCTGGACGATCGCCCCTCGTCCGCAGCTGCCGGCCCTGGCGAAATTCAACTACAGCATGGGCAAACTTTCCGAACAGCTGCCGATCTTCGATGTCTGGCCCTGGCCCTACGCTACCAGCTTCGAGATTAAACCTGGCTGCGCACCGCTGCCGCCGGACGACCCTGGATTCGCCGCTTGCTACCGGCCAGTCGGGGATTTTCCAGAAGTGAACTTGAGCCTGAAGGGCATCTACACCCGCATCCTGACCGTGTTTGGTGCCGGCCTGGTGCCGATCTTGTGATCGGATGTCGGGTTTCGAGATTGACGCCGTCATCGCCGGCGCCTAGGCTTCGGAGTCTCGAAAACCACTGCCGGACGCCACCATGCCGCTCGCCATCAGCTTCGAACTTTCCGACCGCGACCTGGAACGCTTCAACCAGGCCATCCAGGCCGCCCGCGAGTCGGCCGGACACCAGGAGTCCGATGCGATCCTTGCTGCCGCCGGCAAGCTGCTGCAGGACGTGGATACCGGCGAGCTGCCGGATTTCATCGCCCAGCGCCTGGAGCGCCTGGATGCGCTGATCGCCATGGTTCGCGACGAAGGTTGGGCGCTGCCCGATCAAGATCGTTCGCGAGTGTTGTCGGCCTTGGTGTATTTCGCCAATCCGAACGACATCATTCCCGACAACGTGCCGGTGCTGGGGTATTTCGACGACGCTATCGCCATCGAGCTGTGCGTGCGCGAACTCAAGCATGAACTCGAAGCCTACGAGGAGTTCTGTGACTTCCGCCAGGGCGAAGCTGATCGTCGTGGCATGGATCCGGCCACCGTTGGCCGTGCCGACTGGTTGGGTTCGCGTCGCAACGAGCTGCAGGACCGCATGCACCGCCAGCGCGAACGTGATTTCGGCACCGGCTACGGTGATAGTTCTGGCTACGCGCGCAAGGGCTACACCAGCGCCTGGCGTCCGGGCATGTTGCGGGTGCGTTGAGCCGGTCCATGGCTGGACCGTTCCGCCAACAGACAACACTCGAACAGTTGAATCGCCGTAGCGCGGACACGGCGGTTTCGGCGCTTGGCATCGTGTTTACCGAGCTGGGCGAGGATTTCCTGCGCGCCACGATGCCGGTGGATCAGCGCACTCGCCAGCCCTATGGCTTGCTGCATGGCGGAGCCTCGGTAGTACTGGCCGAAACCCTGGGCAGCCTGGCAGCGAACTTGTGTCTTGAGGATCCGCTCGCCGGACAGGCCGTCGGTATCCAGATCAATGCCAACCACCTGCGCGGCGTCACCGAAGGCATGGTGACCGGTACCGCTCGCCCGATTCACATTGGCCGCAGCACCCAGGTCTGGGATATCCGGATCGAGGATGCCGACGGGCGAGCCGTCTGCGTGTCCCGATTGACCCTGGCAATACGCCAGAACTGAGACATACGCTTGCGACGGGTGCAGGGCGCTTCCGCCTGCGCCACAATCGGCTGATGTCTGAAGCCAAAACAACCACGCATCCGCCTTTCGACTGGCGCCGACCCTTTCGCTATCTGTGGCGGATGCCCGTGCTGTTGCTGCACGTAACCATTGGTCTGCCGCTGACGATACTGATGATCAACCCGCTGTGCGCACGCATGGGTCTGCGTGGCGAGCCACTCGACCAACTAGCGATCCGGCTGTGGTCGCTCGGCATGGTGCGTGTGTTCGGCTTGCGTGTCCGCCGTTACGGCACGCCACTGCCGGGCGCGGCACTGTTCGTGGCCAACCATGTCAGCTGGATTGACATCACGTTGCTGCACAGCCAGCGCGTGGTCGGTTTTGTGGCCAAGTCGGAAATCGCCCGTTGGCCGCTGATCGGCTGGCTCGCCGCTCGTGGCGGCACCATCTACCACCATCGCGGCAACAACGACTCGCTGCACGGAGTGATGCACCAGATGGTGTTGCGCCTGCAGGCGGGTCGTGCGGTCGGTGTGTTCCCGGAGGGCGGTACATCCGCCGGCGACACGATCCGGGTCTTCCATGCGCGGATATTCCAGCCGGCGGTGCTGGCTGGCGTCCCGGCGCAACCGGTGGCCTTGAAATACGGCGCGAAGGGGTGCGCCCAGACTACGGTCGCGTTCGCGCATGGCGAGCATTTCCTCGGCAACTTCTGGCGCCTGCTCGGCGAACCGGCGCGAGTCGCGGAAGTGCATTTCCTCGAACCGGTGGCAGCCAGCGACGATGGCCGCCGGCGCATGGCCGACGCCTGTCGCGAGCGCATCGTCGCGGCCATGGGCCTGTGACGACAATGGTCGGTTACAAGCCGTCGCGGCTGCTGCGCAATGCCCACCTGCAATCCGTGCTGAGCTCGATGCCGCTACGACGCGTGGCCGGGCACTTCGCGCTCGAGCGCACCGGTGCCGTGCATCGCGACCATATCGTCGATGCCGGCGACGGCGTGCGCCTGCTCGGCCGCCACAGCGCGCTTGCCGGTCGCGCGCCGCGCGCCCTGGTGCTGTTGTTGCATGGTTGGGAAGGCAGCATCGAATCGGGCTACATGCGCCACACCGCGGCGCATCTGCTGGCGCGCGGCATCGACGTATTCCGCTTGAACTTCCGTGACCACGGCGACAGCCACCATCTCAACGAAGGCCTGTTCCATTCCTGCCGCCTCGGCGAAATCGTGCAAGCGGCGAAGTGGATCGGCGAACGATTTCCTGCACCCGCGTACCTGGCCGCGGGCTATTCGCTCGGCGGCAATTTCGCCCTGCGGCTGGCGCGCGCTGCGCCGGCCGCCGGCATTCCCCTCCGCCACGTGGCGGCGGTGTGCCCCGCGGTGGACCCGGCGCAGATTCTGCTGGCGCTGGAAAATGGCCTGCCGTTGTACCACTGGTATTTCATGAAGAAATGGCGCGACTCGCTGCGCAAGAAGCGGGCGTTGTTTCCGCAGCACCACGATTTCGACGACACCGTTCTGGCCCAGGATCTGCGCGGCCTGACCCGCTGGTTGGTGCTGCGCCATACCAGCTTCGGCGAATTGCAGAACTACTTCGACGGATACGCGATCGCCGGTGGTCGCTTGTCCGGACTGGAAATTCCGGTGTCGGTGTTGGCCGCCGCCGACGATCCGGTGATTCCGATCGATACCGTTCGCGCCCTGCAGTTGCCGGCGAGCGCGCATCTGGAAATCTCCCAGTACGGCGGCCATTGCGGATTCATCGAAGGGCCGACCTTGCGTGGCTTTGCTGAACGCTGGGTGTGCGAGCGGCTGGAGCTTGCGCTTGCTTCGAGCGATGCCTCGTTGGCTCATGCGCCTGCGGGCAAAAACAACAACAACGCAGCCCCCAGCACGATCCGGTAGATCGCGAACGCGGTGAAGCGGTGGGTGCGGATATAGCCGAGCAACCATTTCACGGCGATGAAAGCGGTTACGGTCGAAGCGACGAAAGCCACCGCGAGCGCCGCCAAGTCTTCGTGGCCGCCGTTGTTTTCCAGTTTCAGCAGTTCGTAAGCGCTGGCCGCGAACATGGTCGGGATGCCGACCAGGAAGGCGAACTCCGTGGCCGCACCGCGATCGCGGGTGCCGGCCAGCATCGCCACAAAGATGGTCGCGGCCGAGCGCGAGGTTCCCGGGAAAATGCCGGCCACCACCTGAGCCAGGCCGACCAGGATCGCGACGGTCCAAGTGATTCGCGTACTAGGTGTGCCGCGTTCGGCGAAGCGTTCGGAAATAAGCATCCAGGCCGCGCCGACGATCAGTGCCCAGGCCACCGGCGTCACGGTGGTCGGCAGCACGAATCCGAGCTTCTTGACCGCCAGGCCGAGCACGGCGGTAATGGTGAAGGCCAGTCCCAGCTTGAATACGTAGTCACGACTCTCGGGGTCTCGCCAGCCCTTGGCCAGTGTCCACAGGCGTTCCCGGTAGATCAGCACGACGGCGAGGATCGCGCCGGCCTGGATCACGATATTGAACAGGTCCGAGCGCGTGCCCAGCCAATGCTCGGCGATCAGCAGGTGGCCGGTGCTGGAAATGGGCAGGAATTCGGTGATGCCTTCGATGACGCCAAGCAGGAGGGCAAGCAAGAAATGGGGCATGGCGGGCGCGGGCGTCGGGTAGGAGTCGAAAGGATACGATATTCCGGCGCCGGGTTTTTTTGCACCAATTTCGTGCAGACATGGAATATATGCACCATTGTATGCGCTGGACGATCAATCGGCTTTGCTCCACTGACACAAGAAACAAGGAGTTACGGCGCGTCGAGGCTTGGCACGCGCCTTGCTAACTCGTGTTGTCCCTATCCCTGTGGAGTCGTCCCGTGTCCTACGAAAACGTCAGCAAACTGATCAAAGACCACGCCATTGAATTCATCGACCTGCGTTTCGCCGACATGCGCGGCGTGCAGCATCACGTCACCTTCCCGGCATCGATCATCGAGCCCGGGCTGTTCGAAGACGGCAAGATGTTCGACGGCTCATCGATCTCGGGTTGGAAGGGCATCAACGAATCCGACATGATCCTGCTGCCGGACGCCAGCACCGCCGTGGTCGATCCGTTCACCGCCGACCCGACCCTCATTCTTGTCTGCGACATCCTCGACCCGGCCACGATGCAGGCGTATTCGCGCGATCCGCGCGGCGTCGCCAGGCGCGCCGAAGCCTTCCTCAAGGCCAGCGGCATCGCCGACCAGGCCTTCTTTGGTCCGGAGCCCGAGTTCTTCATTTTCGACTCCGTGCGGTGGGCGAACGAGATGGGCCACACCTTCTTCGAGATCGATTCCGAGGAAGCGCACTGGAACAGCAAGAAGAAATACGAAGGTGGCA
>JANXRY010000082.1 GCA_025356635.1 Gammaproteobacteria bacterium
CGGCCCCAGCGGCGGCACGATCGACAAGCCGGTAGGCACCGTCTGGATCGGCTGGAAGCGTCGCGGCCGCTATCCGATTGCCGAGGAATTTCATTTTGAAGGTGATCGCGAGGTCGTCCGCCGGCAGACGGTCGCGGCGGCTTTGCGCGGGCTGCTGGGGCTTGCCGGCTGATTGCCTTGGTGAGCAGGGAGAGGGGCTTGCATCCTCTTTTCGTTAGTAGTATTACTACTAACCATGAACAACAACCCGACCCTCAGTCAGACCCAAAGCGACATCCTCGAACTGATCGCACGGCGCATCGAGGCCGAGGGCGTGCCGCCGAGCCAGGCCGAGATTGCCCGGGCCTTCGGCTTCAAGGGCGTGCGTGGCGCGCAGTACCACTTGGAAGCCCTGGAAGCGGCTGGCGCGATCAAACGCGTGCCGGGCCGGGCCCGCGGTATTCGGGTGCTGCGTCCGCCGGTTCCGGCGCAGGCGTCTTTGCCGCTCCCGTCGGAGGATGAAAACACGCTGCGTCTGCCGGTGCTGGGTCGGGTAGCGGCGGGCACTCCGATCGGCGCTGATATCGGTTCCGAGAATGTCGTACTGCTGGACCGCAGCCTGTTCTTCCCGTCGCCCGATTACCTGCTCAAGGTCAAGGGCGATTCGATGCGCGACGACGGCATCTTCGACGGCGACCTGATCGGCGTGCACCGCACGCCCACGGCGCGCTCAGGCGAAATCGTGGTTGCCCGCATCGACGACGAAATCACCGTCAAGCTGCTCAAGATCGGCAAAGACTGCATCCGCCTGCTGCCGCGCAATCCCGATTACGCACCCATCGAGGTTCGCCCGGACCAGGACTTCGCCATCGAAGGCCTGTACTGCGGGTTGGTGAGGCCGAGCCGGTGATGGCGCGTCCGTCCGGGATGTTTCCTGACAAGCCCTTCGGTGGTTTCCCGCTATTCGCGGATAACTGTCTGGCGCAAATTCCCAATGCCGGTGTTGCCGTCTCAATCCGTGCGATGCCTTGCCCTTACTTTGCTCACACACCCTAACGAACCGAGGAAATCCACCATGGACGAAAACAAGAAGCGCGCACTTACCGCAGCACTGGCCCAGATCGACAAGCAATTCGGCAAGGGCACCGTGATGCTGATGGGCGACAAGTCGGTCGAGGCCCATGAAGTCATCGGCACCGGTTCGCTGATGCTCGACCTCGCGCTGGGCATTGGTGGCCTGCCCAAGGGCCGTGTGGTCGAGATCTATGGCCCGGAATCCTCGGGCAAGACCACGCTGACTTTGCAGGTGATCGCCCAGTGCCAGAAGGCCGGCGGCACCGCCGCTTTCGTCGATGCCGAGCACGCGCTTGATCCCGGCTACGCCCAAAAACTTGGCGTGAACCTGGAAGACCTGCTTATTTCCCAGCCCGATACCGGCGAACAGGCGCTCGAAATCGTCGACATGCTGGTGCGTTCGAACGCGGTCGATATTGTGGTTGTCGACTCGGTTGCCGCGCTCACGCCCCGGGCCGAGATAGAAGGCGAAATGGGCGAGCTGCAAGTCGGTTTGCAAGCACGGCTGATGAGCCAGGCGCTGCGTAAGCTGACCGGGAATATCAACCGTTCCAACTGCATGGTCATCTTCATCAACCAGCTGCGCATGAAGATAGGCATGATGATGCCGGGCCAGAATCCCGAGACCACCACCGGCGGCAATGCGCTCAAGTTCTATGCCTCGGTGCGCCTGGACATCCGCCGCATCGGTTCGGTCAAGAAAGGCGACGAAATCATCGGCAACGAGACCAAGATCAAGGTGGTCAAGAACAAGATGGCACCGCCGTTCAAACAGGTCATCACCGAAATCCTCTACGGCGAGGGCATTTCCCGCGAGGGCGAGCTGATCGAAATGGGCGTCGATGCCAAGCTCGTCGAAAAATCCGGTGCCTGGTATAGCTGCTTCGGCGAACGGATCGGGCAGGGCAAGGAAAACGCCCGCCAATACCTCAAGGACAATCCCAAGATGGCGGTTGATCTGGAAGCCAGGATTCGCGAAAAACTCATGCCCAAGCCGGTCGCGCCCAAGCCCGCCGCCGATACTGCTGAAGCCTGATGAAGGCGGTGCGGGGCAAGAAAGATCGCCCCGAACCATCTGCCTACCAACGGGCCCTTGGTCTGTTGGTACGGCGCGACCATTCACGTCGGGAACTGTCCCGCAAGCTGCGTGCCCGGGGCATCGAATCGGAAGAAGCGGACGCCGCGCTCCTCGTCCTGGCGCGGCAGGACTTCCAGAACGATGCCCGTTTCGCCGAGGCCCTGGCCCGAACGCGCGCAGCGTCGGGCTATGGGCCTCGGTATATCCGGGCTGAGCTAGGTACGCATGGCCTGGTTCGCGAGGACATCGAAGCGGCGTTACAGGCCTGCGATACCGATTGGGCCAACCGAGCCCAGTGCCTGGTCGCGCGTCGATATGCGAGCAAGGATCTGGCTGATCCGGCAGTCCGACGCAAGGTCATCGATTTCCTGCTTCGGCGCGGCTTCGATCAAAAGACTGCCTCTGCGGTCGGCCGAGGGATGACGGTCAGCGAAGATTTCGACCACTGACCACGCACATTGGGCTGGAGGCTGCCAGGACCCCGGCCCGGCCTGATAATCTACGCACATGAATATTATTTCCCCGCGCTCCAGTGCGCAGGTCCGCCAGGACTTCCTCGATTTCTTCGCATCCAAGGGCCATGCCATTGTGCCCTCCAGTCCCTTGGTGCCGGGTAACGACCCGACCCTGCTGTTCACCAATGCCGGCATGGTGCAGTTCAAGGATGTTTTCCTGGGCGCGGAAAAGCGCAGTTACAAACGCGCGGTCAGCTCGCAGCGCTGCGTGCGCGCTGGCGGCAAGCACAACGACCTCGACCAGGTCGGCTACACCGCCCGCCACCACACTTTCTTCGAAATGCTGGGCAACTTCAGCTTCGGTGATTACTTCAAGCATGACGCCATTGTCTTTGCCTGGGAGCTGTTGACGGACGTCTGGCAGTTGCCGAAAGAAAAGCTGTTGGTCACCGTCTATCACACAGATGACGAGGCGTTCGAGATATGGAACAAGGTCGTTGGCCTGCCCGCTGAACGCATCATCCGGATCGGCGACAACAAGGGCGCGCCGTTCGCTTCCGACAACTTCTGGCAAATGGCTGATACCGGACCCTGCGGTCCATGCACGGAAATCTTCTACGACCACGGCGCACATATCCCGGGTGGCCCGCCGGGCTCGCCGGACGAAGACGGCGACCGCTTCATCGAAATATGGAACAACGTGTTCATGCAGTTCGACCGCCAGCCCGACGGCAGCCTGCTGCCACTACCGGCGCCGTGCGTGGACACCGGCATGGGCCTGGAGCGAGTCGCCGCTGTCTTGCAACACGTACACAGCAATTACGAAATCGATCTCTTCCAGCACCTGATCAAGGCTGCTGCGGCGCTGACAGGTACGAACGATTTCGACAACAAGTCGCTGCGGGTAATTGCCGACCATATCCGCGCTTGTTCCTTCCTGATCGTCGATGGCGTGCTGCCTTCCAACGAAGGTCGCGGCTATGTGCTGCGCCGGATCATCCGTCGCGCCGTCAGACATTTATGGAAGCTCGATTCGCTGCAGGCAGACGGCCTGTTCTGGCACATGGTGCAACCGTTGGTGGAGATGATGGCCGGTGCGTATCCGGAACTGAAAGCCAGGCAATCTTTCATCGAGCTCGCCCTGAAAGCGGAAGAAGCGGGTTTTGCCACGACGCTCGATGCCGGCATGATGCGCTTGGAATCGGCGCTCGCTGCCGGCGGCGGCAAGCTGGATGGCGAACAATTATTCCAGTTGCACGACACCTACGGTTGCCCGCCCGATCTGATCACCGACATCCTGCGCGAGAAAGGCGCAGCACTTGCCGAGGGTACCAACGCGCAGTACGAATACCTGATGGACCAACAGCGCGAGCGCGCGCGTTCAGCCAGCAAGTTTGCCGGCAGCACCGGGCTTCCGGCTGATCTGGTGGCGTCGCTGCATGCCACCGTGTTCCTGGGCTATGAAACACTGGAGAGTGACGGCTGCAAGATCCTGGCGATCATCAAGGATGGCAAACCGGTTGCTGCCATCGCCACTGGCGACGATGCCATCGTGATCCTCGATCGCACGCCGTTCTACGCCGAATCCGGCGGCCAGGTCGGCGATACCGGCGAACTTCTGGACGTGGGCAATGACCACTTCCAGGTGCGCGATACCGTCAAGCTCTCGGCTATTTTCCATGGTCACGTCGGCAAACTCATGCAAGGCGCATTGAAAGTCGGCGGCACCTTGTCGGCCCGGGTCAACAACGAGCGCCGGCAAGCGATCGTGCTCAACCATTCGGCAACGCATCTGCTGCATGCCGCGTTACGCAAAGTATTGGGTGAACATGTCAGCCAGAAAGGCTCCATGGTGGCGCCGGATCGCCTGCGTTTCGATTTCTCGCATTTCCAGCCGATTACTGCCGCCGAGCTCGCTCGCATCGAGGCTCTGGTCAATGATGAGATCCGGCGCAATCCCGAAGCCGAAGTGCACCACATGGGCATGGCCGAGGCGATCGATTTCGGCGCGATGGCGCTGTTCGGCGAAAAATATGGCGAGCGCGTGCGCGTGCTGAAGATGGGTGATTTTTCCACCGAGCTGTGCGGCGGCACCCATGTGCACCACACCGGCGATATCGGCGTGTTCAAGATTCTGTCCGAGGGCGGCGTCGCCGCAGGCGTGCGTCGGATCGAAGCGACCACCGGCGCCGGCGCACTGGCGTATTTCGCCGATCAGGAAGCGCGCCTGGGCCAGGCTGCGGAGCTGCTCGGCGGGCGTAGTGACGACGTTGTGGAAAAACTTCGGCAACTGCTCGACCGGCAGAAAAAGCTCGAGCGCGAGCTCGAATCGTTCAAGGCCAAGGCGGCGGCCGGGGCCACCTCCGATCTCGCTGCCAGCGCGATAGATGTGCGCGGCATCAAGGTGGTGGCGGCGCGGCTGGAAGGATTGGACGCCAAGTCCTTGCGTGACGCCGTCGATACCCTGAAGGGCAGGCTGGGCGATGCGGTGATCGTGCTGGCATCGGCCGAGGGTGGCAAGGCATCCCTGATTGCCGGTGTCCAGGGCTTGGCGCTAGGCAGGATCAACGCCGGCGAGTTGCTTTCCCACATCGCGGCTCAGATAGGGGGCAAGGGGGGTGGCCGCCCAGACATGGCCCAGGGCGGTGGGCAGGATGGCCAGGCACTTCATGACAGTCTGGTGGGCGTGGCCGCCTGGGTGTCCGAACGGCTGGGCTGAAACTGCTACGCACTTCATTGCGCAGCGAGCCGCTGCAATCTACCATCGGATCAGGTCGTGTCTGGGAAGCTGCGGCCTGGACCCGCTCGACCCACGTCGGCGGCCGGTGCAAGGATGTATCGGGAGGCAGGCCATGCTGATTCTGACGCGTCGCGTCGGCGAGACCCTGATGATCGGTGACTCCGTTACCGTGACTGTTCTGGGGGTGAAGGGCAATCAGGTTCGGGTCGGCATCAACGCGCCCAAGGACGTTGCCGTGCATCGCGAAGAGATATTCCAGAAGATTGGGCGGGAAGGTGGCAGCCAGACTGACGCGCCGGATCGCGATTCTGGTTTACCGCAGCCCGGTTGAACGGCTATTCTAGCGACCTGCACAGCGGCACCGCGAGATGTCGTTGCAGGCTCAGCAAACCCGGAGAGATGCCCGAGAGGCCGAAGGGGCTCCCCTGCTAAGGGAGTATGGGCTTTAACTCCCATCGAGGGTTCGAATCCCTCTCTCTCCGCCAGAACCAGAAAGGCCACCCGATTGGGTGGCCTTTCTGGTTATTGATGGTGCGCATGACCGACACCGCAAGGGTGCATTTTGCCCTATGGGCGTTATGAATAAATCGAAAGTGCGTCCTGGATCGTCGCTGGCGTGGCCGCCAGCCCGATCGCTTTGATCGTCATCTCCGGCACGCCCAACAGGCGGGCGCTAAGGCGATTGAATGCCCATACCGGATTGGCACAGTTCGGGAGGGAATTCGCCATTACGGCATACCCATACTGCGCCTTGGTGCGCTCGTTGCCGGCCCACAGGCAAGCGCCGCCCTCGGCATCAAGAATGATGCGTAAGCGCACAGGATCGGGGGTTTGCCTCATGTAGTTTTCATCGATACTGGTTGACGCCTCAGGCCATATTCCCCATAATTTGCAGTCTGCGCGCCCGTAGCTCAGCTGGATAGAGCACCAGGCTACGAACTTGGTGGTCGGGAGTTCGAATCTCTCCGGGCGCGCCACTTTTTTGCTGCAGTGCCGACGCTTGACCTCCGGGGTGTAGCTCAGTCTGGTAGAGCGCTGCGTTTGGGACGCAGAAGTCGCAGGTTCGAATCCTGTCTCCCCGACCAGGCCAGTCTCTGTCGCGGCAGGCAGGTTGGGTGCACAATTCCAGCGGAGCGCCCGTAGCTCAACTGGATAGAGCAACGGACTTCTACTCCGTTGGTTGGGGGTTCGAGTCCCTCCGGGCGCGCCAGAATATGCGGTTACGGGCAGATTCAATGGTGGATGTAGCTCAGTCGGTTAGAGCATCGGATTGTGATTCCGAGGGTCGCGGGTTCGAATCCCGTCTTCCACCCCAGTTCCCGGCCGTCCCGGGATACGGCATAATGTCGGTTCGGCTGCCTCTTGGGCAGGAAAGGTATTGGGCCGTTAGCTCAGTTGGTAGAGCAGTTGACTCTTAATCAATAGGTCGAAGGTTCGAATCCTTCACGGCCCACCAACCTTTCCTGTGCCCGGACGTCCGCATGACAATGCGAAAGTGGCGGAATTGGTAGACGCCCAGGATTTAGGTTCCTGTGGGGAAACCCGTGAGAGTTCGAGTCTCTCCTTTCGCACCACGCAACAAGTGCGCCGGAAGAATTCGTTTTCATGATTTTAATTTGTTGGCGCCACGCATGGCGCGCGCAGGAGTAACAGATGCAGGTTTCCCTTGAAAATATCGCTACCCTCGAGCGCCGGATGACGGTAGTGCTGCCGGTCGAACGCCTAGAAGGCGTGGTTGGCAATCGCCTTCACGAAATCGCCCGCACGGTGAAGCTCAAGGGCTTCCGGCCAGGCAAGGTCCCGGCCAAGGTCGTGCAGCAGCGTTATGGCGAACAGGTTCGTGCCGAAGCCTTCGGCGAACTGGTCCGCGAGACGTTCGATGAAGCCATCCGCCAGGAAAACCTGAAACCGGCGGGGAATCCCGATATCCAGCCGCTGGCCGACGCAGCCGATGGCGAGATCCGCTATTCCGCCACCTTCGAGGTTGTGCCGGATTTTGGCGAGATCAATGTTGCCAAGCTTGAATTCGAACGGCCGATTGCAAGCGTCGGTGATTCCGACATCGACACGATGCTCAGCACCTTGCGTGAACAGCGCCGTACCTGGACTGATGTAAGCCGGGGCGCCCAAGCCGGCGACATGGTGCGTGTCGAGACCCACGCCACGACCGAAACCGGTCGATTCCCGCCGGAAGGCGTCGAGCAGGGCGCAACGGTGCTTGGTTCTGGCGCAATGCTGCCTGAACTAGAATCCCAGCTGACCGGCCTCAAGACCGGTGATGAGCGCGAATTTAACGTCACCTTTCCGAGCCAGTGGGGCATGCAAGCCCTGGCCGGGCAAGCTGCCAAAGTAACGGTCAAGGTGGTCAATGTATCCGCGCCGCACTTGCCGGAATTGGACGAGGCCTTCATCAAGAGTTTTGGCATCCGCAGCGGCAAGCTGGAGGTGTTCCGCAAGGAAGTACGCGCCAATCTCGAGCGTGAACTCAAGGGTACCCTCATGAATCGCCTGCGCGCTGAAGTGGCGCACAAGCTGGTTATCGCCCATGCCCAGTTCGAGATGCCGCCACGCCTGGTCGAAGCCGAGGCACGCAGTCTGGCCAATGGTGCGGCCGAGCAGGCTCGCCAGCAGGGCCAGGACATCAAGATGTTGCCGGAGAATTTCATGGTTCCGGCCCGCAATCGCGTGGCCGCCGGGCTTCTGGTTGGCGAGATCGCCCGTCAGAACGGCCTGAAGCTGGATCCGGCGAGACTCAAGGAAACGATGCAGTTGATCGCTTCCACCTACGAAGATCCGTCCCAGGTCATTGAACTTTACCGGAACGATCCCAATCTCATGCGTAATCTGCAAAACCGCGTGCTGGAGGAGCAGGTGATCGACTGGATCGCGGAACGTGCGAACGCCACCGAAAACCTGCTCAGCTTTGCCGAGGCGATGCGTCCGCCCGCGTAAGCAGTCAATCGAAAGGAGTCGCGCATGCAATCGTCCACGGGTCTCAATCTGGTACCGATGGTGGTCGAACAGACGCCGCGCGGCGAGCGTGCGTTCGATATCTATTCGCGGTTGCTGAAAGAGCGGGTGATTTTCCTGGTCGGCCCGATCGACGACTACGTCGCCAACGTCGTGGTTGCTCAGCTGCTGTTCCTGGAAGCCGAGAACCCGGAAAAGGACATCAGCCTCTACATCAATTCTCCGGGCGGCGTGGTCACCGCCGGGCTGGCGATCTACGACACCATGCGCTTCATCCGTCCGGACATCAGCACCATTTGCGTCGGCCAGGCGTGCAGCATGGGTTCGTTCCTGCTGGCCGCCGGAACCAAGGGCAAGCGCTACATCCTGCCGAACTCGCGAGTGATGATCCACCAACCTTCGGGTGGTACCCAAGGCCAAGCCAGCGACATCGCCATCCAGGCAAAGGAAATCCTTTACTTGCGCGAGCGTTTGAACGCTGAATTGGCCGCCAATACCGGACAGCCGCTGGAAAAGATCGAGCGTGACGTCGAGCGCGACTATTTCATGGCAGCTGAAGAAGCCAAGGTCTATGGCGTGGTCGATGCCGTGCTTGATCGCCGGCCCGAAGACAGCATCCAGGCCGGCTGAGCGCTCTGATTCTCCAGCCATGGCTGGCTTCAGCCCGTCCGGGGCTGTCCGGCTGGGCTTTACAGCCTGTGCTATCCTCCCTCCGACTCCGTCATACGCCCGCCTGGGCAGGGTAATGTCACGATGACTGATGACCGGCTGAGCCGTACCGGCGACAGCAGCAAGATCCTCTACTGTTCTTTCTGCGGGAAGAGCCAGCATGAGGTACGCAAGCTGATCGCCGGCCCGAGCGTATTCATCTGCGATGAATGCGTAGAGCTTTGCAACGACATCATCCGCGAGGAACTCGAGGAGAAGGCGGCCGGTGCACGCAATCACCTGCCCAAGCCCAAGGAAATCATGGATGTGCTCGATCAGTACGTGATCGGGCAGGGCCGCGCCAAGAAGACGCTCGCCGTAGCGGTGTACAACCACTACAAACGCCTGGAATCGCGTCAGCGCAACGACGAAGTCGAACTGGCCAAATCCAATATCCTTTTGATCGGCCCAACCGGCTCGGGCAAGACCCTGCTGGCCGAAACGCTGGCGCGCCTGCTCAACGTGCCGTTCACGATCGCCGATGCGACCACTTTGACTGAAGCCGGCTATGTCGGCGAAGACGTCGAGAACATCATCCAGAAGCTGCTGCAGAAATGCGACTACGACGTCGAGAAAGCGCAGACCGGCATTGTATACATTGATGAAATCGACAAGATTTCACGCAAGAGCGAAAATCCGTCGATCACGCGCGACGTCTCCGGCGAAGGGGTGCAGCAGGCCCTGCTCAAACTGATCGAAGGCACCATCGCCTCGGTTCCGCCGCAAGGCGGGCGCAAGCATCCGCAGCAGGAATTCCTGCAAGTCGATACAAAAAATATCCTTTTCATCTGCGGCGGCGCGTTTTCCGGGCTGGAGAAGGTTATCCAGCAGCGCTCCGAATCTACCGGCATTGGCTTTTCGGCCGAAATCCGCAGCAAGGCCAATCGCACGAACGTTGGCAAGGTGCTCGCCGATGTGGAACCGGAAGATCTGGTCAAGTTCGGTCTGATTCCCGAGTTCGTCGGGCGTCTGCCGGTCGTGGCGACGCTGGAAGAACTCGACGAACCCGCCCTGATCAAGATTCTCACCGAACCGAAGAATGCGATCATCAAGCAGTTCAAGCGCATGTTCGAGCTGGAAGGCGCAGAGTTGGAATTCCGCAACGAGGCGCTCGGCGCAGTCGCGCGCAAGGCACTCAAGCGCCGCACCGGCGCGCGCGGCTTGCGCAC
>JANXRY010000044.1 GCA_025356635.1 Gammaproteobacteria bacterium
CCAGGGCGAGCTCGATGCCTGGTGGCCGCCGGAGCGCCGGCATATCGAAGCCGGTTACGCGACCCTGCCGTTTCCGTTCGAGGTCATCCCCGCGCCCGAGTTCGACCTGCGCTGCGACTGGACGCTGGCGCAATACCTGGCTTACCTGCGCAGCTGGTCGGCGGCGCAGCGCTATCTCAAGGCGACCGGCCGCGACGCCGTCGCTGGCATCGAAGCCGACCTGGCCGAGGCCTGGGGCGATCCGGCGCGCACGCGAATCGTGCGCTGGCCCATGAAAGTGAAATTCGGCCACCCGTGAGCCCGGGATTGCACCACCCTGCGCTAGACTCGCCGGACCCGTTTCGACGATGGAGCCCGCCATGATCTTCCGCCCCTTGGCCCTGGTGTTGACGATGTGCCTGTTGCCGATTGCACCGATCGCGCAGGCGGCGCCCGACGCCAAGGCCACCGCCGCCCTGCACGCCCTGTTCGATGCCGATTACGAGCGCCAGCTGCGCGAAGAACCGCTCGGCGCCAGCTTCCTCGGCGACGACCGCTACAACGACAAGATGCCCGACCTGAGCCCGGCGGCGACGGCAGCGCACCAGCAAGCGGTGCGCGATTCCCGCCAGACCCTGCTCGCCATTGATCGCAAGCTGCTCAGCGAAGCCGACCAGCTCAACTACGACATCTACCTGCGCGATCTCGATGAGGGCATCGCCGGTTTCCGCTTCCACGACGAGTACATGCCGGTCAGCCACCAGGGCGGCGTGCACACCTTCGCCGACGGCATGCTGCAGGGTCTGCGCTTCGAAAAAGCCAAGGACTATTCCGACTGGATCGCGCGCTTGCGCGCCTATGGCACCTACACCGACCAGACCATCGCGCTGATGCGCCAGGGCATCGCCAGCGGCTGGCTGCGGCCGAAGGCGATCATGCAGAGGGTGCCGGCACAGATCGCCGGCCAGATCGTCGCCAACCCGGAAGACAGCGCGTCCTATTCGCCGTTCAAGGCGATGTCGGTGAACGTGTCGGCAGCCGACCAGGCGCGCCTGCGCGCCGAAGCCAAGGCCGCGGTCGTCGACGTCGTGTTGCCGGCGCTCAAGCGCTTCCAGACCTTCTTCAACAACGAGTACCTGCCCAAGTGCCGCGATTCGGTCGCCGCCGGCGACCTGCCCGACGGCAAGGCCTATTACGATTTCCTCGCCGCTTCCTACACCACCACCGACCTCAGCGCCGCGCAGATCCACGAGATCGGCCTGAAAGAAGTGGCGCGCCTGCACGACGACATGGAAAAGATCCGGGTCGAAGTCGGCTTCCAGGGCGACCTGCAGGCGTTCTTCACCTATCTGCGCAACGATCCGAAGTTCCACTACAACGACGGCGCGCAACTGCTGATGGCCTACCGCGCCCTGGCCAAGCGCATCGATCCGGAGTTGCCGCGCCTGTTCGGTACGCTGCCGCGCGCGCCCTACGGCGTCGTGCCGATCCCCGACGCCCTGGCGCCGGACACCACCACCGCCTACTACCAGGCGGGCTCGGCCGACGGCCGCCGCGCCGGCAACTACTACGTCAATCTGTACAAGCCCGAGACGCGCCTGATCTGGGAAATGGTGCCGCTGACCCTGCACGAATCGGTGCCCGGCCACCATCTGCAGATCTCGATCGCCAACGAATTGCCGGAGCAGCCGATGTTCCGCCGCCAGGCCGGCTTCACCGCCTATGTCGAAGGCTGGGCGCTGTACGCCGAGCAACTCGGCTACGACGTCGGCCTTTATTCCGACCCCTACGACCGGATGGGCCAGAAAGCTTACGAAATGTGGCGCGCGGTGCGCCTGGTCGTGGACACCGGCATGCACGCGCAGGGCTGGAGCCGGCAGCAGGCGATCGATTATTTCAAGGCCAACGATCCCAAGTCCGAGCACGACATCACCAACGAGATCGACCGCTACCTCGCTACGCCCGGCCAGGCCCTGGCCTACAAGATCGGCCAGATGAAGATCAGCGAGCTGCGCGCCAAGGCCCAGGCAAAACTGGGCGATCGCTTCGACCTGCGCGCCTTCCACGACGAATTGCTCGGCGCCGGCGCGTTGCCGCTGTCGGTGCTCGAGACGCGCATGAACGCCTGGCTGGATGCGCAGCCGGCGGCCGCGCACTGACCTACATGCCGCGCGGTTTCGCGCGGTGCGTGGCCGTGGCGGTCCAGGGATCGTCCGGCCAAGGGTGGCGCGGATAACGGCCCTTCATTTCCTTTTTCACTTCCGGATAAGTGCGTTCCCAGAAACCGCGCAGGTCCTGGGTGACCTGCAGCGGCTTGCCGCCCGGGGACAGCAGGTGCAGCAGCACCGGCACGCGGCCGTCGGCAATGCGCGGCGTATCGGCGAGTCCGAACAACTCCTGCAGCTTGACCGCCAGCACCGGCGGCGCGCCATGTTGGTAAGAAATCGCGCGTTCCATGCCCGAAGGCACCGATAGCCGCGTCGGCGCCAGGGCATCGACTTTCTGCCGCAGCGGCCAGTCGAGCAATGAACGCAGCGCCTCACCGAGTTCGTGTTCGTCGAGGGCGTCGAGCCGGGTCTTGCCGGCGAAGACGGGTTTCAACCAAGTCTCGCGCGTTGCCAGCAAGGCCGACTCGCTGGCATCGGGCAGGCCCAGCTCCGGGCACCAGTCGCGCAGGCAGCGGATGCGTTCGATGAATTGCCGCAGGTTCTCCGTCCACGGCAGCGCATCGAGTCCCAGTTCGC
>JANXRY010000095.1 GCA_025356635.1 Gammaproteobacteria bacterium
CCGATGATGGACTGGACCGATCGGCACTGCCGGGCCTTCCATCGGGTGCTGGCGCCGGATGCGTGGCTGTACACAGAGATGGTGCATGCGCAGGCAGTGATCCATGGCGACCGCGAACGCCTGCTCGGGTTCGATCCGTCCGAGCATCCGGTTGCGCTGCAATTGGGTGGCAGCGAGCCGGCGCATCTGACCGAGGCGGCGCGGATCGGCGAGCAGTTCGGTTACAACGAAATCAATCTCAATGTCGGTTGCCCGTCTGATCGCGTGCAGGCCGGGCGCTTCGGTGCCTGCCTGATGAAGGAACCGGCGCTGGTCGCCGAAGGCATGGCGGCGATGCTCGCGGCCGTGAAGATTCCGGTCACGGTGAAGTGCCGGCTGGGCGTGGACGAAATCGAGGACTACGACAGCTTCCTCGGCTTTGTTGATACGGTCGCCGCAGTCGGCGTCACCAGCTTCATCGTGCATGCGCGCAAGGCCTGGCTGAGCGGCTTGTCGCCGAAAGAGAACCGCGAGATTCCGCCGCTACGCTACGACTGGGTGCACCGGCTCAAACGCGAACGGCCGGCGCTGACGGTAATTCTCAACGGTGGCTTGTCGGCGGTCGACGAATGCCGAGCGCAGCTCGATCATGTCGATGGCGTGATGCTCGGCCGCGTGGCTTATCACGAACCGTATCGATTGCATGCGCTCGATGGCGCTTTGTTCGACGGCGCATTGCAATCGCGCGAGGATTTGCTGCGCCGGTATTTTCCTTACATCGAAGCCCAACTCGCACGCGGTGTGGCGCTCAAGCACATCAGCCGGCACCTGCTCGGCCTGTTCCATGCCCAACCCGGCGGCCGCTTGTTCCGGCAGATCCTCAGCGAAGGCGCGCCACGCGCCGGCGCGGATTTGTCTTTGCTTGAACGCGCGCTCGCCGCCACCCGATCTATCCCCGAGACCGCCGCATGATCACCCGCGACATCGACCAATTCCTGCGCTTCGCCCGTGCCTGCCCGAACGATTTCGGCCCGGCGACCGCAAAGGCGGCGTTTCTGGTCGCGCCCGAAGGCTTCGCCCTGGCCGAACAATCGGCCAGCGACAATCGCTACATGGACCTGGATCTCGGCACCGATGTCGAGATCGCGCTGACCGAACATCGTCACTTGCAGTCCGCACTTTCGGGCAGCCTGCCGACGATCTGTTTTCCCGGATTGGCAGACACACCCGACGGTCTGTTCCCGAACAATGTCTTCGCCACCGCGCCCGGGCGGCTGATCTTGGGTCATATGCGCCATTCGGTGCGCCAGCGCGAAGCCGAACGATCGGATATCCGGAATTTCTTCACCGGCACGCTGGGCTATCGGGAAATCGACCTGCGCGAGCAGCCAGGCATCTGTGAATTGACGGGCTCGCTGGTGATCGATCATGCCCGCGGCCTGGGCTTCTGCGGCCTGTCAGAACGCTGCGACGAAGTGGGCGCCGCCGCGATGCACGAGGCGTTCGGACTACGCGCGACCCTGATGTTTGACCTGGCGACGAGCGAGTACCACAGCAATGTCGTGCTCAGCGTGCTGGCCGGCCGTGCCGTGGTGATCGCCCCGGATGGCTTCGCCGAGACGGCGGTCGTTTCGGCGATCGAGGCGCTGTACGCGCCGCATTCGATCCGCTTGTCGCCCGCCGAGAAGACCCGCTTTGCCGGCAACTGCATCGCCTTGTCCGATCGGGACGTCTGGATGAGCCGTGCAGCAGCGACTGCCCTGGAACCAGCACACCAATCTGCGTTGGCAATGGCGGGCTTCCGCCTGTGCAGCGTACCGCTGTGGGAGATCGAGAAGGCGGGTGGCTCATTGCGCTGCTGTGTTGCCGAGATTTTCTGAGCTGCCAGCGCGGGGAGGGGGTTCAGACCGGATTCACCGCCCCAAAGACAGACTCGGCGCCGTGTTCTCTGGCTGATCCCGCTCCGTACGGATACCATCCCGCCATGCTCCGTGCTCTTCGACCACTGACTTGCTTGGTCCTGCTGGCCGCCCTCCCGGGATTGGTCGTTGCGGGCGATCACGCGCATGGTCACGGTTCGCCACCGCCGTCATCGCCGCAACAGGACCCGGAGCCAAGGCAGGACTCGTCGGCGCTTCCCGACTCGGTGCGCCGGGTTGAGCGCTCGACGGGTGGCGAGGTGCTGCGCGCCGAACCGATGCAACGTGATGGCCGGGAGGTCTACCGGATCAAGGTAATCACTGCCGACGGCCGCATCCGTGTGATGCAGGAAGATCCTGGCCAGCCAGCGCCCGAGCCGCGGCGGGATTCGCGCAAGGGCAAGGACAAAGACAAGCAAGCGTCTCCGACCACTGGTCAGGATGCCGATCAGACGCCACCCCAGGAATAACCGGCACCCATGTGCCACTGAAACCCGAAGAAGGAAACGACATGCGCCTGCTGCTGGTCGAAGACGAAGCCCCTCTGCGCGAAACCCTGACGGCGCGACTCAAACGCGAAGGGTTCGCAGTCGATGCCGCTGGCGATGGCGAAGAAGGCCTGTATCACGGTCGTGAACTGCCCTTCGATGTGGCGGTGATCGATCTCGGCTTGCCCAAGTTGTCGGGCATGGACCTGGTGCGAGCCTTGCGCGCCGAGGGCAAGAAGTTTCCGATCCTGATCCTGACGGCGCGATCCAGCTGGCAAGACAAAGTCGAGGGCCTGAAAGCGGGTGCAGACGATTACCTGGTCAAGCCTTTCCACGTGGAAGAGTTGCTCGCGCGCATCAATGCGCTGTTGCGTCGCGCCGCTGGCTGGTCCAAGCCGACGCTGGACTGCGGCCCGATCCGGCTCGATCTGTCCGCCCAGAACGTTTCCGTCAGCGGCACGGCCGCCGACCTGACCAGCTACGAATACAAAGTGCTTGAATACCTGATGCTGCATGCCGGCGAACTGGTTTCGAAAGCCGACCTGACCGAGCATATCTACCAGCAGGACTTCGACCGTGATTCCAATGTGCTGGAAGTTTTCATCGGCCGGTTACGCAAGAAGCTCGACCCGGACGGGGAACTCAAGCCGATCGAAACCGTGCGTGGTCGCGGTTACCGCTTCGCCATCCCGCGCAACGAATAAGCGCCGACGATGGCGCGGCGCGCACTCTCCCTGCACGCCCGCCAGTTGCTGGCGGCCTGTTTGGGCCTGGTTGCTTTCCTGGGTTTCACCGGCGTCGCCCTCGACCATGCCTTCCGCGAAGCGGCCCTGAGCAACATGCGGGAACGCCTGCAGAACCATGCCTACTCCTACCTCAGTGATTTTGAATTCACCCGCTACGGGCAATTGATAGAGCCGCCGCAGAACGACGCGCCGGACGCACGCTTCCTGCAGCCTGGCAGCGGTCTTTACGCGATGGTGCGCGGCGCCGCAATCGAGTGGAATTCACCGTCGGTGCTGGGGCGTTCGATGCCCGCGCCATCGTTGTTGGCGCAAGGCGAGCAGCGCTTCGAGGGGCCGCTGACGATCATGGATGGCAGTGGTCTGGCGCATCGCTTGTATCGCTTCAGCTATGGGCTGGCGTGGGAGCAGGGTGAAACCGGCGGTCGTAGTCAGGTAACCCGCTTCACCATCGCCATCTTCGAGGACACCAAGCAACTCGAGTTGCAGATTCGGGTGTTCCGGCGCGCTCTCTGGGGCTACCTGGGTCTCGCTGCGGGGCTGCTGCTGCTGGTGCAGGTGCTGGCCCTGCGCTGGAGCCTGCAACCGCTGCGTTACCTGGAACGCGAATTGGCCAGGGTGCAACGCGGCGTCAGCGCACGCCTCTCGGGCCGCCATCCACCCGAGTTGGAGACGATCACTACCAGCATCAACGCCCTGATCGAGAGCGAGAATGCCAATCTCGACCAGAGCCGCAACACTCTCGCTGATCTGGCGCACAGCCTGAAGACGCCGCTGGCGGTGTTGCGCGCGCGCCTCGAGGCCGACGATGGCCAGTTGCGCTCCGAGGTTGCGGCGCAAGTCCAGCGCATGAACGAAATCGTTTCCTACCAGTTGGCACGCGCAGCGCGCGGCGGCCATGCCCTCTTCGCGGCGCCGGTGCCGATCGAGCCACGCGCCGAGGAAATTGTTGCCAGTCTGGAAAAGGTATACGCCGGGAAAGGAGTGTTGTGTGAGTTTGAAGTCGATCCCGACGCCTGTTTTTACGGTGAACTCGGTGATTTGCAGGAGCTGATCGGCAACTTGCTCGAGAATGCTTTCAAGTGGGCCGGTCAACGCGTGTTGCTGACCGTCCGTAACCTGCCGACAGCAGGCAGTCGACGCCCGGGTGTCATGTTGTCGGTCGAGGATGACGGCAAGGGCATCGCCGACGTAGACATCGAGCGTCTGCTGCAACGGGGCGTTCGTGGCGATGAACGCGTGCAGGGCCATGGTATCGGACTCGCCATCGTCCAGGACATCGTCAGCGCTTATCGGGGCGAGCTGGTCGTAGACCGTTCCGAGGAGCTGGGTGGCGCGCGATTCGTGGTGAGGCTGACGCCCGAACTTTGACTTCTGGTTCCGGGGTTCAGCGGGTCGAGGTCTAACGGATCATGCCCGGCAACAGGCTTTGCCAGCGTGGCGAGATGATCCGCGGGCGCGTGGCATGCGGTGCTGCGACGCTGGGATGGTCGTTGATGTCGCCCACCGCGGGCGTCGCGGTGCCGGGCTTGTCTAGCTTCGGAGTGGCCGGAGTGGAGTCGTCCGTACTGTTACCGGCCGGCGGCACGTCGGCGAAAGCTGCCATCGTGAACAGGCACAGGAACAGGGCAAGCAGGGCACGGGACATGGCGGTGGCTCGCGTTGGGACCTGCACGGAGAGATGCTGCAACATGCAGGATGGTTGCATCTGCTTAGTGTATTCCCTTCGACACGGGCGTGCAGGCGTGATCGTGTTGCGGCGCAGCATGGCTCGGCGAGGCGCATGCGGCAGACTTCAGGCGGATGAATACCCTATCGCTCGACCTGCCCCGGCCGTTGATCCGCGGCCCCCTCCTGCGGCGCGCGCTTATCGCCGGTGCCCACCGGGTGATTGCGCAACGCGAAGCGCTCAACAAGATCAACGTATTCCCGGTGCCGGATGGTGATACCGGCAGCAACCTCGCATTTACCCTCGGCGGCTTGCTCACTGGCGCACTGAGCCGACGCACGGCCGGGGCCGGCGAATTGTTGCGCCGGGTCGGCGAGGACGCGGTGGACAGTGCCCGCGGCAATTCCGGCGCGATCCTGGCGCAGTTCCTCATCGGCGTTGCCGAGGCCATCGGCTCGCAGGGGGCGATCGAGCCCCGGCAGTTGGCGCAGGCGATCAGTGCCGGTGCCCGTTCTGCCCGTCAGGCGCTGTCGGAGCCGCGCGATGGCACCATCCTCAGTGTCATCACCGCCTTCGCCGAATCGCTGGAGCAACGCGTTGACGTCACCGACCTGCGGACATGGTTTGCGCTCGGGCTGGCGCAGGCGCGGCGGGCCTTGGCCAATACGCCCAACCAGTTGCCGGCGCTGATGAAGGCGGGCGTGGTGGATGCCGGCGGCCAAGGTTTCGTCGATCTGCTCGAAGGCATTGATTCGTTCATGGCCGATGGTCGCATCAGCGTCGAGCCGCTCAGCGACGACGCCTATGGCGATCTGGAGGCGGCGCAGATCCACGGTGAATTGTTCGAAGCCGACCCCGAGCACCGCTGGTGTAGCGAATGCCTGTTGCTTGGCGAGGGTCTTGATCGGGCCGGGCTGCGCGTCGCCGTCAGTGACCTCGGCGCGTCCTGCGTGGTCGTGGCCGGTTCGCATGCACGGCTGCGCTTGCATGCCCATGTTGCCGACCCCAAAGCCTTGTTCGACGCTGCCGCGCGCTTCGGCCGGGTCGAGGCGACCAAGGCCGATGACATGCACGCGCAGGCACGCTCGGCCGCTGCCGGCGGCGGCGTGGCGATCGTCACCGACAGCGCCGCCGATTTGCCGGATGCACTCGCGCGTGAACTCAACATCCACATGATCCCGGTGCGGGTCGGCTTTGGCGATCAGGATTACCTGGACAAGGTCGGACTGAGTACCGCCGAGTTCTACCGCAAGCTCCGGACGGAGATCATGTTGCCGCGTACCAGCCAGCCGCCACCGGGCGATTTCCGCCGGCAGTTCGAATTCCTGCTCTCGCATCATCCTTCGCTGGTTTACGTGGGTCTGTCGCGCACGGTGTCCGGAACTTTGCAATCGGCGGAAGTCGCCGCGCAACGCGGTCATCCGGCCCGCACGCATGTTTTTGACACGGCCAATGCAGCCGGTGGCCAGGCACTGCAGGCCATCCATGCCGCGCGCATGGCCTTGGCCGGAGAATCGGCGGAAACGATTTTGGCAGAACTCAATCGGCTGCGACCACTGACCCTGACCTGGGCGATCGCCCGCGATATCGGCCACGCCGTGCGTGGTGGTCGCGTGCCGCGCTGGGCCAAGCCATTGCTGAATACGCTCGGGCTGACGCCGATCGCCAAGATCACGCCGGAAGGCCGGCTGGGAATGGCAGGTGCTTTTTTCGGAAGTCGGCGCATTGCCGAGCGCTTCGCGAACTATGTGGCTCACCGCGTCGATGGAGCGCGTCGTTGGCGACTGATCGTTGGCCACTGCGATGCCGAGGCCGATGGCGCAGCCCTGCTGGCGGCAATGCAGGCAAGGCTCGACATCGTGGAAGGCTGGCTGGTCGAAACCGGCCCCGCCGTCGGTGCCCATGCCGGGCCCGGTGCCCTAGTAGTCAGCGTGCAACCCGCCGAGTCGAAGCAAGCCGACGATTCAACATGATGGGATTCGGGCGATAATCGCCGCATGTGGATTTCTGTTGCGCTCCCGCTGCTCGCCTACCTGCTGGGCTCCATTTCCGGAAGCTTGGTGATCGGGCGTTTGCGCGGCGTCGATATCCGCACGCTCGGCAGTGGCAATGCCGGCGGTACCAACGCCTTGCGTACGCAAGGCTGGGCGTTTGCGTTGGCCACGGCGCTGATCGATGTTGGCAAAGGCGCGCTGGCGGCATGGCTTGCCTTGCGTTTTGCACCCGTCGCACAACTCTGGCTTCCGTACGCCGCCGTGATGGCAGCAGTAGTTGGGCACGTCTGGCCGCTATGGCATGGTTTCCGTGGCGGCAAGGGTGCGGCTACGTTGATCGGCGGATTACTGGTGCTATGGCCGTTCGCAGTGTTGATGCTGATCGCCGCCTGGTTGTTGGTTTTGAGCCTGAGTGGCTATGTCGGATTATCGACGGTGATCGCAACCTGGACACTGCCGGTGCTGGCCTTGCTTCCGCGCGCCGATGCGCTGCGGATGACGTTCGCATTGATCGCCGCGTTGTTTCTTCTCTACACGCACCGTAGCAATTTGCTGCGGCTACAGGCCGGGACCGAGTCGCGCTTCGAACGCGCACGGCTTTGGCATCGCTGGATTTCCCGGACAAACACATGAGCGATCGCGCTTTGCTCGAACGCCTCGGCGCCGGCGCGGTGACCGGTTCAATGCTCGCGCGGGAACTCGGCATCACCCGCAGCGCCGTGCACAAGCGCATTGAATCGTTGCGCGCCGCAGGCGTCGAAATCCACGCGCATCCGGGCCAGGGTTATGCGCTGGCGCAGCCGCTGGATTTTCTTGAGAGCGAGCCATTGCTCGCGCAATTTGGGCCGGAAGCGCGTTCGCAGATGCACTCGCTGCATATCGAATTCGAAACCACGTCCACGCAATCGTTGGCATTGCAGGCCGGTACGCCCACACAAGGCTGCGCGGTCTGGTTGGCCGAGCGACAAACCCAGGGCCAGGGCCGGCGCGGACGCCAGTGGCTATCGCCGTTGGCCGCGAATCTCTATTTGAGCCTGGCGCGTCGTTTCGATGGCGGCTTTGCGGCGTTGTCGGGATTGAGCCTTGCTGTCGGCGTGGTGGTGGCAGAATCGCTGCGCTCGTTGGGAGCAACGCAAGTCGGGGTGAAGTGGCCGAACGATCTGGTTGCCGACCGACGCAAACTCGGCGGCATACTGATTCAACTACGCGGCGAAGCGCAGGGGCCGTGCGAAGCGGTGATCGGCATCGGCTTGAACGTGCGCATGCCGGCGAACACGGCGGCGGACATCGACCAGCCCTGGTGCGATTTGTCGCAGCTGCTCCCTGGAAAAAGAATCGCTCGCACCGCGCTGGCGGCGAACGTTCTGGATCGACTGTTGCCGGCGCTGGCGCAGTTCGAAACTGACGGTCTGGCACCGTTCCTGCCGCGCTGGCGCGAACTCGATGCCTTGTCCGGCCACGCGGTACGTGTACTCGATGGCACCAATACGAATGAGGGCATGGCCCTGGGCGTGGATGCCAGTGGCGCCCTGCGCGTGCGTATGCCGGTTGGCGAGCGACAATTCCACAGTGGCGAAGTGAGTCTGCGAGCGCTATGAACTGGTTGATCGACCTCGGCAATACCCGACTCAAGTGCGCGCCGCTCGTTGCTGGCCGGCGCGGCGATGTCCGTGCGTTCTCGCATCATGACAATGGTGTTGATCTCGATGGCCTGCGATCGTTGGTCGGCCTCGCCAAGCCGGCCGATGTGGTCTGGTTGGCTTCGGTGGCGCCGACACCCTATTGCGATGCTGCCGTCGTTGCCTTGGCCGCGCAGGGCTATGCAGTGAACCTCGTGCGTACGCTGCCACTCTGCCGGCGCCTGCATATCGCCTATGCACAACCTGGGCATCTCGGCGTGGATCGTTTTTTGTCGCTACTCGCAGCGAGCGAGCGCAACGACGGTCCCTGGCTGCTGGTCTCGATCGGCAGCGCGGTGACCATCGATCTGCTTGCCAGTGACGGCCAGCACTTGGGCGGTGCGATCGCGCCGTCGTCGGCGCATATGCGCGTGGCCCTGGGTCAGCGTTTCGTCGCACTTGATTTGCCCGCGGCGCGCGCCACCGATTTTGCCGGCGATACTGATACCGCCATCGCCTCCGGCACCGACGGCGCGACTCTTGGCTTGATCGAGCGCAGCCGGCGCTTGGCGGAGCAGCGCCTCGGGCAATCTCCGCGCGTAATACTTTCTGGCGGTGGTGCGGAAGAACTCGCGTCGGGCTTGCCGTTCCCGGTCGAGCAATCGGCCTGGTTGGTGCTCGATGGCTTGGCCTTGTTTTCGCAAAGCGAATGCGCGCAGCGCGGGGAAGGCTGAGCATGTTCCGTGTTTGCGCTGTCCTGCTGTTGAGCATGAACCTGGGCGTTGCCGCGTGGTGGGTCTGGCATCCGGTCGCGCATGTCCCACGGGCACCGGCAACCGATCCGGGAGTGGCGGCGCTGGTGATGCTCAGCGAGTCCGAGGTGCCGGCACCGGTACGAGAGTCCGAGCCTGGCGTTGGCATCGGCAACGAATTCAGCCAGTGCCTGAGCCTGGGGCCGTTCACGACCCCGGCCGATCTGCGAAAAGCGATGAACCTGCTGACTCCGAGCGTGGGTCGCATCCAGTTCCGTGAAGTCGAGGCTGTGGCCGTGCATGGTTATCGCGTCTACCTGCCCGCGGCAGGCACGCGCGCACAGGCACTGGCGACAGCGCGCGCACTGGCGGCGCGAGGCGTCAACGATTATTACGTGGTGACCGCTGGCGACCAGCAGGACACGATTTCGCTTGGCATCTTCCGTGACCTCGACAACGCCCGGGTGCGCCACGACACCATCGCCGCGCTCGGCTACGAGCCGACCATCGAGGCCCGTACCGAACAACTGCCACAGTGGTGGGTGGACATCGCTGCCCCCGCGCAGATGCGCTGGCAGGACGTCGTATCCGGCGAGGGCCTGCAAGCCCTGCCCATGCCCTGCGAATAATCTGCCGGTGTCGTGTTCGCGCGGGTCGCACGATAGAATTGCACCATGCCGGCATAGCTCAGTTGGTAGAGCAACCGCCTTGTAAGCGGTAGGTCCCCAGTTCGAATCCGGGTGTCGGCACCACCTGTTCCGTTCAGGTTGTGGCAATGCTTCGGGAAGGGGTGGGGTTACTATCCATTGACGCCCCTTCCCAGATGCCCGCCTGTGCCCGTACATTCCATCGCGATCGCCCGCTGCCATTGCGGCAATTTGAGAGCCTACGCCGTGTGTTGTGGCCGATTTCACCAGGGCGAGGCGCCCGAGACCGCGCAGCAGTTGTTGCGTGCACGCTACAGCGCCTATGTCCTGCTGCTGGAAGATTACCTGCTGGAAACCTGGCATCCGTCATCGCGGCCTCCGGATTTCTGCCTCGCGGAAACCTACTCCACTCGTTGGCTGGGGCTGGATGTTCGCTCCCAGGCGGTGGCGGGTAACCGCACGAGCATCGAGTTCATCGCCCGCTATCGCATCGGTACCGGGCCGGCACAGCAGCAAAATGAAATCAGCCGATTCGTGCGCGAAGACGGGCACTGGCTGTATCTGGATGGCGAAATTCCACTGCCTGCGCCCACCTACGTCAATCCGCGCAAACGCTGATAGTCTGAGCCCATGTCCCGAATCTTTCCTCCCATCGCCTTGATTGGCGCTCCCACCGACATCGGCGCCGGCCATCGCGGCGCCTCGATGGGCCCCGAAGCACTGCGCGTCGCCGGCCTGGCCGAGGCCCTGCGCGAGCGTGGCCTGGACGTCGAGGACCGCGGCAACCTGTCTGGTCCGGTCAATCCCTGGCAGTCGCCGGTGGATGGTTATCGACATTTGCCAGAGGTCGTGGCCTGGAATCGCCTGGTGATGCTCGCCGTCTCCGAAGCCCTGCACGATGGCCGCTTGCCGATTCTGCTCGGCGGCGATCATTGCCTGGGCATTGGCAGCATTACCGCGGTCGCCCAGCACTGCCGCGACACCGGCAAGAAACTGCGCATACTCTGGCTCGATGCCCACTCTGATTTCAACACCCACGACGTTACGCCTTCTGGCAATGTCCACGGCATGCCGGTGGCTTGTCTGTGCGGCGTCGGCCCGAAGGAACTGACCGGGCTCGGCGGCAGTACGCCGGCGATGGTGCCCGAACAGATCCGCCAGGTTGGTATCCGTTCGGTTGATGCCGGCGAAAAACGCCTGGTCAAGGAATACGGTCTCGACATCTACGACATGCGCTACATCGACGAGATCGGCATCAAGCGCGCGATGGAAGAAGCGCTCGAAGGCATTGACGCCGACACCCATGTGCACGTGAGTTTCGACGTCGATTTCCTCGATCCCTCGATCGCTCCCGGCGTCGGTACCACCGTGCCCGGCGGCCCGAACTATCGCGAGGCGCAGCTGGTGATGGAAATGATCGCCGACACCGGCCGGGTCGGTTCGATCGATATCGTCGAACTCAACCCGGCCTTCGACGAACACAACCGCACCGGCCAGTTGGCGGTGGACCTGGTCGAAAGCCTGTTCGGCAAGTCGACCTTGATGCGAGACTAGTTCGCCGCGATTAGTTGCCCGGATCGGGCACAAAGCCCAATGGAAACGGTTCGGGCTGGCCGGGGCGAGTGTAATCGCGGGACGGGCGGATGCCCTTGGCCACCAAGGCCTCGTAGGAATCGTAGAAATACGAAACGATCTGGTTGGGGCGCGAGCTGTCGTGTTCGAACTGCGTCTGCGTCACCGGATCGTAGCGGCGCTGGCCGTGGCCTGTTCCAAGTTCTTGCGCGGCGACGCCACCATCCGCGAGCCGGCTGTCGCGACGCTCCGCGTACGGCGCACTGGCCGGTGCCGCGGCTTTCGCAGCGCTCGAGGCTTGCGCTGCTTGGTTTTGGGCGCGGTCCTCGGCACGACCGATCATCGTTGGCGGTTCTTGCGGCGGCACGTACTGGATCGGCTCGTAGTGGCGTTCGCGGAAGGCAGCGACGCCGATCACGCCGACGTTTTCGGGCCGGCCAGTACGCGCGGCATAACTGTCGGGCAAGTTGGTGAAGTAGAACTCGGCGACATCGGAATAACTCTTGCGCCAGCCAGCGACTTCGACGCGCTGCCAGGGATCGAGCACGTAGCCGGCCTGCGAGGCGCCAGCGGTCTGACCACTGATAGCGTTGACGCCATCAACCGAGACCACCGCCAGCACGCGCTCGCCGGTCAGGTTTTGCAGGGTAATGGTGAAATGGTGGCCGGGCTGGCCTTCAAGATAGTCTTTGCCGTAGTGAAGGTAGTGAGGCAAGGTGTTGCCGGTTTCGTGGTCGATCACCTGGACATCGACCAGGGTTTCTTGGCGGGCACAGGCGGGCAGGGCGATGCCACTGAACAACAACAGGCAGGCAAGGGCTAAGCGTTTCATGGCGAGTCTCCGTGTGGGGGCGTGGCTTGGAACGTGCCGTCGCCAGGAACGGGGTTGCGGTGGCGCTGCTAAACTGGCCGCCACTTCGCACGAACCGAGTCCATGAGCCTGCAACGCGTCCTGACCGGCATCACCACCTCGGGCACCCCGCATCTGGGCAACTACGCCGGTGCGATTCGTCCGGCCGTCGCCGCCTCGAAAAAGTCGGGGGTGGAAAGCTTCTACTTTCTCGCCGACTACCACGCCCTGGTGAAGGTGCAGGACCCGGCCCGGGTGCAGCGCTCGACTCTGGAAATCGCCGCCGCCTGGCTAGCCTGCGGCCTCAATCCGGAACGCGTGTGGTTCTATCGGCAATCCGACATTCCGGAGATTCCGGAACTGACCTGGCTGCTGACCTGCGTGGCCGGCAAGGGCCTGCTCAACCGCGCCCATGCCTACAAGGCGGCGGTGGACCGGAATCTCTCGGAAAACCAGGATCCCGATGCCGGCATCAACGCCGGGCTGTTCATGTACCCGGTGCTGATGGCCGCCGACATCCTGATGTTCCGCGCGCACCAGGTGCCGGTCGGCCGCGACCAAGTGCAGCACATCGAGATGGCCCGCGATTTCGGCGCGCGCTTCAATCATCTCTATGGCGAGCCTGCTGGTAAACAATACTTCACGCTGCCCGAAGCAGCGGTCGAGGACAGCGTCGCGACCCTGCCAGGCCTCGATGGCCGCAAGATGAGCAAGAGCTACGACAACACCATCCCGCTGTTCGCACCGCCGGCGGAGCTGAAGAAACTCATCCTTTCCATCAAGACCGATTCGCGCGCGCCGGGCCAGGCCAAAGACACCGATGGCTCGGCGCTGTTCCAGCTTTACCAGGCGTTCGCAACGAGCGAAGAAACTGAAGCGATGCGCCGTGCCTACGCCGACGGCATCGCCTGGGGCGAGGCCAAACAAATGCTGTTCGAATGCATCGACCGGGAAGTGGCGCCGATGCGCGAACATTACGAGGCGCTGATCGCCAAGCCGGTGGAGATCGAGGCGACCCTGCGCGAAGGCGCCGCCAAGGCGCGCAAGATCGCCACGCCGTTCATGGCCGAATTGCGCCGCGCGGTCGGCCTGCGGCCCTTGCATGAGCAGGGCGAAGTGAAAGTCGTGGCAACGACGAAAGCGGCGCTGCCGATGTTCAAGCAATACCGCGAGGCCGACGGCAAGTTCTACTTCAAGTTGCTCGATGCCGACGGTGCATTACTTCTGCAAAGCACCGGTTTTGACTCGCCCAAGGACGCCGGCCGTTGCATCGCCGATCTGAAATCCGATACCGCAGTGGACGGGATGGCCGCGCTTGCCGAGGGCGTCGAAATGGCGCGCGTCGCGGCGGTGCTGTCGGCGCTGAAACTTGCCGAGAACGAATAGTTCGGACGACTAGGCGCTGATCCGCACCGCGTGGAAATGCACGGGGTGATCGAAGCCCTTGAGCATCACTTCGCCCAGATCCTCGAACAACAAGCCTTTGCCGATGCACAGCTCGGCGACCACGTTCGAGACCAGAATCTGACCGGGCTGTGCGTAGGCGCACAGGCGCGCCGCCATCTGCACCGTGGAGCCGAACAGGTCGTGGCGCTGCTCGACTGGCTCTCCCGCCGCCGCGCCAATGCGTACGTGGATCGGGGCATGCCCGTGTTGCTCGCTGTGGTGGCCGAGGGCATCCTGGATGCGGGTGGCGCAGCGCACCGCGGCGACCGCGGAGACGAACGAAGCCATGATGCCGTCGCCGGTGTGCTTGACCTCGCGGCCGCCAACGGCGGTCAGCGCGTCACGCACGATCGTGTCGTGGTGGTTCACCATGACCATCGCCGCATCGTCGCCCAGGCGTTGGGTGAACTCTGTCGATCCGACGATATCGGTGAACAGCACGCTGCGGATGCCGGGGTCCCGGCCGTCGTTGGGGTTGGGCATCATCACCGCGCCGGCGCCGTTGACTTCGCCGCCGCCGAGGAAGCCTTCAGCCAGTTCCGGATCCACTTCAATGATCCGCTCGGCCAGCAGCCCGTGTGCTTCCCTGTGTACTGAGTCAGCCGCCGCCGCTGAAGGCGCCTCGAACAGGCAGAAGGCCTTTCCACAACTCTCATTGAACCAGTACTTCAAGCACTGCACGCCGTATTTGTCCTGGACAGAAAGGTCCAGTTCATGGGCCTTGGCCAGATCATCCGCTTTGGCGCCATCGACCTGATGGATGTCCATGTACAGCGGCATTCGACTCTCCTTGCCTATCTAGCGAGTCTAGTCCTACCGCTCCGGGCCAACAACCGCTTTTCAGAGCCAGGCGTTCAGGGCAATGCCGGCCTTGGCCGGCTGCTGGCGAACCACGCAGAAGCGGTGGCCGGTCGGCGCCTGCAGCACCCACCAGCGTTTGACGAATTTCAGCCGCTGCGCCCCGAGCGCCTCCAGGCGCGCGACTTCGGCATCGAGATTATCGGTCTCGATGTCCAGGTGTACGCGCGGGTCATGCTCGACCTTCTGCAGGAGCAGGAAAGGTTCGTCGGGCGCGGTCACGAGTTCGGCGTACTTGCCGTCGCCGTCCTGGTCACGGCTGGCGACCGGACGATGCAACGCAGCACTCCAGAAATCCACGGCGCGGTCGAGGTTCTCGACCTGGCAATCCAGCACGAAGGTGATCAGGGCGCTGCGATGCTTCGGGTTCGGTGTGGCAACGACGGGCGCAGCTGCTTCGCGCTCGCGCCAGGCGATCACGCAGAAGCGATGGTCAGTCGGTGCTTGCAGCACGACCCAGCGATGATGAACGGGTCGGGTGATTTCCACCGCGCCGAGCGCGATCAAGCGGGCGACTTCGGCCTCGATGTCGCGCGCCTCGATGTCCAGGTGCAGGCGCGAGGGATGTTCGACGACTTGCACTTCAAGATGAAGACCCGCCGCCGCTGGCGCCAGCACCGCGTACTTGCCGTCGCCGCCTTCGTCGGGCTCGACGATGGACAGGCCGAGCGCACCGCTCCAGAAACGCGCGGCCGCGGCCAGCGGGCCACCCTGGCAATCGATGATGAAACCCGCGAGCCGGCTCCGCTGCGACATCTCAACGTGCTCGTTGCAGATCGTCGATCATCAGCTTGAGGAAGCGCGCGGCTTCGCCGCCGGTGGCGGCGCGATGGTCGAAGGTCAGCGACAGCGGCATGATCCGGTGCGCTTC
>JANXRY010000100.1 GCA_025356635.1 Gammaproteobacteria bacterium
GCGCGTGCTTCACCGCCGCCGTGCGGATGGTCGACCGGATTCATGGCCGCGCCGCGAACGGTCGGGCGAACGCCCATCCAGCGCTTGGCGCCGGCCTTGCCGATCTTGCGCAGGCTGTGTTCGTCGTTGCCGACTTCACCGATCGTCGCGCAGCACTCCATCGGCACCCGGCGCATTTCGCCCGAGCGCAGACGCAGTGTGGCGTAACCCTGATCGCGAGCGACCAGCTGCACCGAGGCGCCGGCGCTGCGTGCAATCTGCGCACCCTTGCCCGGCTTCATCTCGACGCAATGCACAGTGGAACCGACCGGGATATTGCGCAGCGGCAGGGTATTGCCGACCTTGATTGGCGCATCACGGCCCGCGATCAACTGGTCGCCCACCTGCACGCCCTTGGGCGCGATGATGTAGCGACGCTCGCCATCGGCATAGCAAAGCAGTGCGATGTGCGCGGTGCGGTTGGGATCGTATTCGACGCGCTCGACGCGGGCGGCGATGCCTTCCTTGTCGCGCTTGAAATCGATCATCCGGTAGCTTTGCTTGTGGCCGCCGCCGATGTGCCGGGTGGTGATCCGGCCATGGTTGTTGCGACCGCCAGTCTTGGCTTTTTTCTCGACCAGCGCTTCCAGCGGGCCGCCCTTGTACAGGCCGGCGGTGGAAACGCGCACCTTGGCGCGGCGGCCAGGCGAAGTCGGTTTGAATGTCATCAGTGCCATGGGAAGCCTCAGGCCTTGGCCATCACGTCGATCGTCTGGCCATCGGCCAGGCGAACGTATGCTTTACGCCAGTCGCCACGGTTGCCTGCGCGGTTGCGGAAGGTCTTGTTCTTGCCCTTCACGTTCAGCACATTCACCGCCTCGACCTTGACGTTGAACAGCGTCTCCACAGCAGACTTGACGTCGGCCTTGGTCGCTGTCGTCGCCACTTCGAAGACGTACTGGTTGGATTCCTGCAACCGGGCGGTCTTTTCAGACACCAGCGGCGCACGGATGACGCTGAGAAGTTTGATATTGCTCATGCCAGCCACTCCTCGATCTTCTTCACTGCTTCGGCAGTCATGATCACGTGCTCGGCACCGACCAGCGCGGCCGGATCAAGCCCCTGCACGTCGCGGACTTCCACATAGGGAATGTTGCGCGCCGCCAGGTACAAGGCATCGGAACCATTTTCGGTAACGATCATCGGGCGCTTGCTCAAGCCCAGCGCATCGAGCTTGGCGATCATCAACTTGGTTTTTGCCTCGTCGATCTCGAAGCTCTCGACCACGGTCAAACGACCCTGGCGATTGAGTTCGGAAAGGATCGCGCACATGGCGCCGCGGTACATCTTGCGGTTGACCTTCTGCTCGAAGCTGCGCGGCTTGGCCGCGAAGGTGACACCGCCGCCGATGAAGATCGGGGCGCGGTAGTCGCCATGGCGAGCGCCGCCGCCTTTCTGCTTCTTGAATTTCTTGGTGGTGCCGCGAACTTCCGAACGCGTCAGCTGGGCCTTGGTGCCGGACCGGCCGGCGTTGCGGAAAGCAACGACAACCTGGTGCACGAGGTCCTGACTGAAATCGCGGCCGAAGACACTGTCGGAAACCGACAGCTTCTGCTCGCTACCCTTGATGGCGAGTTCCATGATCTGACTCCTCAACCCTTGGTGCCGGGACGAACGATGACGTTGCCGCCCGGAGCGCCGGGAACGGCGCCTTTAATTGCGATCAAACCACGCTCGGCATCAACCTTGACCACGGTCAGATTCTGCGTGCTCTGGTTCACGGCACCCATGTGTCCAGACATTTTCTTGCCCGGGAAAACGCGACCCGGAGTCTGGCGCTGGCCGATGGAGCCGGGCGAACGATGCGAGAGCGAGTTACCGTGGGTGGCGTCGCCCATCTTGAAGTTCCAGCGCTTGATCGTGCCCTGGAAGCCCTTGCCCTTGGTCACGCCCTGCACGTCGACGGTCTGGCCGACGGAGAAAATGTCCGCTTTGATCTCGCCACCGAGCTGGTAGTTGCCGAGGTCGCCCGCGTTGACGCGGAATTCCCACAGGCCACGACCGGCCTCGACCTTGGCCTTGGCGTAATGACCAGCCAGGGGCTTGGTGACGAGGGCGGCGCGCTTGTTGCCGGCGGTCACCTGCACGGCGCTATAGCCGTCGGTATCGTCAGTCTTGATCTGGGTGATGCGATTGGGCGAAGCCTCAATGATAGTCACCGGGACGGAACGACCGTCTTCGGTGTACATCCGACTCATGCCGGCCTTGCGGCCAATAATTCCAATAGTCATGTCCGCGACCTCAACCGAGCTTGATCTGGACTTCGACGCCAGCCGCAAGCTCAAGCTTCATGAGCGCGTCCACAGTCTTGTCGTTGGGGTTGACGATGTCGAGCACCCGCTTGTGGGTGCGCGTCTCGTACTGGTCACGGGCATCTTTGTCGACGTGCGGCGAAACCAGCACGGTGTAACGCTCGATGCGAGTCGGCAACGGGATCGGGCCGCGCACTTGGGCGCCGGTCCGCTTGGCCGTTTCGACGATCTCACTGGCCGACCGATCGATCAGGCGATGATCGTAGGCCTTCAGCCGAATCCGGATTTTTTGATCCGCCATGGCGAATATCCTTGAGTTTAAAGAGCGAAGGGCACGGAGCACATGGTCCGGACCCCCTGAAATTCTTCGGGCCGGATAAATCCGACCCGCCGAGCAGAAAAGTATAGAACGTGTCAGCAGGCCCTGTCAACGAGGACTTGGCCTGATTTTGCGTCCCAACCCATCCGAGGGCACGAACACGAGGCGCTTCCTGCCCCTCATTTCGTATTTGGGGCCGCCCAAGGGGGCGGCATTGCCGCACTAGCTTGTTACTTGATCACCTTGGCCACGACGCCGGCGCCGACTGTGCGGCCGCCTTCGCGGATCGCAAAGCGCAGGCCTTCTTCCATCGCGATCGGGGCAATCAAACTCACCACCATCTTCACGTTGTCGCCCGGCATCACCATCTCCACGCCTTCCGGCAACTGGCAGGCGCCCGTCACGTCGGTCGTGCGGAAATAAAACTGCGGACGATACCCCTTGAAGAACGGCGTGTGACGGCCACCCTCGTCCTTGCTCAACACATACACCTCGGCCTCGAAATCCGTATGTGGCGTGATCGTGCCCGGCTTGCACAACACCTGGCCGCGCTCAACATCGTCGCGCTTGGTGCCACGCAGCAACAGACCCGCGTTGTCGCCCGCCTGACCTTGGTCGAGCAGCTTGCGGAACATCTCAACGCCGGTAACGATCGTCTTCTGGGTCGGGCGAATGCCGACAATCTCGATCTCGTCGCCCACCTTGATGATCCCGCGCTCGATACGACCGGTCACCACCGTGCCGCGACCCGAAATCGAGAACACGTCTTCCACCGGCATCAGGAACGGCTTGTCGATGATCCGCACCGGCTCCGGAATGTACGCGTCCAGCGCGTCCACCAGCTTGATGATCGATGGCACGCCCATCTCCGTCTGGTCGCCTTCCAGCGCCGAACGCGCCGAACCGGTGATGATCGGGGTGTCGTCGCCCGGAAAATCGTACTTCGAGAGCAGCTCGCGGACTTCCATCTCCACCAGCTCCAGCAACTCGGCGTCGTCCACCAGGTCGGCCTTGTTCAGGTAGACCACGATGTACGGCACGCCCACCTGGCGGGCCAGCAAAATGTGCTCGCGCGTCTGCGGCATCGGGCCGTCCGCCGCCGAACACACCAAAATCGCGCCGTCCATCTGCGCCGCACCCGTGATCATGTTCTTCACGTAGTCGGCATGCCCCGGGCAATCCACGTGCGCGTAGTGGCGCTTCGGCGATTCGTATTCCACGTGCGCCGTCGAAATCGTGATCCCGCGCGCCTTCTCTTCCGGCGCCGCGTCGATCTGGTCATAGGCCTTGAACTCGCCGCCAAACCGCTCCGCGCCAATCTTGGTCAGCGCCGCCGTCAGCGTCGTCTTGCCATGGTCTACGTGACCAATCGTGCCCACGTTCACGTGGGGCTTGGTGCGCTCAAACTTAGCCTTGGACATTGCGATTACCCGATGGATTCTGGAATGGTTTGGACGGAACGAATTAAATTCAGGACTTCTTGATCACGGCTTCGGCGATATTGTTCGGCGCCTCAGCGTAATGGTCGAATTCCATGGTGAAGGTGGCGCGACCCTGCGACATCGAACGCATCGCCGTGGCGTAACCGAACATTTCGCCGAGCGGCAGCATGGCGTTGATGACCTTGCCAGACGGGGTTTCGTCGGAACCTTGTAGGATGCCGCGACGGCGCGAAAGATCGCCCATCACGTCGCCCATATAGTCTTCCGGAGTAACCACTTCGACTTTCATGATCGGCTCAAGCAAGGCCGGATTGGCTTTCTTGAAAGCTTCCTTGAACGCCATAGAACCGGCGATCTTGAACGCCATTTCGTTGGAGTCGACATCGTGAAAGGAACCATCGACCGCCTTGACCTTGATATCCACGACCGGGAAGCCGGCGAGCACGCCGTTCTTCATCGCTTCCTGGATGCCCTTGTCGGCGGCCTGCACGTATTCCTTGGGAACCGTACCGCCGACGATGCCGTTCTCGAACAAATAACCGGCGCCACGTTCCTGCGGCTCCATCTCGATGACGATGTGGCCGTACTGACCACGACCACCGGACTGGCGCACGAACTTGCCTTCCTGCTTGACCTTGCTGCGGATCGCTTCGCGGTAGGCGACCTGCGGCTTGCCGACATTGGCTTCGACGTTGAACTCGCGCTTCATGCGATCAACGAGGATTTCCAGATGCAACTCGCCCATGCCGGAGATGATGGTCTGGCCGGATTCTTCGTCGGTACGCACGCGGAACGACGGATCTTCCTGCGCAAGACGGCCAAGTGCAACACCCATCTTTTCTTGATCGACTTTTGTCTTCGGCTCGACCGCCATCGAAATGACCGGCTCAGGGAAGATCATGCGCTCAAGCGTAATCGTGTGGTCGAGCGAGCACAGGGTATCGCCGGTGGTCACGTCTTTCAGACCGACCGCCGCAGCGATATCGCCGGCCAGCACTTCCTTGATTTCATCGCGCTGGTTGGCGTGCATCTGCAAGATGCGGCCGATGCGCTCTTTCTTGCTCTTGACCGGGTTGTAGACCTGGTCGCCGGCATTGAGCGTGCCGGAATAGACGCGGAAGAACGTGAGCGAACCGACAAACGGATCGGTCATGATCTTGAACGCCAAGGCCGAGAACGGCTCTTTGTCGCCCGGGGTACGAGTCGCGTCCTTGTCGTCTTCATCGATGCCCTTGACCGGCGGGCGATCCGACGGCGCCGGCAAATAATGAATGACGGCATCGAGCATGGCTTGCACACCCTTGTTCTTGAACGCCGTGCCGCAGAACATCGGGATGATGTCGCAAGTCAACGTGCGCGCGCGAATACCGAACATGATCTCGGCCTCGGACAGCTCGTTGCCTTCGAGATACTTGTTCATCAAGTCTTCGGACGACTCGGCCGCAGCCTCGACCATGAACTCGCGCGCCTTCGCGGCATCGTCGAGCATCGCGGCCGGAATTTCGCCATACGTGAACGAGGTGCCCTGGTCGGCCATGTTCCAGATGATCGCTTTCATCTTGACCAGGTCAACCACGCCTTCGAAACCTTCTTCGGCGCCGATCGGAAGCTGCATCGGCACGGGATAAGCCGCCAGACGCGATTTCAGCTGATCGATGACTTTGTAGAAGTTGGCGCCAGTGCGATCCATCTTGTTGACGAAGGCAAGGCGCGGCACCGAATACTTGGACGCCTGGCGCCAGACGGTTTCGGACTGTGGCTGCACGCCGCCAACCGCGCACAGCACGAACACCGCACCGTCGAGCACGCGCAAGGAACGCTCGACTTCGATGGTGAAGTCGACGTGCCCGGGGGTATCGATGATGTTGAAGCGATGCTGGGGAATGGATTTGTCCATGCCCGACCAGAAGCAGGTGGTGGCAGCGGACGTGATCGTGATGCCACGCTCCTGCTCCTGCTCCATCCAGTCCATGGTCGCCGCGCCGTCGTGCACTTCGCCAATCTTGTGATTGACACCGGTGTAGAACAGGATGCGTTCGGTCGTGGTGGTCTTGCCGGCATCGATGTGGGCCATGATGCCGAAGTTGCGATATCTATCAATTGGGGTCGTGCGTGCCACGGAGGAGATCCTTCTCGTGATTTACCAGCGGTAGTGCGAGAAGGCTTTGTTAGCTTCTGCCATACGGTGAGTTTCTTCGCGCTTCTTGACGGCGCCGCCACGGTTCTCGGAGGCGTCGAGCAATTCGGCGGCCAGCTTGCGCGGCATGGTGTTCTCGCCGCGCTTGCGCGCGAACTCAATCACCCAACGCATGGCCAGGGCGGTACGGCGCGAGGAGCGCACTTCGACCGGCACCTGATAGGTGGCGCCACCAACACGACGCGACTTGACCTCAACCGCCGGAGCGACGTTGGCCAGTGCCTTTTCGACCAGCGCGAGCGTGTCGGGATTTTTCTCACCGATCACATCCATGGCGCCATAGACGATTTTTTCGGCGATCGACTTCTTGCCGCTCTTCATCACCATATTTATGAAACGGGCGACAACGAGACTGTCGTGCTTGGGATCCGGAAGGATCGAACGGGTGCCGGGAGAACCTTTACGAGACATGCTGCAGTCCTGGTAGGTTTAATCGTGTGAATTGTGGAACCGGCTGCGCAGAATGGGCAGCCCGGCGAAAATTACGTTGTTACTTCTTCGGGCGCTTGGCACCGTACTTGGAACGGCTCTGGCGGCGCTTGGCCACGCCGGAGGCGTCGAGCGCACCACGAACGGTGTGGTAGCGGACGCCTGGCAGATCCTTGACGCGACCGCCGCGAATCAGCACCACGGAGTGCTCTTGCAAATTGTGGCCTTCGCCACCGATGTACGAGATCACTTCGAAGCCATTGGTCAAACGTACCTTGGCCACCTTGCGCAACGCCGAGTTCGGCTTCTTCGGAGTGGTGGTGTAGACGCGCGTGCAAACGCCACGACGCTGCGGGCAATTGGCCAGCGCGGGGGAGGTGCTCTTGTAAGTGTGCGGCTGGCGCGGTTTGCGAACCAGCTGATTGATCGTCGCCATGCGTCGGAAGACCCTGCAGAATGAAGGAAGGGCCGACAACTCGGCCCACTTAGACAGAAAAGTATAAAGGGCGTCAAGAGAGCCTGTCAAATGACCGCGGCCCGGCACGCCCTGCCATTGCCGCCTTTTGCCACCGCCGCCCGGACCGCAGATGCGGGTCCCGGGCAGCGGGAGGCAGGCGCTATCTCACTCGCCGGTCTTGGCCTCTTCCTCCGCCGCCGGTTCGGCACTGGCGGTGATCGAGCGCAAGGTATCGAGTTCCAGATCGCTGAGCACCGCTTCGGCCTGGCGGCGCTTGTTGTGGTAGGCCATGCCGGTGCCGGCCGGGATGAGCCGACCAACGATCACGTTCTCCTTCAGGCCGCGCAGCGAATCACGAGTACCGCGAACGGCAGCTTCGGTCAGCACGCGGGTGGTTTCCTGGAAAGAAGCCGCGGAGATGAACGATTCGGTCGCCAGCGATGCCTTGGTGATGCCCAGCAGGACCGGATGGAACTGGGCGGGAATGCCATTGCGGGCAACAATCCGGGCGATTTCTTCGACCATCCGGACCCGCTCAACCTGCTCGCCAATCATGAAGCGGGAATCACCGGCATCGATCACCTCGACTTTGCGCAACATCTGGCGGATGACCACTTCGATGTGCTTGTCGTTGATCTTCACGCCCTGCAGGCGATAGACGTCCTGGATTTCCTTGACCAGGTGCGCAGCCAGTTCCTCGACGCCCTTGAGACGCAGGATGTCGTGTGGATTGAGCTCGCCGTCCACCACCATCTCGCCTTTCTGGACGAACTCGCCCTCGTAGACGTCAATCTTGCGGTGCTTGGGAATCAGGATCTCGACGGGATCGCCGCCCTCAGGGGTGATCAGCAGGCGGATCTTGCCCTTGGTTTCCTTGCCGAAGGAGACGGTACCGTCGATTTCCGCCAGGATCGCCGCGTCACGGGTGGCACGTGCCTCGACCAGATCGACCACGCGCGGCAAGCCGCCGGTGATGTCGCGGGTCTTGGATGCCTCACGCGGAATATTCGCCAGCGATTGGCCACGCTTGATGGTGTCGCCGGAGCGGATCGTGATCACCGTTTGCGGCGGCAGCGAGTAGAGGCCTTCCGAGCCATCCGGGTGCTCGATGCGGATGGTCGGACGCATGGTCTCGATCACCTTGATCGTGGCCTCGCCAACTTGCGCGCCTTCGGCATTGATCAGGCGGACCTTACGGGCCTGCTTCTCATGCTCCTTCAGGCCCGCGGTGAGGCGCTTGGCGTCCAGCACAACCATCGAACGCACACCGGTGAACTCATCGGTGCGCTGTTCGAAGGTCGCGCCTTCGTACAGATCGTGGAACGTAGCGAGACCGCCCGCTTCAGCGATGATCGGGTGGTTGTGCGGATCCCAGTTCGCCAGGGTATCGCCCTGGTTGACCGGAGTGATTTCCTTGACCCGAATCTCGGCGCCGTAGGGAATCTTGTGGCGCTCACGCTCACGGCCACTGCCATCGAGCACCGACATCTGGCCAGAACGCGAGATCGAGACCAGATTGCCGTTCTCAAGCTCGACTGTCTTGAGCTTATTGAACTTCACCGAGCCAGTGGTCTTGATGGTGATGCGATCGTCCGCCGCCGCACGCGAAGCCGCGCCGCCGATGTGGAAGGTACGCATGGTCAGCTGGGTGCCGGGTTCGCCGATCGACTGCGCGGCAACCACGCCAACCGCTTCGCCGAGGTTGACCAGATGGCCACGGCCAAGATCACGGCCGTAGCAGCAGGCGCAGACGCCGAAACTGGAGGCGCAGGTGATGGTCGAACGAACCTTGATCAACTGCACGCCGGCGTCTTCGAGCTTCTGCACCCAGGCTTCGTCGAGCAGGGTGTCGCGAGTGACGAACGGATCTTCGTCGTTGCCGGGCAGGAACACGTCCTCGACCACGGTACGACCAAGCACCCGGTCGCGCAGAGGCTCGACCACGTCGCCGCCCTCCACGATCGGGGTCATGGTGATGCCTTCGTGCGTGCCACAATTGGGCTCGGTAATTACCACGTCCTGGGCCACGTCGACCAGGCGCCGGGTGAGGTAACCGGAGTTCGCGGTCTTCAGCGCGGTGTCCGCGAGACCTTTTCGGGCGCCGTGGGTCGAGATGAAGTACTGCAACACGTTCAAGCCTTCGCGGAAGTTCGCGGTGATCGGCGTCTCGATGATCGAGCCGTCCGGCTTGGCCATCAGGCCGCGCATACCGGCCAGCTGACGGATCTGCGCCTGCGAACCGCGGGCGCCGGAGTCGGCCATGATGTAAATCGAGTTCATCGATTTCTGCGCGACTTTCTCGCCCTTGGCGTTGGTCACCATTTCCGTGCCGATCGCGTCCATCATCGCCTTGGCCACGCGTTCGTTGGTGCGCGACCAGATGTCGACGACTTTGTTATAGCGTTCGCCGGCAGTGACCAGACCCGATTGGTACTGCTGCTGGATTTCCAGCACTTCCTTGTCGGCCTCGCCCAGGATGTCCTTCTTCTCGTCCGGGATGATCATGTCGTCGATGCCGATCGATACGCCGGCGCGGGTTGCGTACGCGAAGCCGGTGTACATCAGCTGATCGGCGAACACCACCGTGCTCTTCAGACCAAGCATGCGGTAGCTGGTGTTGATCAGGCGGCTGATGTTCTTCTTGGTCAGCTCGGTATTGGCGAATGAGAACGGCAGGCCATCCGGCAGGATCTCCGCCAAGAGGGCACGACCGATGGTCGTGTCGACGATGTACTTGCGCTCGGCCAGCACGCCGTCTTCGTTCATCTCGATCCGCTGCAGCCGGACCTTGACCTTGGCGTGCAGCTCGACCACGCGATTGTCGTAGGCGCGCTTCACTTCCGAGACATTGGCGAACACCATGCCCTCGCCTTTCTTGCCGACCAGTTCGCGGGTCATGTAGTACAGGCCAAGGACGACGTCCTGGGTCGGCACGATGATCGGCTCGCCATTGGCCGGACTGAGGATGTTGTTGGTCGACATCATCAGTGCGCGCGCTTCCAACTGCGCTTCCAACGACAGCGGCACGTGCACGGCCATCTGGTCGCCGTCGAAGTCGGCGTTGAACGCGGTGCAGACCAGCGGATGCAGCTGGATGGCCTTGCCTTCGATCAACACCGGCTCGAACGCCTGGATGCCCAGACGATGCAAGGTCGGGGCGCGATTGAGCAGGACCGGATGCTCGCGAATGACTTCCTCGAGGATGTCCCAGACTTCCGTCTCTTCGCGCTCAACCAGCTTCTTCGCGGCCTTGATGGTCGTAGCCAAACCGCGACGTTGCAACTTGGCGAAGATGAAGGGCTTGAACAGCTCCAGCGCCATTTTCTTCGGCAGGCCGCACTCATGCAGGCGCAGGGTCGGGCCGACCACGATCACTGAACGGCCGGAGTAATCGACGCGCTTGCCGAGCAGGTTCTGGCGGAAGCGGCCCTGTTTGCCCTTGATCATGTCGGCCAAGGATTTCAGCGGGCGCTTGTTGGTGCCGGTGATGGCACGGCCGCGACGGCCGTTGTCCATCAGCGCATCGACCGATTCCTGCAGCATGCGCTTTTCGTTGCGCACGATGATGTCCGGCGCGTTGAGTTCGAGCAGACGCTTGAGGCGGTTGTTGCGGTTGATCACGCGGCGATAGAGATCATTGAGATCCGAGGTCGCGAATCGGCCACCGTCCAGCGGCACCAGCGGACGCAGGTCCGGCGGCAGCACTGGCAGCACGGTCATGACCATCCATTCCGGACGGTTGCCCGATTCCATGAAGGCTTCGGCCAGCTTGACCCGCTTGGTCAGGCGCTTGAGCTTGGTCTCGGAATTGGTCGCTGCGATTTCTTCCTTCAGGCGAATCACTTCCGCGTGCAGGTCGAGCGAACGCAGCAGGTGGTGCACGGCCTCGGCGCCCATCATGGCGTCGAAGTCGTCGCCATGTTCTTGCCGCGCGGTCATGTACTGCTCTTCGGTCAGCAGCTGGCCCTTGTCGAGCGTGGTCAGGCCCGGCTCGATCACCACGAACGCTTCAAAATAAAGAATGCGTTCGATATCACGCAGGGTCATGTCCAGCATCAGGCCGATGCGCGAAGGCAGCGACTTGAGGAACCAGATGTGCGCGGTCGGCGAGGCCAGTTCGATATGGCCCATGCGCTCACGACGCACTTTGGCCAAGGTCACTTCGGTACCGCACTTCTCGCAGACCACACCGCGGTGCTTCATGCGCTTGTACTTGCCGCACAGGCACTCGTAGTCCTTGATCGGGCCGAAGATGGCGGCGCAGAACAGGCCGTCACGTTCGGGCTTGAAGGTACGGTAGTTGATCGTCTCAGGCTTGCGTACTTCGCCGTACGACCAGCTGCGGATCAGGTCTGGCGAGGCCAGGCCGATCTTGATGCCGTCGAAATCCAGCGCCGGGCGCTGCTGGTTGAACAGATTCAATAGGTCTTTCATGGTGTCTCTCCTGTTCTCAGCGTCCGATTACTTCTGGTCGAGTTCGATGTTGATTGCGAGCGAGCGGATTTCCTTCACCAGCACATTGAAGGATTCCGGCATGCCTGCGACCATCTCGTGCTCGCCATCGACGATGTTCTTGTACATCTGGTTTCGGCCCTGCACGTCGTCCGATTTCACGGTCAACATTTCCTGCAGGGTATAAGCGGCGCCATAGGCTTCCAGCGCCCAGACTTCCATTTCGCCGAAGCGCTGCCCGCCGAACTGCGCCTTGCCGCCCAACGGCTGCTGGGTGACCAGCGAGTACGGGCCGGTGGAGCGCGCGTGCATCTTGTCGTCGACCAGGTGGTTCAACTTCAGCATGTGCATGTAGCCGACCGTGATCTGGCGATCGAACGCTTCGCCGGTGCGGCCGTCGTACAGATGCGTCTGTCCGGTTTCCGGCAGGTCGGCGAGCGCGAGCATCGACTTGATCTCGGCCTCGCTGGCGCCGTCGAACACCGGGGTGGCCATCGGCACGCCGTCGGTGAGGTTGCCGGCCAGGCGCAACAGCTCCTTGTCGCTGAACTTCTCCAGGTCGACGCGCACGCCATGCATCTTCTTGTCGTGGTTGTAGATCTGGTCGAGGAATTTGCGCAAGTTCGCAACGGCTTGCTGCTGCTCGAGCATCGCTTGGATCTTGCGACCGAGGCCCTTGGCGGCCCAGCCCAGGTGCACTTCCAATACCTGGCCGATGTTCATACGCGAAGGCACGCCGAGCGGGTTGAGCACGATGTCGACGGTGGTGCCGTCGGCCATGTACGGCATGTCCTCGACCGGAACAATCATCGAGACCACGCCCTTGTTGCCGTGCCGTCCGGCCATCTTGTCACCTGGCTGGATGCGGCGCTTCACGGCCAGGTAGACCTTGACCATCTTGAGCACGCCCGGGGCGAGGTCATCGCCCTGGGTGATCTTGGCGCGCTTGTCGGCGAAGCGTTTTTCGAACTCGGCCTTGTGGGCTTCGATCTGCTTCTGCGCCTTCTCGATGTTCTCGACTGCGTCCTCGTCCTTCATGCGGATCGCGAACCACTCGTCCTTCTTCAAAGTGTCGAGGTAGGCGTTGTCGATCTCGGCGCCCTTCTTCAGGCCGGCCGGGCCGCCATTGGCGACCTTGCCGACGATCTGGGTGCGCAAGCGCGCGTAGATCGCGCCTTCGAGGATGCGGAACTGGTCGTCGAAATCCTTCTTGACGCGCTTGATCTCGGTTTCCTCGATCTGGCGCGCGCGCTTGTCCTTCTCGATGCCGTCGCGGGTGAACACCTGCACGTCGATGACGGTGCCGTCCATGCCTGGGGGCACGCGCAGCGAGCTGTCCTTAACGTCCGAGGCCTTCTCGCCGAAAATGGCGCGGAGGAGTTTTTCTTCCGGAGTCAGCTGGCTTTCGCCCTTGGGCGTGACCTTGCCGACCATGATGTCGCCGGCGCGCACTTCGGCGCCGATGTAGACCACGCCGGATTCGTCGAGACGACCGAGCGCCATCTCCGACACGTTCGGGATGTCGGCAGTAATTTCCTCCGGTCCCAACTTCGTATCGCGGGCGACGCAGGTCAGTTCCTCGATATGAATCGTCGTATAACGATCCTCCTCGACGGCCCGCTCCGAGAGCAGGATCGAGTCTTCGAAGTTGTAACCGTTCCAGGGCATGAACGCGATCAACATGTTCTGGCCCAGCGCCAGCTCGCCGATGTCGGTGGACGGGCCGTCGGCGAGCACGTCGCCGCGCTCGACCTTGTCGCCAACCCGGACCAGCGGCATCTGGTTGATACAGGTGTTCTGGTTGGAACGGGTGTACTTGACCAGCGTGTAGATATCCACACCGGCGTCGTTACCCATGATTTCCTTTTCATTGACCCGGACTACAATACGGCCCGCGTCGACCTGATCGACCACGCCGCCGCGCAACGCGTTGACGGTGACGCCGGAGTCGCGCGCCACGGCGCGCTCGATGCCAGTGCCGACCAGCGGCTTCTGCGAACGCAAGGTCGGAACGGCCTGGCGCTGCATGTTCGCGCCCATCAGCGCGCGGTTGGCGTCGTCGTGCTCGATGAACGGAACCAGCGCGGCCGCAACCGAGACCGACTGCATGGGCGAGACGTCCATGTAATGGATTTCAGACGGCGGCTTGAGCAGGGTTTCCGCCTGGAAGCGGCAGGGCACGAACGGGGCCTGGAAACCGCCGTCCTTGGTCAGCTCGGCGTTCGCCTGGGCGATCGCGAACTCGTGCTCTTCGATCGCCGACAGGAATTCGACCGTGTCGGTGACCTTGCCGTCCACGACTTTGCGGTACGGGGTCTCGAGGAAGCCGTACTTGTTGGAGCGCGCATAGACCGCAAGCGAGTTGATCAGGCCGATGTTCGGGCCTTCCGGCGTCTCGATGGTGCAGACGCGCCCGTAATGGGTTGGATGCACGTCGCGCACTTCGAAGCCAGCGCGCTCGCGGGTCAGGCCACCCGGGCCAAGCGCGGAAACGCGGCGCTTGTGGGTGACTTCCGACAGCGGGTTGTTCTGGTCCATGAACTGCGACAGCTGCGAGGAGCCGAAGAACTCCTTGATCGCGGCGGCCACCGGCTTGGCATTGATCAGTTCCTGCGGGGTCAGGCCTTCGCTCTCGGCGAGCGACAGACGCTCCTTGACGGCGCGCTCGACGCGGACCAGGCCAACGCGGAACACGTTCTCGGCCATTTCGCCGACCGAACGCACGCGCCGGTTGCCCAGGTGATCGATGTCGTCGACCGTGCCGCGACCGTTACGGATTTCGCAGAGCGTGCGGATGACGTCGAGGATGTCCGAGCTGACGCCGTTGGCGATGACCAGGTTCTTGGCGGTTTCGTCGTTGCGATCCTTGAAATACTGGTGGTCGTAGAGCACCGGCGAACCGGTGACGGCCTTGCGACCGACGCGGCGGTTGAACTTCATTCGGCCAACGCCCGACAGGTCGTAACGCTCGAAGGTGAAGAACAGGTTGTAGAACAGGTTGAGCGCGGCATCCTTGGTCGGCGGCTCGCCCGGACGCATCATCCGGTAGATCTCGACCAGCGCTTCGAGCTGGGTTTTGGTCGGGTCGATGCGCAGGGTATTGGAAAGGTACGGGCCGCGATCGAGATCGTTCACCCATAGCGTGCCGACCGAATCGATGCCGGCCTTGCGCAACTTGGCAAGAGTGGTGTCGGCGATTTCTTCGTTGGCGACCGCGAGCACTTCGCCGGTTTTGGTGTCGATCACGTCGTGGGCGAGGATGCGGCCGACCACGTAATCGTCGGGCACCACCAGCGTCTTGATCTTGCGCTCTTCGAGCAACTTCACGTGGCGCGCGGTGATGCGCTTGCCGGCCTCGACCATCACTTCGTTGCCCGCGATCAGGTCGAAGCTCAAGGTCTCGCCGCGCAAGCGCTCGGGGACGAGTTCGAGCTCGACGCCGTCCTGGTTGGCGATGTAGAAGGTGTTGATCTCGAAGAACTGCTTGAGGATCTGCTCGTTGTTGTAGCCGAGCGCGCGCAGCAAAATGGTGACGGGCAGCTTGCGCCGGCGATCGATGCGGGTGAACACCGCGTCCTTGGGATCGAACTCGAAGTCCAACCAGGAACCGCGATATGGAATGATTCGCGCGGAATACAACAGCTTGCCCGAACTATGGGTCTTGCCGCGGTCGTGGTCGAAGAACACGCCCGGCGAACGGTGCAGCTGCGAGACGATAACGCGCTCGGTGCCGTTGACGATGAAGGTGCCGTTGCCGGTCATGAGCGGCAATTCGCCCATGTAGACTTCCTGCTCCTTGACGTACTTGATCGCCTTGACCGAGGACTCGCGATCGTAGATCACCAGGCGCACGGTCACGCGCAGCGGCGCGCCGTAGGTCAGGCCGCGGTTGCGGCATTCGCGTTCATCGAAGGGCGGCTCGCCGAGCTTGTAGCTGACGTACTCGAGGCCAGCGTTTCCGGAGTAGCTGGAGATCGGGAAGACCGACTTCAGCGCCGCGTGCAGGCCGCGCTCTTCGCGCTTGCCGGTCGGGGCGAACTCCTGGAGGAATTCCCGGTAGGAATCCATCTGGATGGCGAGCAGGTAAGGCACGTCAAGCACGGTGCGGCGCTTGCCGAAATCCTTGCGGATACGCTTCTTTTCGGTGAAGGAGTACGTCATGGTGTGCTACCGCCTCGTTTTCTGGGACCGCGTCGCGCGATCCGGGGGAGAGCATGAATTAAAAGCATGAATTGTCAGTTGGAAGTCGCTGGTATTGCCGGCACCAGCACGCCTTCTGTAGCTACTTCCAACTGCCGACTCGCGTCGTTATCTCGGTGTTGCCGGCACGTTCCGGAGCGCTGCTTCGGGAACGGCCAAAGGCCGGGAGCTTGCGCTCCCAGCCTCGGTGGTCGCCTATGGAAGCTGGCGACGCAAGTACGCTTACTTGAGCTCGACCGTGGCACCGGCCGCTTCGAGATCTTTCTTGAACTTGTCGGCGTCGGCCTTGGAGACGGCATCCTTGACGATACCGGTCGCCTCGACCAGGTCCTTGGCTTCTTTCAAGCCCAGGCCAGTGATGGCGCGGACGGCCTTGATGACCTCGACCTTCTTCTCGCCGGCGGCCTTGAGGATGACCGAGAACTCGGTCTGCTCTTCGACCGGGGCAGCGGCAGCGGCCGGGCCGGCGGACATCATGACCGGGGCAGCAGCGGTGACGCCAAACTTCACTTCAATGGCCTTGACCAGCTCCATCACTTCCATCAGGGTCTTGCTGGCGACCGCGTCGACGATCTGTTCGTTGGTAAGAGACATTGTGTTTACCTCTGGATTTATGTTTTCTGGTTGGATTTAAGTAATCAGGTTTTCGACTGGCGATCGGATCAAGCGGGCTCGGCTTCGGCAGCGGGTTCGGCAACAACATCGCCACCACCCAGTTGATCGGCCACCGCACGAACCGCGCGGGCGAACATGCTTGCCGGCTCGGCGAGCACGCGTGCCAGCATGGCCAGCGCCTGTTCGCGGGTCGGCAGGGACGCGATCACGTCCACATGCGAGGCCGGATACAGCTTGCCGCCAATCGACACGACCTTCGCCTGCAGCTTGTCGTTACCCTTGGCGAATTCCTTGATCAGACGACCGGCGGCGCCGGGGTCTTCCTGCGAGAACGCATACAGCAGCGGACCGGTGAGGGCGTCTTTGACGCACTCGAATTCGGTACCGGCAACGGCGCGCGACGCCAGCGTGTTCTTCACCACTTTCAAGAACACGCCGGATTCGCGGGCTTTCTTGCGCATCGCGGTCATCTGACTGACCGTGGTGCCCGCGTACTCGGCAGCAACCAAGGAGTGGGCCTTCGCGGCGACATCGGCCAACTCGGCGACTACTTCTTGTTTCTGGGACAGATTGAGAGCCATATCACTCCTCCTAATGAACTCCGTTCGCGGCTCCAGCCGCTTGCGGTCCTGGGGCGGCACCGATCCTTCGGTGCCGGGGACGCCGAAGCATCCCGGTGGTGGCCTTTCCAGACTGGTTCGCACCAGTGAAATCCAGATCGGCGGCACCATCTACGCAGGCGAAAACTGACTATTAAGCGAATCCGCTGACTTCGACGGCGATTCCTTGCCTTTCGTGCATCCCTGCCCGACGTCGACGCGCGCTATCCGCACCTGCGGTCTTTGATGGCTCCCGCGTCGCTTTCGCTGACGGGCGCCTTCAAATTTTTTTGTAACCCCGGCCGGGACTTGTCCCGGCCGGTGAACGAATTACTTACTTGGCCAGGCTCAACGACGCCTGGTCGATCACGACGCCCACGCCCATTGTCGAGCTGAGCGAAATCTTCTGCAGGTACTGGCCCTTGGCCGAAGACGGCTTGGCCTTGATCAGGTCGGCCAGCAGCGCATGCAAGTTGTTGCTGAGCGCGGCGGCTTCGAAACTGACCTTGCCGATGGTGCAATGGATGATGCCGGCCTTGTCGGTGCGATAACGCACCTGGCCAGCCTTGGCATTGCGCACAGCGCCAGCAGCGTCCGGAGACACGGTGCCGACCTTGGGGTTCGGCATCAGGCCGCGCGGACCAAGCACTTGGCCAAGCTTGCCGACCACGCGCATCGCGTCCGGCGTGGCGATGACCACGTCGTAGTTGATGTCGCCTGCCAGCATCTTCTCGGCCAAGTCGTCCATGCCGACCACATCCGCACCGGCAGCAAGGGCTTCATCAGCCTTGGCGCCAGCGGGGCAGAACACGGCCACCCGCACCGACTTGCCGGTACCGGCAGGCAGCACGGTGGAGCCGCGTACGTTCTGGTCGGACTTCTTGGCGTCGACGCCGAGACGGACCGCGACGTCGATGGACTCGACGAACTTGGTCTTGGAATTGGACTGGATGATCTTCAGGGCATCGTCCAGGGCATAGGCCTTGCCGGGGACCACGAGGGTCTGCAGTGCCTTGAAACGCTTTGAGGTTGTGGTCATGTCTTAGCCCTCCACCACGAGGCCCATGCTGCGGGCGCTACCAGCGATGGTGCGCACTGCGGCATCGAGCGAAGCCGCTGTCAGATCGGACTCTTTCGCCTTGGCGATGTCTTCGAGCTGCTTGCGGGTGACTTTGCCGACCTTCTCGGTGTTCGGGCGCTTAGAGCCCGAAGCGATGCCGGCGGCCTTCTTCAGCAGCACCGACGCCGGGGTCGACTTGGTGATGAAGGTGAAGGTACGGTCGGAGTACGCGGTGATGATCACCGGTGTGGGCAGGCCCGGCTCGAGCTTCGACGTCGCGGCGTTGAAGGCCTTGCAGAATTCCATGATGTTCAGGCCGCGCTGACCGAGCGCGGGACCGACTGGCGGCGAGGGGTTGGCCTGACCGGCCTTCACCTGCAGCTTGATGTAACCGACTACTTTCTTAGCCATTTTATTCTCTCCGGGTGCAAGCGCCTGTTGTCAGGCTCCCCATCGTTCCAGGAACATTTGGTTCAAGAGCAGGCGTGTCCTGGATTCACGCTTGCCGCAGACAATCAGACTTTTTCGACCTGGCTGAACTCGAGCTCGACCGGAGTGGATCGACCGAAAATCAGCACCGCCACGCGCAGGCGGTTCTTCTCGTAATTGACTTCCTCGACGGTGCCGTTGAAGTCGTTGAACGGACCATCGCAGACGCGGATCAGCTCGCCTGGCTCGAACAACACCTTCGGGCGCGGCTTGTCGACGCCAGCCTGCACACGCTTGAGGATCACGTCGGCCTCGGAATCCTTGATCGGCAGGGGCCGCTCGCGGGTTCCGCCGATGAAGCCCATGACCTTCGGCGTTTCCTTGATCAGGTGCCAGCACTCGTCGTCGATGCGCGGAATGCCGCCGCCGTCGTCGAGTGTTTCGATCTGCACCAGCACGTAGCCGGGGAAGAACTTGCGATCGGACTTGCGCTTCTGGCCACCGCGCATCTCGACCACTTCTTCGGTCGGCACCAGGACTTCGCCGAATTTTTCTTCCATGCCGGCGCGCGCAATGCGCGTCGCCAGCGTGCGCTGCACCTGGTGCTCGAAGCCCGAGTAGGCGTGAACCACATACCAACGCTTGGCCAAGTCAAACTCCTCAGTTACTCAACAGCCACTTGATCGCGATAGAAATCAAGAAGTCGAATCCAGCCAGGAGCAGGCTGATGATCAACACAACCAGCAACACCACGCCGGTGATCCGCAAGGTTTCCTGCCGGGCCGGCCAGACCACCTTGCGCAACTCGAACAGCGATTCCGACAGGAACTCGCGGCCACGCCGACCGATGTCGGTGAGCGCGAGGACGCCGATCGCCGCCGCAAACGCCGCTACCACCAGCAGGCCGCGCAGTGGCGCCGGCCACGACAGCAGGTAGAACGCGGCGATGCCACCCGCTGCTATAGCCATGGCCGCGACGTACTTGGCGATGTCACCGGCACGGGTGCCGGTTGGAACGACTTGCGCTTTGCTGTTCATTTCACTTCTTGCCGACTTGCGCCGGATTGGACTGCCGGCGAACCGGCGACCGGGTGGATGGCGCGCCAGGTAGGACTCGAACCTACAACCTGCGGTTTTGGAGACCGCTGCTCTGCCAGTTGAGCTACTGACGCAATGGCATTACTTGATGACCCTTACTTGATCACCTTGGCCACGACGCCGGCGCCGACTGTGCGGCCGCCTTCGCGGATCGCAAAGCGCAGGCCTTCTTCCATCGCGATCGGGGCAATCAAACTCACCACCATCTTCACGT
>JANXRY010000045.1 GCA_025356635.1 Gammaproteobacteria bacterium
GACTGGAGTCGTTCGGACTGCTTGCGTTCGGTGACGTCCTGAAAGGCGCCGGTCAACCTGACAGTACGGCCATCTTCCAACGTTGGCGAACAGATCGTGTGGACCCAGATCTCCCGGCCTTTGGCAGTACGCAGCTTGACCTCGGTCTCGAAAGGCTGGCCGCTGATCACCGTCCCGCGGATAAGGGTGCGGATTGTCGGGTCGTCGGCGGAATCGAAAAACCGCCCGATATCGGCCACGCGCGGCACATATTCATCTCGCGTCGTTTCGAACAGGCGGTAGGTTTCGTCGGTCCAATAGATGAAATCGCTGGCCAGGTCCCATTCCCAACCACCGACCCGCGAAGTTGCCTGGACGGTCCTGAACAAGGTGTTGCTGCGTTGCAGGGATTGTTCCGCACGCACGCGTTCGGACACGTCCCGAAAGCTCCAGACCCGGCCGGAAGGCTCGCTATCGAGGATCTGCGGTCGCGAGTAGCGTTCGTACACCCGCCCGTCCTTGAAGCGGAGAAGGTCGAAGCTCTCGGCGAGCACGTCCTGCATCAATTGCTCGACCTTGGCGACGAACGCCCCCGGATCGGCCAACTGGTCGAGCACGAAAGCGAGCGCCTGCTCGTCGCTGCGGGTATCGAGGACGGCTTGCGGAATTCGCCACATCTCGATGAAGCGCCGGTTGAACTGGATGATGGCGCCATCGAGCCCGACCACGAGGATTCCATCCGCGGTCGATTCGAGGGTCGAATTGAGGTTCGCCAGCGCAGACTTGAGCTGCCCTTCCTGGTACTTGCGCTCGCTGACGTCGGTGAAGCCGACGACGACGCCGGCCGGCTCGCCGGCATCGTTCTCGAACGGCGCCGTATTGACGTTGATCCAGACCAGGCTGCCGTCGGCCCGGTGGACGCCCATTACGACGTTGTGGACAGGCAATCCGGTTTTCAGCGAGATCAGCGCCGGGTGCGTTTCGCCGGGGAAATCGCTGCCATCCTCGTGGACCGCTCGCCAACGCGGGTCGTACGAAGTCCGCCCGTCGATTTCGTCCCCGGACCGGCCCAGGATGCGCTCGGCCGCGAGGTTGTGGGCGACGATGCGGCCGTCACGGTCCTGGACGACGACGCCCTCGTGCAGGGCATCGAACACGCGCGCCAGCTGCTCGCGCGTCTCCCGCAGGGCCCTGTGCGCCCCCGTGTTGGATAAGGAGGCCGACGGCGGTCGATGCTCGATCGTCATGCGGGAATCTCGACTGCCCTTGTGCGCACGGGGGATGCCCGGCAACTCTACCTTGCAAACGACCGCACTGCGAATGTGCCGAAAGGCCGATGGAGTCAGCTGAGCTTGCTGGTCCGCAAGGCGCTCACCGCCCTCGGTGGCGAAAACGAATCGGACCTCGCCTCGCCCCAGAACACCTTGAACGCCGGGATGGTCTCCACCCCGCCGGCAAGAAGTTCGCCCGGCTTCAGGAACCGATGCAGCGTCGCCAGCGAGCGCACTTCCGTCGACGAGACCCGTCGGATCACGTGTTCGGGGCCGATCTCGGCCGGGTGCTGCAGGCCGGCCGCAGCGATCAGTTCCCTGAGCGCCTTCAGGGTGTTCGCGTGGAAGTTGGCGACGCGCGCCGCCTTGTCGACCGGATCGAGGGCCCGCTGGCGGAACGCATCCTGCGTGGTGACGCCGGTCGGGCAACGGTCGGTATGGCAGCTCTGCGACTGGATGCAACCAAGCGCAAACATGTAGCCGCGGGCGGCGTTGCACCAGTCGGCGCCGAGCGCCATGGTTCGGACGATATCAAATGCAGTGATGACCTTTCCTGCCGCACCGATTCGGATCTCGCTGCGCAGATCAAGCCCAACAAGTGTGTTGTGAACCAGCAGCAAGGCCTCGCGCAGGGGCGCGCCGACGTGGTTCGTGAATTCGAGCGGCGCCGCGCCAGTCCCGCCTTCGCCACCGTCGACGACGATGAAATCCGGGAGGATGCCGGATTCGTGCATGGCCTTGGCGATGCCGAACCATTCCCAAGGATGACCGATCGCCAGTTTGAATCCGGTCGGCTTGCCACCGGACAGGTCGCGCAGGTGCTGCACGAATTGCAGCAGTCCCAGTGGCGTATCGAAGGCGGAATGGCGGGCCGGGGAAACGCAATCCACGCCTTGCGGTACGCCGCGGGCAGCGGCGATTTCCTTCGATACCTTGGCGCCGGGCAGCACACCGCCGTGGCCGGGCTTTGCGCCCTGGGAAAGCTTCACCTCAATCATTTTCACCTGCGGCGTGCGGGCGTTCTCGACGAAGCGCTCCTCGTTGAACCGTCCCTGCGCGTCGCGGCAACCGAAATAGCCGGATCCGATCTCCCAGACCAGGTCACCGCCGTTCTCGCGATGATACTGCGAGATCGAGCCTTCACCGGTGTCGTGGTAGAAATTGCCGCGCCGCGCGCCTTCGTTCAAGGCGCGGATGGCATTGGCCGATAGCGCGCCGAAACTCATTGCTGAAATGTTGAATACGCTGGCTGAATACGGTTGCGCCCTGCCCTCGCCAATTCCGATCCGAAAATCGTGGGTAGGAGGTTCGGAGGGCGCCAGCGAATGGTTCATCCACTCATAGTCGTCCTGATAAACATCCAGTTGAGTCCCGAACGGCCGCTTGTCCAGTGCGTTCTTGGAGCGCTGGTAGACGATGGCCCGCTGTTCGCGCGAGAACGGCCGCTCGTCGTTGTCGGCCTCAATGAAGTACTGGCGAATTTCCGGGCCGATCGATTCGAGCAGATAGCGAAAATGCGCAATGATCGGGTAATTGCGCCGTACCGCATGGCGCGTCTGCAACACGTCCCAGATGCCGATCAGACTCAGCACCGAGAACACGCAGGCTGGCCAGATCCAGGCAGGGGACATCGGCAAGCTTGTCAGCGAAACTGTCGCCAGGACGACACTGACGGCAAACACCCAATAGCGGGAAGGCAGCATCGCAGAAGCCCTTGTGCACGGTGGTGGGTGGTGCCCGGGGCGGGGGTCGAACCCGCATGGCCTTGCGGCCGGGGGATTTTAAGTCCCATGCGTATACCAGTTTCGCCACCCGGGCAGGCTGCCATGGTGACGCATTCGACCGCAGCGAGGAAGCAGTCGCAAAAAGACAAAACCCCGCCGGAGCGGGGTTTCGATTTGGAGGCCGAGGTCGGAATTGAACCGGCGTACGCGGATTTGCAGTCCGCTGCATGACCACTCTGCCACCCGGCCGGTGACGTCGGTTTCATAAAAACTGGAGCGGGAAACGAGACTCGAACTCGCGACCCCGACCTTGGCAAGGTCGTGCTCTACCAACTGAGCTATTCCCGCATGAGCTGGGTATTTTCCGCGATACCAGCGTTACCGTCAACACCCAGATGCCAGAAGCCCGGGAATCAGCCGCTCTTGCGCATGGATGGCCAGGCCGCGCGCAGGTAGTCAAGACCTGACCAGAGCGTCAGTGCGGCGGCGAATCCCAGCAACCACTCGCCGATCAGAAAGATCGGCAGGCCCAGCAGGTCTTCCCTGAAAATCAAGAGACTGATAGCAGTCATTTGCACGATCGTCTTGAGCTTGCCCAGACCCGCGACTTTGACCAGGCCGTGGTCGCCCATTTGCGCCATCCATTCGCGCAAGGCCGAGATGGTGATCTCGCGACCGACGATGACCGCGGACAACAACGCGATGGGCACCGTGTGGTGCCATTGCACGACCAGGAACAGCGCGATGGTGACGGCGAGCTTGTCTGCGACCGGGTCGAGGAAGGCACCGAAGGCGGAGAACATCTGGAAGCGACGCGCCACCCATCCGTCCAGGATGTCGGTCAACGCACCGACCACGAACACGGCGCAGGCCACCACATTGCTCCAGCGATTGCCCCAGTAGAAGACCAGCACCAGCACCGGAATGAGCAGGATGCGGAAAATGGTCAGCATCGTCGGGATGGTCAGCCTCACGGTTTCTCCGATGCAGGGGCGATGGGCAATTCGAGCCCGTGTAGTGAAGCATAGATGCGCTCTGCCAGGGCGGTGCTGACGCCATCAACGCGTGCGATCTCCTCCGCACCTGCTGCCCTGAGACCCGCCAAGCCACCAAAATGCTTGAGCAGGCCGGCGCGCCGGCGCGGGCCGATGCCAGCGATGTCCTCGAGCCGACTGGTCTCTCGCGTTTTCTGGCGGCGGCCACGATGGCCGGTGATCGCGAAGCGATGTGCTTCGTCACGGATCTGCTGGATCAATTGCAACCCAGGCGATTCGACGCCGGGGCGTAATTCGCGACCATCGGGAAACACCAGCGCTTCATGTCCGGCGCGCCGTTCCACACCCTTGGCGACGCCGACCATGGCAACGCCCTGGACACCCAGGGCATGCAGGACACTGCATGCCTGGGCCAGTTGCCCCGCCCCGCCATCGATCAGCAACAAATCGGGCAGCACGCCTTCCTCGATCGCGCGTTTGAAACGGCGCTCCAGCGCTTGATGCATGGCGGCATAGTCATCGCCGGGTGCGATGCCAGCGATGTTGAATCGCCGGTACTGGCCGCGGACGGCGCCTTCGCTATCGAACACCACGCAGGACGCGACCGTTGCTTCGCCCATGGTGTGGCTGATGTCGAAGCACTCGATCCGCTGCGGCGGCTTGTCCAGGCCAAGCAATTCCTGCAGGGAAAGCAGGCGTTTTTGCTGGGTGGCATTGCTGCTGAGCTGCGTTTGCAGGGACAACTCGGCGTTGCTCTGCGCCAGCTCCAGGTAACGCGCACGCTCGCCGCGCACGCTGGACTTTATCTCGACGCGGCGCCCGGCCTGCACGGAAAACACTTTCTCGAACAAGGGCGCATCCGGCAATGGGCGCCCGAGCACGATCTCGCGCGGTGGGCGTTGCTCCAGGTAGTACTGGCCGACGAATGCAGCCAGCACCTCCTCGGGATTTTCGGCGCCGTTGAGCTTCGGAAAGAACGCACGCGTGCCCTGGTTCATGCCGTTACGGAACGACAGCAACAGCACGCAGGCGGTGCCCTGCGCCAACGCGCAGGCGAGTACGTCCATCTCGACTTGCTCGCCCTCCACGTACTGGCGCGCCTGGACCTTGCGGATGCCGGCGATGGTGTCGCGCAACTGCGCTGCCTGCTCGAACTCGAGCCGGGTGCTGGCGGCATCCATCGAGCGGGTGAGTTCGTCCAGCAGTTCGTTGCTGCGGCCGTCCAAAAACAGCGTCGCCCTGCGCACGCTTGCGTCGTAATCGCACGGGGCGATCAAACCGACGCAGGGTGCGCTACAGCGACCGATCTGGTGTTGCAGGCAGGGCCGGCTGCGATTGCGGAAGTAGCTGTCCTCGCAGGTCCGCAGCTTGAAGATCTTCTGCATCAGGTCCAGCGTTTCGCGCACCGCGAGCACGCTGGTGAATGGGCCGAAATAGCGACCGGCGGCGGCGCGTGGGCCGCGATGGAAAGCGATGCGCGGCCAGGTCTCGTCGGTCAACAGGATGTAGGGATAGCTCTTGTCGTCGCGCAGCAGGATGTTGTAGCGCGGGCGCAGCGACTTGATCAGCTGGTTTTCGAGGATAAGCGCCTCGGACTCGCTGCGCGTGACTGTCACTTCCATGCGAACGATCTGCGCGACCATCAGGGCGATGCGCCGGGATGGCAGATCAGCGCGAAAATAACTGGCGACGCGCTTCTTGAGCGATGCCGCCTTGCCGACATAAAGCACCGATCCGTCGGCACCGAACATCCGGTAAACACCGGGCGCACTGGTCAGTTCGCGGGTGAATTCCTTGCCGTCGAAGCTCGCAGCCATGGAAGGATCGTGCATCTGGGCATTATCGGCGAAAACGGCGGTTCAGTCCTGGGCTGCGCCACCGGCACTCATGTACTGATTCGCTCGCAACAGATCGTCCTCGGTGTCGACACCGGGCGGAAATGCCACCGGTGTGATGCCGACGGCTATCCGGTAGCCCGCTTCCAGCACGCGCAGTTGTTCAAGCGATTCCAATCGCTCCAGCTCGCCGATCGGCAGACCGGCGAAACGACGCAGGAAACCGGTACGATAGGCGTAGATGCCGATATGGCGCAGCACACCCGGTGCCGGTGGCGAGATTCGGTCACGGGCAAGGCGATCGCGCTGCCAGGGGATCGGTGCCCGGCTGAAATACAGGGCCAGCGCATTCGCGTCACGCACCACTTTCACTGCATTCGGATCGAACAGGAGGTTGCTGTCGTTGATTGGCGTTGCCAATGTCGCCATATCGGCATTCGAATCAGCGAGCGTGCGGGCAACGGCTCGAATCCCTGCCGCGGGTGCGAATGGCTCGTCGCCCTGCAGGTTTACGATGATCCGGTGCTCCGGCCAATGCAGCAACTGTGCGCATTCGGCCAGGCGATCAGTGCCGGAAACATGCTCGGCGCTGGTCATGCAGACGGTAACGCCGAGGCCGCGCACGGCTTCAGCAATGCGTTCATCGTCAGTCGCCACCACCACCTCAAGCGCGCCGGCAGCAAGGGCACGCCGAGCCACGTGCAGGATCATCGGCTCGCCAGCAATGGCCCGAAGCGGTTTCCCGGGCAAGCGGGAGGCAGCGTGACGCGCCGGAATTGCGACGATGAAATCCAATTCACTCATGGCTTTCGCAACCGGGACAGGAGGCTCGGGAAGAATTCTGCCGGAAGTTCCGCCACGACGGGTACCGCCCAGGCGTTGGCAAGCCCGAGACCGCGGCATTTAACCGCATCTTTTTCCGTCATCAGGACGCACCGTGAGTCGTCCGGGAAATCGGAACGCTGGAATTTGTGGTGATCCGGGAACGGTACGGGCGTCAGGTTCAACCCGGCGCTCGCGAGTGCCTTGAAAAACCGCCTGGGATTGCCGATGCCGGCAACTGCATGCACCGGATGGCCGGCGAAGTCGGTCACGGGACGATGCTGCGCAGGATCCTGCAGCGACAACGCTTCGCCGAGGATCAGGCGCATCTTCCAGTCTCCAGCCGGCACTTCGGCACCGCCATTGACGACGCGCATGTCGCAGCGACGCGGACGCTCGCGCAAGGGTCCGGCCGGCAGCAGCAAGCCATTGCCGTAACCGCGTTCGCCATCCACGACTTCGATTTCGACATCACGATGCAAACGCCGGTGCTGCAGGCCGTCATCGGCAATGATCAGGTCGCAGCCGGCGGTAATGGCACGCTCCGATGCGGCGACGCGATCGGCGTCAACGAATACCGGTAAACCGGTGCGTTCGAAAATCAGTCGCGGCTCATCGCCACACTCGGCGACCGGAGTGTCCACCTCGATCCGCAATGGACGCTTGCTCTTGCGACCGTAGCCGCGGCTGACGATACCCGGTTGGTAACCTTGGGCGGCGAGCCCTGTAGCGATCGCGATCACCAGTGGAGTCTTTCCGGTTCCACCGACGGTGAAATTTCCGATCACCACGACCGGCACTGGCAGGCATTGCGCAGATCGACTTCGGCTACCTTTTGCCGCCAAAGCGTAAAGGCCCGCAAGCATGCGCAACCCGGGGCCGGCAGGAGTCCCGCCATACCAGCGTTGCTGGAGCCAGCCCTCGATGCGTGGACTCACTCCGCCCCCATCTCGCGGAATTGCATCCGATGTAGGTGCGCATACAAACCACCCTGCACCAGCAAGTCGGCGTGCGTGCCTTGCTCGACCAGCCTGCCCATGTCGAGTACCAGCACCTGGTCAGCATGCTCGATGGTAGACAGCCGGTGCGCAATCACCAGCGTGGTCCGGTCGGGGATGAGCCGGTTCAATGCGTCCTGGACCAGACGTTCGGATTCGTTGTCCAGCGCCGCGGTGGCCTCGTCGAGGATCAGGATCGGCGCATCCTTCAAGATCGCCCGGGCAATCGCGATGCGCTGTCGTTGCCCACCCGAAAGCAGCGCGCCGTTCTCGCCAATAGGCGTATCCAGCCCCTGCGGCAGGCGTTGGATAAACTCCAGTGCGTTGGCTGCTTCCGCGGCCCGGCGTACCGAGGCAGCATCCACCCCGGCCTGGCCATAGGCGATGTTTTCGGCGACGCTACCATCGAAGAGCATCACCTGTTGGCTGACCAAGGCAATCTGCCTGCGCAAGTCGGCCAGCCGGTATTCGCTGATCGACACACCATCAAGCCGCACCTCGCCTGCGGTGCTTTCGTAGAAACGCGGCAATAGGCGGATCAGCGTTGACTTGCCGCTCCCGGAACGACCAACGATGGCCGTGACGGTTCCCGGCTGCGCGCGAAAGTTGATTGAAGACAATGCCGCCGTGGTCTGGCGGCCATAGCGAACCGCGACATCGCGAAATTCAATCTCGCCACGGGCACGTTGCAGCGGGCGCGAGCCGGTATCGGGTTCGTCGGGTTCGTCGAGCAAGGCGAAAATACGTTCCGACGCGGCGATGCCACGCTGTACTGCACTCTGGATACTGGTGATTCGCTTGAGCGACGGAATCAGCGCCATCATCGCCATCATGATGGAAACGAAGCTGCCGGCCGACATGCGACCGTGCGCGGCCTCGTAACCGGCCACCAGCAGGATCACTGCCAGCGCCAGCGCCGCCAGAATCTGGACCAGCGAGGAAGCACTGGCGCGCGTGGTCTCGACCTTGATGCTCAGGCGCAGGTTGCGCTCGACCAAGGCGCGGTAACGCTCGAGTTCAGCCTGCTGCGCGCCATAGACCTTCACTTCCTGTTGCGCGGCCAGTGCCTGTTCGGCCGACTGTGCCATGCTGGCAACACCACTCTGGATGCCGCGGTTGATCTGCCGGTAACGGCGGCCGACGCGGCTTGAAATCAGCGCGATCAAGGGCGCCACCACCAGCATCGCCAACGTGACCCGCACGCTCTGGTAAAGCATCACCCCGATCAGGGTCAGGATGGTCAGGTTGTCGGTGATGATGACCTTGAGCGCCTCGCTGGTGGCCTGGGACACTTGCTCGGTATCGTAGTTCAGGCGCGAGACCAGGGCCGGTACCGGTTCGATGTCAAAACGCGAACTGGGCAGACGCAGGAACTTGGCGAGCATCGCCGCACGCAGGTCGCGAACCACACTGCGCCCAGCCCGGGCCATGCCGTAGTCGGTGACGAAAGTAGCGAAACCGCGCAAAACGAACAGCCCCAGGATAGCCAGTGGCAGGCTCCAGCGCACGGTCGGGTCACGGGCGACGAACGTCTGGTCGACCATTGGATGCATCAGGGAAGTGAACGCTCCGGCCGCGCCGGCTTCAACGATCATGCCCAATGCCGCCGCAACCATGAACCCGCGGTAAGGCCGTGCGTAACCGAGCAGACGCCGGTAGGTCCGCCAGGGACTCGGTGTGGCTTCAGTCATCTTCGTTGCTCGGGCGCCGTCGCGATCGACAGCCGGGTAAAGCCCAGTTGCCCGAGCGCATCCATGGCGGTAACCACCGACTGGTGCGGAGTCCGGCCGTCGGCACGTAGTACCACCGGTTGCTTGCGGTCATCGCCAACAACGCGAACGATCGCTTCCTTCACCGAAGCAAGATCGGTTTTGAGGACTTCATTGTTGCCGATGAAATATTTACCATCGGCATTGATCGCTACCACGAGTGTGTTGCCCGGATCCGCCCGGGCGGCGGACTCCGCCTGTGGCAGTTGCAACTTCATCACCGAGCGCTGGGTGAAGGTCGTGGTCATGACCAGGAACAGGATCAGGCAGAACAACACGTCGATCAGCGAGATCAGGTTGATCTCGGGTTCGTCGCTGCCAGGGCTGCCATGCCCACCCAGTTTCATGTGTCGCTCATCCGGGTCCGTGCCAGCGGGCTGCGCGCAATGGGCACGGTGCCTTCATCGAGCGCGTCGACCAGAGCGATGGATTGCGCTTCCATTTCGATCACGTATTCCGCGATCCGGCCACGGAAGTAGCGATGGAACATGAGCGCCGGAATCGCGACGCACAATCCGCCTGCCGTGCTGACCAGGGCCTGGCCGATGCCGCCGGCCAACTGGTTGACGTCGCCGATGCCGGTGACCAGGATTTTAAGAAACATCTGGATCATGCCGAACACGGTGCCGAGCAAACCCAGCAAAGGCGACACGCTGGCGATGGTGCCCAACGTATTCATGAACCGCTCCAGCCGGTGGCAAACATGCCGGCCGACATCTTCAAGCCGCTCCTTGATCAGTTCGCGCGGACGGAAGCGCATGTCCAGCGCAGCGGCCAGCAACTCGCCCAGTGGTGAATTCCGGCGCAGTACTTCGATATGGCCGGGATCGAGCTGGCGTCCACGTGCCCAGGCCCTGACTTCCTCGCCTAGGCCTGGCGGTAGAACTTCCTTGCGGCGCAGGCTCCAGAATCGTTCGATGACAATGGCCATGGCCACGATGGCCAGCAACAGGATCGGCACCATGACCAGGCCGCCGGTCTTGACGAGTTCGAGCACGCATCACCTGTCAGCGATAGGGGTGCCGATAGCATAGCCTGAGCGGGATGCCCCCGCTCCAGCCATCAGCGCTGCCAGTAGCGTGGCTGGTCACGTCGGCGGACTGATTCCAGGTGCGCCCCCGACCGATCCAACCGGAAACTCAACTCGCCCGAAGTGGCCGTGTCGAACAGGGCGGCACCTGTTTTGCGATAGCGCGCCAGCACCGCCGGATGTGGCAGGCCGAAACGATTTTCGGCACCAGTGGCGAATACCGCCCAATGCGGAGCCACAGCCGTGAGGAACCCGGGTGACGAAGAAGTAGCGCTGCCATGGTGCGGAACCAGCAAAAGATCAGCTCGCAGCAGGTCGCGCTGCTCATGCAGCAGCCGTGCCTCGACCCAATGGCCGATGTCCCCCGGCAATAGCGCGACATGCCCACTGGCTTCGATGCGCAGTACGCAGGAGCTGTCGTTACGCAGGTAGGGATAGTTGTCGGGCGGATGCAGGAATCGGAATTCAACGCCGTCCCAGCGCCAATGGGCACCTCGACGGCAAGGCTTGGCGCCGGGCGCTGCCCAGCCTTCCGACGCCAGAGTCGGCAGCGGTGAAAAAGCACGCTGCACCGCCACCATGCCACCGGCATGGTCGTTGTCGCCATGGCTGACCACCAGCAGGTCGAGATGGCTCACGCCTTCGGCATGCAGGGCCGGAACCACGGCCGCCTCGCCAAAATCGAGTCCGCGCGGTGCATGCGGCCCGGTGTCGAAGAGCAGTGCATGGCGGGACGTGCGCACCAGCACCGACAAGCCCTGCCCGACGTCAATGACGGTGATTTCTGCCGCGCCTTGCCTCGGAAGATCGATCTTCGGCCACAACATCGGCAGGAGCAGCAGAAGCGCCAGTGGCTTGCCCGCAATGTGGCGCGGAAGTAGCAACCAGAACACCGCGATCGCGGCCAGCAGCAATGCCAGCAAGCTCGGCTCCGGCAACCAGGCGATCGCCCAAGGCCAGTGCGCCATGCGTTCCAGGCACCACCACAGGGCATCCATCAATCCGGCCGATAATTTCCAGGCCAGACTTGCCGCCCATGGTGAAATCGGCAAGAGCAACAGCCCCAGCAACGCCAGCGGCACCACGCCCAGACCGATCACCGGGATGCCGATGAGGTTGGCGAATGGGCCGACCAGCGAGGCTTGCCCGAAAAACCAGATGGTCAGTGGCAGAAGTCCCAATACCGCCACTCCCTGTGCGTCGAGGAAGGAGCGAAACCATCCGGCTTCGGTCCCATGCGGCAGGCACCAGAGCAGCCAGCCGACACCAAGGAAACTCAACCAGAAACCTGGCGCTAGTACCGACAATGGATCCATCAGCAATATGACGATCAGGGCCAGGGCGATGGCTTGCGCACCCGATTGCGCCCGCCGCTGGCAGCGTGCCAGCACCACGACTGCGATCATCAACAAAGTACGTACCGTCGGCAGCGCAAAACCAGCGAGTGCCGTGTAGGCGAATGCGGCCAGTAACGCGGCGATGCCGGCTGCCTGTGGTCGCGGCAAAGCCCTGCCGGCCGAAGGTAGCAGCCGATATAGACCCAGCAACAACAGCGCACCCAGGCCCGCCACCATGCCGACATGCGGGCCGGAAATCGCGATCTGGTGGGTCAGCCCGGTTGCCCGCAGGATTTCCCAATCGCTGTCGGAAAGACCACGGGTATCGCCAATCGCCAATGCCTGCACGAATCGTGCGTGCTCGCCGGGTAATGCCTGGCCAATTTGTGCTGACAACCGGTCGCGCCAGCTGTCCAGGCCAGCTCCCGGTGCCAGTCGGCGCGCCTTGAACGGATCATGGACATAGCCGGTGGCCGCAAGTCGCTGGGCCAGCGCGTTCTTCTCGAAGTCGAAACCGCCGGCATTGAGCACGCCGCGTGGCCGTTTCAGCCGAACCCACCATCGCCATCGGCTGCCGGGCTCGATCCGGGGCGGATGGCTGTACCAGCCCAAACGAACATTCTGGCCAACCGGTGCGCCGGGTGATCCTGCAGTAATTGCGAAATCGAAACGAACCGAGTCGCTCTCGCTTTGCGGCAGGCCAAGCACCCTGCCCTCGATCCACAAGTCGGAGCGCGAAAGTTCAGCAGGCAAGCGATGCTGCATTACCCATTGACCGACCACGCAGGCCCAGGCGATGCCGAACACGAAGCTCGCCGGAATACGCCAACGGCGCCCTTTCGCGAACAGCCACAGACACGGCAACAGCCCGATGCTCGCAACGAAGATCGACGGTAACGCCGGCGACCACTGGACCACGCTGACGCCCGCCAACAGCGCCGCCGCCACCGATAATCCAAACGGTGGCGGTGAGCGGTTGGCCATGGCTCAACCTTGCTCGATCAGCGGTTGCAATCGGCCATCGGTCAGCTCCAGTGTTCGATCGAGCCGGCGTGCCAGGCGGCGATCATGGGTAACCAGCACCAGAGCCGTGCCCACTTCGCGATTGAGTTCAAGCAATAATTCGAACACGGCGGCGGCGGTTTTCTCATCGAGGTTACCGGTAGGTT
>JANXRY010000033.1 GCA_025356635.1 Gammaproteobacteria bacterium
GTCTATATCGAGCCGATCAACCCGGCCACGGTCGAACGCATCATCGCCAAGGAAAAACCCGACGCCCTGCTGCCGACCATGGGCGGCCAAACCGCACTCAATTGCGCGCTCGACCTCGCCGATGCCGGCACGCTCGACAAATACGGCGTCGAACTTATCGGCGCCTCGCGCGAAGCCATCCGCATGGCCGAGGACCGCGAGTTGTTCCGGATTGCCATGAAGGAAATCGGGCTGGATTGCCCGAAAGCCGAGATCGCCCGCTCGCTCGAACAAGCGATCGACATCCAGTCGCGGGTCGGTTATCCGACCATCATCCGGCCCAGCTTCACCCTCGGCGGCAGCGGCGGCGGCATCGCCTACAACCGCGAAGAGTTGGTCGAGATCGTCACGCGCGGTCTCGAACTCTCACCCACGCACGAAGTGTTGGTCGAAGAGTCGGTGCTGGGCTGGAAGGAATTCGAGATGGAAGTAGTCCGCGACACCGCGGACAATTGCATCATCGTCTGCTCGATCGAAAACCTCGACCCGATGGGCGTGCATACCGGCGACTCGATCACGGTGGCGCCGGCGCAGACCTTGACCGACAAGGAATACCAGCGCCTGCGCGATGCCTCGATCGCCGTTCTGCGCAAGATCGGCGTCGACACCGGCGGTTCCAACGTGCAGTTCGGCATCAATGCCCAGGACGGCCGCGTGGTCGTCATCGAAATGAACCCGCGCGTCTCGCGCTCGTCGGCGCTGGCCTCCAAGGCAACGGGTTTTCCCATCGCCAAGGTCGCGGCCAAGCTGGCGGTGGGTTACACGCTCGACGAATTGCGCAATGAGATCACCGGCGGCGCCACGCCGGCCTCGTTCGAACCGACCATCGATTACGTGGTCACCAAGATCCCGCGCTTCGCCTTCGAGAAATTTCCGGCCGCCGACGCCCGCCTGACCACACAGATGAAATCGGTGGGCGAAGTGATGGCGATGGGCCGGACCTTCCAGGAATCCCTGCAGAAAGCCTTGCGCGGCCTGGAGATCGGCAAGGTCGGCCTCGACCCCACCGGCGATGCCGGTCGCGGCGAAGACGGCCTGGCCAAGATCCGGCGCGAGCTGAAGGAGCCGGGTCCCGAGCGCCTGTTCCAGGTCGCGGAAGCATTTCGTGCGGGGCTCGACGTCGAGGACGTGTTCAACTTGAGCTTCATCGATCCCTGGTTTCTTGACCAGATCGAAGAATTGGTTGCGCTGGAAGGGGAAGTGAAGGCGCAGGGCCTGGTCGCGCTGGACGGAAAGCGCCTGCGCCAGCTCAAGCGCAAGGGCTTTTCCGACGCGCGACTCTCGCAGCTCACCGGCACCGACGAGTCCGCCGTCCGCGCCCTGCGCCGGGCCTTTGGCGTGCGCCCGGTCTACAAGCGAGTCGACAGTTGCGCCGCTGAGTTCGCCACCACCACCGCTTACCTGTACTCGACCTACGAGGACGAATGCGAGGCGGCGCCGACCGAGCGCAAGAAGATCATGGTGCTCGGTGGCGGCCCCAACCGCATCGGCCAGGGCATCGAGTTCGACTACTGCTGCGTCCACGCCGCCTTGGCGCTGCGCGAAGATGGTTACGAAACCATCATGGTCAACTGCAATCCGGAGACGGTCTCCACCGATTACGACACCTCCGACCGCCTGTACTTCGAACCGCTGACGCTAGAGGATGTGCTCGAAGTTATCGACCTCGAGAAGCCGGTCGGCGTGATCGTCCAATACGGCGGCCAGACACCGCTGAAACTGGCACGGGCGCTGGAAGCAGCTGGCGCGCCGATCATCGGCACGTCGCCGGATTCCATTGACCTGGCCGAAGACCGCGAACGTTTCCAGAAGATGGTCGAGAAACTCGGCCTGCTGCAGCCGCCCAACCGCACCGCGCGCACCGCCGAACAGGCGCTGGCGCATGCGGCCACGATTGGCTACCCGCTGGTGGTGCGCCCCAGCTACGTGCTCGGCGGTCGGGCGATGGAGATCGTCTATTCCGACGATGATCTCTCGCGTTACATCCGTGAAGCCGTCAAAGTATCAAACGATTCGCCTGTCCTGTTGGATCGCTTTTTGGACAACGCGGTCGAAGTCGACGTCGACATCATCGCCGACGTCGAAGGCAACGTCCTGATCGGCGGCATCATGGAGCACATCGAGGAAGCCGGCGTGCACTCGGGCGACTCCTCCTGTTCCTTGCCGCCCTACACCCTGAGCGCGGCTACCCAGGACAAGTTGCGAGTACAGGTCGCGCAGATGGCGCGCGAGCTCAAGGTGATCGGCCTGATGAACACCCAGTTCGCGATCCAGACCGACGACGCCGGTGTCGAGACCATTTTCGTGCTCGAAGTGAATCCGCGCGCCTCGCGCACGGTGCCCTTCGTTTCCAAGGCGATCGGCGTGCCGCTGGCAAAGATTTCCGCCCGTTGCATGGTCGGGAAGAGCCTCGCTTCGCAGGGCGCGACCCGCGAAGTCGTGCCCGGCTACTACTCGATCAAGGAAGCGATCTTCCCGTTCGCCAAGTTCCAGAACGTCGACCCGATCCTGGGCCCGGAAATGCGTTCCACCGGCGAAGTCATGGGCGTCGGTCGCACTTTCGCCGAAGCGTTCGGCCGCGCCGAGGAAGCCGCCAATATCAAGGCGCCGCTGGTCGGCAAGGCCTTCATCTCGGTCCGGGACGCGGACAAGCCGCGCGTGCTCGACGTCGCCCGCCTGCTTATTGGCCGCGGCTTCTCGCTGGTGGCGACTTCCGGCACCGCGAGTTACTTGCAGGAACAGGGCATAGCCTGCGCGCGCATCAACAAAGTGATCGAAGGCCGCCCGCATATCGTCGACCTGATCAAGAACGGCGAGATCACCTATATCGTCAACACCACCGAGGGCAAGCAGGCAATCGCCGACTCCTTCTCGATACGACGCGAGGCCTTGCAGCATCGGTTGACTTACTCGACCACCATTCCTGGTGCGCGCGCGCTGATCCAGGCGATCGATACCCGCAACCACCCGCGCGTCTGGTCGCTGCAAGAACTGCACGCGGAGCTGCGGCCATGAGGTCGCCCCTGACCGTGACCGGCGCGCAGCGCTTGCGCGAAGAACTGGATAACCTGAAGTCGGTGCGCCGGCCGGCGGTGATCAATGCCATCGCCGAGGCACGTGCGCACGGCGACCTTAAGGAAAACGCCGAGTACCACGCCGCCCGCGAACAGCAGGGCTTCATCGAGGGCCGGATCCAGGAACTGGAGTCGGTGCTCTCGCACGCGCAACTGATCGACGTCGCTACACTGAATGCCGGAACTCGCGTGGTCTTCGGCGCCACCGTGGATCTCGCCGATACCGAAAGCGGCAATGAAGTGACCTACCAGATCGTTGGCGACCTCGAAGCAGACCTGAAGCATGGGCGCATCTCGATTTCCTCGCCGATCGCGCGGGCGCTGATCGGCAAGCACGAGGGCGACACCATCACCATCCAGGCGCCGGCCGGCAATCGCGACTTCGACATCATCGCGGTGCGCTACGTCGGTTGATGCAGTCGATCCTGCTGCTGCCGGAACGTCGTCGGTTTGCAGGGCAGTCGCTGAGCGCTGAATTCGCGAAACGTCTTGGTTGTGCCGACCGATTTGCGAATGCAGATTCCGGCGAACGGGCGCAGCTGGAACGTTACTTCACGCTGCAACCGCACGGCTGGCCGATGGCGGCGATCCAGCGGCAATTCGATGCCGGCGATGCCGGCGATCATCTCTGGCTGCGCGCCGATCCGGTCCATTGCTGGGCCGACATGGCTGGTGTGCGCTTGCTGGCCTGGGGTAATCTCGAAATCGACGACGATCAATCGAGGCGTTTCCTGACTGGGCTTCAGCCAGTCTTCGAGGATGCTGGCTTGCAAATGTCGGCCACAGCCTCCGATCGCTGGTTTCTTCGTCTGCCCGGTGGAACCAGCCAGCCTGATTTCGCTTTGCCAGAGCATGTACTTGGCGCTGATTTGTTCGAGCATATGCCGCATGGGGACGTGGGGCGCCGCTGGCGAACGCTGCTCAGCGAGTCGCAGGTGATACTGCACAATCATCCGGCCAATGCCGAGCGCATGGTG